>NZ_CP047656.1:1200000-1565000 GCF_009906955.1 Paraglaciecola mesophila
CCAGTGTAATGCACTAACTGTGAAATGAGATAATTGAGTAAACCACCAAGTATCAATGTCACGATAAACAAAATCGCAATAGCCACACCGTTTCGTATGGTTTGATCATCAATACTCGTCAGATAAGTAGCCAGGTCTGCGTAAAAGCGACTAGCAATGAAAAACGCGCAGAACCAAACAGCTAGCGAAATGGCTTCCTTAACGAAGCCACGTATTAAACTGATAACAGTGGAAAGCAGAATCACACCAATAATGGCGTAGTCTATCCAGTTCATATAAATTGATAAATCCGCTGGTGATGCATAACGTGGGTCAAAAACTTAATACTCACGCCATGACACTAAATTCGCGCGCATATTACCAAAACTCATCACTAAAATCTTGCTAATTTTAGGATTAATACCGATTCATCACTGAACAGTGAATGGAGTAATACGACCTTTCAAGCCAGTCAGTTTCGTTAATTCAGCTAAAGAATTTTGCAAACGCACTTTTTGTAAATCTGGACCGACAAATACCTTGGTTAACGTGCCACTGCTGGTCTGAACCGGTCTTGAAAACGCACGATACCCCCCCTTCTCTAATTTTTCGAGTAATTCTTGCACATTTTTTTTATGCCTAAATGTTCCCAACTGCACGACCCAACCAGCCCCCTCTAGTAACGCTTTCTCGTAAGCTTGATTAGTGGATTTGGCAGTGTCCTTAGCCGCTACAGGTGTATTTTCCTTCTCGGCTGAAGCTGTCTGAGCAGCGACATCTGCGTCATCTTGTTCGTTATTCTCAACACCTGCTTCATCGTTGTTGTGGATCTTATCGTCAAGCGCTTTGTCTTCAACTATCTCGATGTCTCTAGAAGCAATATTCGCAACCTCTTCACTTGAGAAATGGCTAGGCCGCTGCACTGTCTTCACCGCTGGGCGTTCGGGCAATTCAACAAACAACTCTTTCTCACTCTGGGTTTTTCCCCCCAGCAAATCCGGTAAAAAAATAACAGCAATAGCCACTATAATAACCGTACCAATTAATCGATTTTTTAGCGCAGATGTCACTCGTTTAATCCTTCATTCGTTAACCTAAGAATGTCTGATACGGTAAAAAAAGAACCGAATACCACAATCAAGTCTTGCTCATGGGCCAAAGCCTTGGCTTTTTCGAACGCTTCGGCGACCGTTGAAAATTCTAGCACTTTTTGCTGTTCGTCTAGTACTGATTTAATTTCACCAGCAGTTGCCCCTCTTGGCACATCTAATCCCCCCAACATCCACTGGGCATTCAAACCAGAAAAATCAGCAAGACTTGCTTTAATATCTTTGTCTTTTAACATACCAACAACCAAGAAGAGGTTGTTGTAATCACACTTGGCTATTTGCGACAACAGATAGTCGGTAGCGTGGGGATTATGTGCCACATCCAGCATGACCTTGGGTGACTGAGACAGTATTTGGCAACGCCCAGGTACACGAGTGTCCTGAATCACATGGGTAATTTGCTCTTCGCTTAAACCAAGCTCAAGTATTTGCAGCACCTGTAATCCAGTAGAGACATTCTGCACTGGAATGTGCGGTAAGGGTAAGTGTGAGTAGCTAACATCATGATTTGTCCAGCTCATCACATCATGTTCAACTTGGTAATCAAAATCTTGTCGTTGCCACCAAGCAGTGGCATTGTTTGATGCCACTGCATCTATCAACGCGTGATATTTTACTGACTCCCCTATGACCACAGGTATATCAGGACGCATAATGCCCGCTTTTTCAGCTGCCACAAGCTCTTTGGTATCTCCTAGCCAATCTTGATGATCTAAATCGATACTGGTGATCACCGCAATATCAGGCGATACGATATTTACCGCGTCTAAGCGGCCTCCTAACCCAATTTCAAGTACTGCTATGTCTACATTCGCGTCATGAATAAATTTAAGGCCCGCTAAGGTGCCAAATTCAAAATAGGTCAGTGGAATATTGCCTCGCGCACGTTCTACAGCTTGAAACGCGTGGCAGTGTGCTTGCTCGCTGCCATCAACCCCGTTAATACGCACACGCTCAGTGTAGTCGATTAAATGAGGCGAACTATAGACACCCACTTTTTTACCAGCAGCCAAACATGCCTGCTCTATAAATGCGCAAGTGGTACCCTTGCCATTAGTACCAGCAACGGTCACAACGGTTTGTTTTGAAAACGAAATGTCAAGTTGCTCGAACACGTTAGTAACGCGGCCTAAACCCATTTCGATATTTTTAGGATGTAATGCGCTGAGGTGATCCAGCCATTCATTTAAAGACCAGGCCTCGAAATCAGAGGCCTGTTTAGAAGATAAATTTGTCATTAATGTACTGAGGTTTTATACGTGTTGATGATGCAACTTAGATAATATGCTATGCAGACGGTCGCGCATTTCTCGTCTGTCGATAATCACATCAATTGCCCCTTTCTCAAGCAAAAACTCACTGCGCTGAAAGCCTTCAGGTAGGGTTTCACGCACAGTTTGTTCAATAACACGAGGGCCCGCAAAGCCGATAAGTGCTTTTGGCTCTGCAACATTCACATCACCTAACATCGCCAAACTTGCAGAGACGCCGCCCATAGTCGGATCGGTGAGAACAGAAATATAAGGCAAGCCCTTCTCGCTCATTTTAGCCAAAGCAGCACTCGTTTTCGCCATTTGCATCAGCGAGAGTAAGGCTTCTTGCATACGTGCGCCGCCACTGGTCGAAAAGCAAATAAGCGGCATATTGTGCTCTAAACAGGCTTCAACCGCTTTGACAAAACGCGCACCCACCACAGAGGCCATAGAGCCCCCCATAAAGGCAAATTCAAATGCTGCAACGGCTACCGGCATACCTTTTAACTTACCCTGCATTACCACTAAGGCATCTTTTTCGTTAGTGGCTTTTTGCGCAGCAACAATTCTGTCTTTGTATTTCTTCGAATCTTTGAATTTTAGTAAATCTTTTGGCTCAAGTTCCGCACCCAACTCGACGCGCTCACCTTGATCTAAAAATTGATTCAACCGAGCTCGCGCAGAGACGCGCATATGATGATTACACTTAGGACAAACGCCTAATTGTTTTTCTAGCTCAGTTTTGTATAGAACCGCATCACATTTACCACATTTCGTCCATATACCTTCAGGTACATTACTTTTAGTGGGTGATTTAGTACGCGGTAATATTTTTTCAATCCAACTCATTAATTTAAACCTTCTTTGGCAATCATATCGTTGTTTTTATTGAAGATATGCAACGACAGATGCAACGATTAATTTTCTAGGCGCATTCAAACCGTATTAAAACACAGTTATCCAAAGTTACGAAAGTAAAACTGGTCTTAGAAGTCGTCAGCTAAGAACAACGGGCCCATTTTTAAACGAGGAAGTTCAAACGCGTCTGGGTACGTCACATGCACTAAATAAAGTCCGTTAGGCAATGCAGTAATGCCTGCTTTAGTACGATCTTTCACTGCTAATAATTCATCTACCCATTCGACGGGCTTTTCTTTATGGCCAATAGCGACCAAGGTACCAGTAATATTGCGCACCATATGATGTAAAAACGCATTCGCTTGCACATCAATCACAATATAGTCGCCCATGCGCTTAACGCGAATATGAGACATAGTACGGGTGGCTGTTTTCGCTTGGCAGTTGACAGCTCTAAACGAGCTAAAATCGTGTTTGCCCACTAATTTCTGTGCGGCTTGGTTCATCAATTCATGATCAAGATCACCATAAATATGTGTCACCCCATTGGCTAAAATACCGCTGCGTAAAGTACTGTTGTAGATAATATAACGATAACGCCGCGCCGTAGCTGAAAAGCGTGCATGAAAATCTTCAGGCACCGCTTTAACCCAGCGTACTGATACGGTATCAGGTAGATAAGTATTGATACCTAACGTCCATGCTCTATCTGGACGTTGGCTGTTCGTTTCAAAGTGCACCACCTGCCCTGTTGCATGAACACCTGCATCAGTGCGCCCAGCACACACCACGCGTATAGGTTCATTGGCAATACGCGTTAAGGCTTCCTCTAAGTGCTGCTGCACACTGATCACTTCATTTTGCCTTTGCCAGCCGTGAAAACTGGCACCGTCGTATTCCACTCCTAACGCTATACGCATGTAACTAATTACCTTTTTAACAAATTGCCGCGTATTCTAAAACAGAACACAACAATATGTAGCACTAACTTTGCGCAATTGAACATTTTTACAAAAAAACGCGAATAAGATTATTATTCGCGTTTTTGATTTATTGCTGAACTTTTTGGGCTCAATAAGCGCTAATCATGCTTAAAATCCGTGGAATGCAAATCGTGCTTTTTCATTAGCTTGTGTAAATCAGTTCGGTTACGCCCGGCAATTTCAGCGGCACGCGTTACGTTGCCGTCTGTCATTTTCAATAGCTTAAGCAAGTAACTCTGCTCAAATGCGTCACGTGCTTCAGTGAGCGTTGGCCACTTTTGCTCTGAGCTAGACAAAGCTTGTTCTACAAGATGCACCGCAATAACAGAGGTTTGTGTTAATGCCACACATTGCTCAACCACATTGACTAATTGGCGTACGTTTCCTGGCCATAATTCAGTGGTTAACAATTGCATAGCATCATCTGAGAAACGACTTACGCGTACTTCATGCCGCTCAGCACTTTTCTTTAATAAGTAGCGCGCCAGCAACGGAATATCTTCGGAACGTTCACGTAGCGTAGGCAAGGTTAAGTTCACTACGTTTAAGCGATAATACAGATCCTCTCGGAAATTCCCTTCGCTCATTTCTGTAGACAAATTCTTGTGTGTCGCAGAGATAATTCGCACATCAACGGGGATTTGCTTGCTGCTCCCCACAGGTCGAATCACTTGCTCTTGCAATGCACGTAATAATTTTACCTGCAAAGGCGTTGGCATATCGCCAATTTCATCCAAAAATAAGGTACCGCCATCGGCTTCTCTGAACAAACCTTGATGCTCATTTACTGCACCGGTGAACGCACCTTTGGCGTGGCCGAACAATTCAGACTCTAAAAGGTTTTCCGGTAACGCACCGCAGTTTATTGCCACAAAAGGTTTGTTAGCACGTTTACTGGCTTTATGAATAGCATTGGCCAGCAGCTCTTTACCTGTACCACTTGCACCGCTGACTAAAACACTGACATCACGTTGTGCAACGCGATGGGCTTGATCAAGTAGTTGTTCCATTTGCATAGAACGCGTAATGATCTGTTCACGCCACGCGCCCGCTTGCGAGCCTTGACTTTGACTGACCGCTTTGGCTAATAAATCGCGTAGTTCTGTATGGTCAATCGGCTTAGTCAAAAAACCAAAGACCCCTCTTTGGGTTGCCTCTACCGCATCTTGAATGGTGCCATGGGCTGTCATCAATATCACGGGCAGGTCTTTGCCTAAAGACATAATCTCTTCAAACAGGCTCAAGCCGTCTAGCCCTGGCATTCTAAGGTCGCTCAATACCGCATCAAAGTTTTGGGTATTCATTAAGCGCAGGGCCTCTTTACCACCTTCTGCACTTTGCACACTGTAGCCTTCGCCTTCTAGGCGTATGGCCATTAATCGCAGTAAACTTTCATCGTCATCTACGAGTAATATTTGTGGCTTCAACGACGCTTCATTTTTAATCACTTAGGATCTCCTTTAGCGTTATCCATAATGGACGCTTCAATCTTTAATAATTGTTCAATTTGACTACGCTGTTCTTCAATTTGCTGTCTTTGTTGGTCAACTAAGGCTTGTTGTTCTTCGATTCGGGTTGATTGTCCACCGTTAATCTTACTTAGAGTCACCACGGCAGATTCCGACTCGAGTAAGACTTGACTTGGGTGATAGATCATCACACTGAGCATGTCTTGCATGCCGCCATCAAACTCTTTGATGAGACTCAATGCCCAAGATTGAGATCTAAGCTTATCTTGATACGGCGTGTCTTTACCTTGGCAAAGCAGTACCTTGCGCAACAAATCCTGTGGGCTATCACTGAGCAAAGCGATTTCAGCTTTGCGTTGTGCCCAAGTCATTTCATCCCCATCTAGCCAATAGTTAAGCCAATAAACAACATCACAATTTTGTTCAACAGAGGCTTCAGGGGTTTTATATAAACAGTAGTTTCTTTCATGGAGCACTTCTTGACGCTCAGCTGCAGTCTCGTTTTCAGGTATTAATTTACAACCGGCCAAACTCAAAACGACTAAGCTTATCCCTGCTTTTATTATTTTCGCTTTCATTATTTTTTCTCAGTTAGGGGGATAGAAACACGGAAACACACATCCGCGTAATCCACGTCTACAATTTCAACTTTACCTCGCATCATACGCGCACAATCGGCTACGATCGACAACCCCAGTCCAGATCCAATAATCCGGTCATTTCGTTTTCCTTCACCGCGATTAAATGGTTCAAATAAAATAGCTCGTTGCTCAGGTGATATTTTTTGCCCACGATTGGACACATCAAGCACCTGAACATGTTTCTCTTGATAAAGTTTGATATTGATTGGCCGCCCTTTACTACCATGAGCAATGGCATTTGATAACAAGTTATCCAAAATACGACGAAACAATTTCGCATCTGCATACACTTGGTTTAATTCTATTTTGGTATCTAATTCATGCTTGTTTTGTTGTAAGGCCAAGCGATTATCCGTAATAAACTCTTCCATCAACGTCGCCGTTTTTAACCATTGGAAATCAGGTTTTGCCTGTTGCAGCAGCAAATTGTAGTCAAGCAACTGCATGATCAGAGTGTTTAATCGATCCGTGCTGCTATTAAGCAACGACATCACTTCCATTTGCTGTTCCGTTAACTCTCCCACCACTTGCTCAGTTAATAATGAACAGCCCTCTTTGATACTAGCCAGCGGTGTTTTAAGCTCATGAGAAGCATGGCGTAGCAACGCGTGGCGAAGATGCTCTAATTGGGTTAACCGATCTGCAAGACGGTGTAACTTGCGCTCGACTAAAATAAGTTCTTTGGGCCCGGAGTTAGAGATTTCTGGCAGCTCATCTTCTTGTAGAGAGATAGCCTGAATAACATGCTCCAATTTACGAACAGGTCGCAAAATCAACTGACTACCAAAAATGATCAACATTAAACTGATACTGACCAACAAAGCAGTCAGCCAAGCTTGGGTCTGCTGCACAGAGCTGACATAGCCCTGTCGTTTTTTGATCCTGTCATCGAGCAACGAATCAACGCTTTGCCCTAATTCGGTTAATGCCCTACGGAATTCTGCAAGTTGTGCGTCCAGTAGTAATTGATCGCTTAACCTGTCATAGCTTCGAAACCAAGTTAAACGCTCAGAGAGAACATGACACTCTTGTGAGTTTTCTAACTGTACACATAAACTACCTAAGGCTTCTGTAAAACGCTCGACGTATTTGTCAGATAGCTCTTTCAATTCCGCTTTATCTAACACGTGGTACTGACGGATCAACCGTTCAATATCCACTGAAAAACTTTCAAGGCTATTTACTCGCCGAACCATAGCCACCGAAAACTCGGCTTCATTGGTAGCAATCTCCCCCATTCTTCCTAATGTTATTTGGCTGTGCCATAGCAGTACCACTAATGGCACCAGCACGAGTGCAAAGCTGACTAAAGTAAGCTGGCGTAACGATCCAAGCTGCATTGGCAATCCTAACAATCTAATCCTTCCTAATTGGCCAGCATAATAGCAAAAGGTGGTAACACTAGGCAGCAAATATCATGGTTTAACCTAATGCATAACAGATTTTCGACCTCGCTTAGTTCAAAGCGCTGCCATGGGATCGTCTAACGTGAACCGTGGTTAATTCATGACGGCTAATCAAACCATCACCATTAATATCAATACGGCTAAATGACTCAAGGATGATTGGATCGGCCACCGCCTCTTTTATCGATATCTCACCGTCGGCGTTTTTGTCCAGACGTTGCAAAATATCATCCTGTGGCTGAGATGGGATAGCTATAGCAAAACTACTTGAAACCGTAAGTAGGCAAGAAATGAATTTACAGAAAGCGCGTTTCATGAATGTTATATCCGCAGCACGAAGGCAAAATTGGGTTCGTTGAAAAAGATAAATAGCATCCTTGCCTTGCAATAAGCGCAACTCGTAAGTCTAGCTAAAAATGAACAAGAGCCATCAGTTGCAAACGCCATCGCAGCCAATAACAGTATTAGTGTCGACCCTTATTATTTTCACCATACCTGCTATCCATGCATCACTCCCGAGGAACCAGTCGAGAAAAGTACGATTACAACTTTAGTATTACAATATCTGAGCCAGTTTTATTTAAGCCTTTAAAATCAGTTTGTTACATTGAAAACAGGAGAATAGTTCGAGGAGCCAGTAAGATTAAATGTCGCGAATTAAAGACAAAAATAAGCATACTGTCAATGAGCGAGGGAAAACGCTGCAGAACTAGCGACTTGTGAGGGAATGCATTAACTTACAAGTGTATCCAATTAGACACACCATGCAAAAAGGTTACAACTCGCCGGCCGCAGCAAGTTTACTTTTAATGAATTGACTATGGGAAACATACAGAAGGTCAGCAACCCTTCTTATCATGTGTTCCTCTTCGGGATCCAGTACATCATCTGCGTAGGCTATTTCCCAAAGCGCATCGATAATGCCGCGGCGCTGATCTGGCGTGCAAGTATCATTGATAACCCGAGTAAATTGCGAAAAATCTACCGCTTGGGCGGCTTTATCTTTGGTCAAATCAAGTAGTTCACTCAATTGAGTGTCATCTAAGGTAAAACGTGTACGTAGGATATGTTCATAAGCGCTCTGTTCTTCTGCGCTAAAGTCACCATCGGCCCGCATTAATTCGTAAAGTAAAACTGCAGTGGCTACTTCTGGGTTGTTCCCCCGCCCTGTCTGTTTGTCTTGACGTGTCTTTTCTTCAAACCAATTTACTAACTTTGACAACATAACCACTTCTCTTTCATTTTTTAATTACCCTTATATCTAACGATTATTAAGCAGATTACAAGAGGGAATGAACAATGTATCGATAAACGGTCGCTCTTACGCGCTAAACATGACGAGATGCTTAAGATCTAAGCGGATGCCGATCCGTTCACCAAGAGCGTGGTCGTGGTGACTAGGAGCTAAGCAAAGCACAGTTGCCGTTGGATCATCATGCAAAGCAAGTTCATAGAGTATGTGTGCACCTTTAAATGCACGCGCCATGACCAACGCCACATTCGGACTATTGTCATCATGAACTATGTCATCTGGACGCACCAATACATCAATGTGTGTAGCACCTGCGAACTGTACTATTTGTTCTTGAGTGAGAGAAAAGACACCCAGCTTGGTTTTAAGGTGAATGTCGTCTGTGTTATCCGTCACCATAATTTGCCCGGGTAACAAGGTGCCTTGGCCAATGAAACCAGCGACAAATTTGTCTACAGGCCGGTGATACAACTGATATGCCGTTGCCCACTGTAACAAATGCCCCGCATTTAAGACCCCTATTTTATCAGCCATGGCAAAAGCTTCATGCTGATCATGAGTGACTAGCAGTGCACTCGTACCTGCTCGCTTTAGAATACGCCTAATATCTTGCGCTAAGTCTTCGCGTAGCTCAGCATCTAAACTTGAAAACGGCTCATCAAGCAATAATAGATCAGGTCTGACCGCCAGCGCACGCGCAAGGGCCACCCTTTGTTGTTGACCGCCTGATAAGGCGTGAGTGAAGCGTTCACCTATATCAGGCAAGCCCACTAAGCTAAGTAGTTCATCAACCCGTTGAGCCTTTTCTTTGGCGCTACTGAGATGTAATCCAAACGCAATATTTTGCGCTACGTTTAAGTGTGGAAACAGGGCAAAGTCCTGAAAGACAACGGCGACTTTGCGCTTATCCGGTGCGATATGCGTATCTACACTGGCAACCTGTGCACCTCTTAGGGCAATCTCTCCTCGGGTAACAGGTTCAAACCCCGCAATTGCTCGCAAAATAGACGTTTTTCCGCATCCTGATGGTCCCAATAAGCAGCCTATTTCTCCAGAGTTGAGCGAGAAAGTCACCTCATTCACCACCGTTTTATTGTCGTAGGCAATACTGATATTGTTCAAATCAAGCATATGGTTCCACCTTCATAACAGCGCACTCTCATTTACCTTTGTCACCGATTTTGACCTGACTCAAGTGCTCTGGTTAATAATATAACCGGTAATATTCCAACCAATACTATGGCTATTGCCGGAACCGCCGCATCTTGAAGCCGCTCTTCTGAGGCCAGCTCAAATGTTCTTACTGCTAACGTATTAAAATTAAAGGGGCGCAGAATGAGTGTAGCGGGCAGTTCTTTTAATACATCGACAAAAACCAGCAATAGAGCACTGAGTACGCTAGCGCGTAGCAAGGGTATGTGAACAGTTTTTAACACAGCAAAAGAGGACAACCCCATGGAGCGTGCCGCGTCATCCATACTTGGTTTGATGCGTTGTAATCCAGCTTCAACATTGTGTAATGCGACTGCCAAAAAGCGCACAGAGTAAGCCAGAAGTAGCGCAACTAATGTACCTGAAAATATCAAGCCAACACTGATATCAAACAGCGATTCGCTAAGCGCATTCAAAGCATCATCTGCGGCGCTTAACATCAGCATTGCGCCAATAGCAATTACTGTACCTGGTATCGCATAACCCAAACTCGCTATTTGCACCTGAGAATTGAGTAACCAGTGGCTACGTAAACGCTTCGCGTAAGCAAACAACAATGCTAAACCAACAGCAATCAACGCAGCGCTTGCTGCTAAGTAAAAGCTATTCCAAATCAAATCGATAAAGCTCTTATCAATTTGCGTGGCCGCACGTTCTGCTGCCCAAATTAACAATTGCGCACAAGGAATAATAAACCCTAAAGATACTGGCAACAAACAAGCAATCACAGCCCACACTGCGGCTCCCGGCGTCAAAGTTAAGCGTTTAGCGCTATTTTGCTTTTGGCCTTGATGAAAGTAGCGTAAGCGACGACGAGAGTTTTTTTCAATCAACAAAAGTACCAGCACAAAACTGGTTAGCACGGCAGCTAATTGCGCCGCCCCAATAGCATTTCCTAGACCGTTCCAAGTACGAAAAATACCCGTGGTAAAGGTACTAATACCAAAATATTGCACGGTGCCATAGTCTGCAAAAGCTTCCATCATAGCCAATGCAGTACCGGTTAAAATGGCCGGACGAGCTAGCGGAAAAGCAACTTTACGAAAGTAACCAAAGCCGCTAACGCCCATGCTACGGCTTGCTTCATAAAAGCTAGCTGATTGCTCTGAAAATGCCGTGCGCGCTAACATGTACACGTAAGGATAAAGCACCAGTGATAACATCAATATTGCACCGCCTACTGAACGCACATCAGGAAACCAATAATCATGATATGTCCAGTTGAAGGTCGCGCGCAGGTGTGTTTGTAATGGCCCAGCCACATCCAACATACCAGTATAGGTATACGCTAGAATGTAGGCAGGCATTGCCATAGGTAGCAGAATAAGCCACTGTAACGTGCCACGCCCAGCAAACTCGTAGCGAGCCACCAGCCAAGCTAAGCTTGTACCTAGCAATAGCGTCAGTCCACCCACACTAAAGGCTATCAGTAATGAATGATAAACATAGTCATTAAGCACTGTGGCAAACAGGTGCTGCCACAAGTCTTTTTGGGGAATAAAAACGCTGGTAAAAATTAATAAAACCGGCACTGCCAAGAGTAAACTAAAGACAGTGACGGCCCATAACCACGGCTCTCGCCAAGGACTAATTTTCAAAAGAGAACAGATCGGTAAAGTATACTATCGGGCTATTTCCAACCTGCTTTATCCATCAAAATCACTGCTTGACGGTTTAATTCGCCCACTTTAGCAAGATCCACATCTTCGGCTTTAAAGTCACCGAATGTTGTCAACACTTCACTTTGCTCAACATCAGCGCGTAAGGGGTACTCATGATTCGTTTTTGCATACCACTCTTGGGACTCTTCCTGCAGCATGAAACTGACTAGCTTTTGCGCTGCGGCGGCATTAGGAGCGTGCTTCGTTATGGCTGCACCAGAAATATTGACGTGGGCGCCACGATCTTGTTGATTCGGCCATACCACTTTGACCTTGCTGGCCGTTTCTCGCGTAGCGTCGTCTCCATCACTGGCCATACCGGCTAAATAGTAGGTGTTGGCAATGGCGATATCACACTGACCTGCCACAACGGCTTTAATTTGGTCGCGATCTCCACCTTTGGGCGTGCGCGCGAAATTCTTAACAAAATCATTTAACCAAGCTTGAGTTTTCTCTTCACCAAGCTGAGCAATCATAGCGGCCACCATGGACTGGTTATAAATATTGCTTGAGGAACGGATACAGATTCTACCACGCCATTGTTCATCGGCTAAGTCTTCCATACGAGACAACTGGCTGACATCAACGCGCTCAGGGGCTACCATAAAAGGCCGCGCTCTTAAGGTAAAACCAACCCAGTTGCTATCTGGGTCAATATAGTTTTGCGCAATCAATCCTTTAAACGCATCTGTTTCAATCGCTTGAGTTAGACCTTGCTCTTTTGCACGGTATAGTCGACCTACATCTGTGGTAATTAAGATATCCGCCGGGCTGTACTTCCCTTCACTTTTAAGGCGGGTTATAAGCGCATCGGCTTTGCCGGTAACAAGGTTAACAGATATACCCGTATCAGAACTAAACTTATCGAGCAACGGCTTGATAAGCGCCTCTTTTCGCGCGGAATACACATTAACTTCTTGCGCAGTTGCAAAAGCACTAACGGAAACACAACTGACTAAACCGACTAATTTAAGAAAACGTTTCAAACCTATATCCTGTTCTAAATACTATTTATCGAATGCGTGACAGCCTAAATCAATTGAGAATAATTATCAATTAGGTAGTGTTTTATTGACTTTCAAACATAAGGTAATGACTTTCACCCATGTCTAACGCCTCATAAGTGCGTTGGGCAACCAGATTTTCCCGCTCAACGTAAAGACGGTAGCCACACACATTACCAGCTTCATCGCCAAGTGCCCGCACCTTACCATATAGAGCACTATAAAGCCCTTTACGGCGAAATTGCGGCACAATATAAACACTTTGTACCCACCAAAATTCGCTGTTTCGCCAATCACTCCACTCGGTTGTGACCATCAAGCTACCAACCACTTGCTCGTCAATTTCAGCGACCAGATAAAAGCCTTTGCTTGCATCATTAATTAGGTTGCTTACCCCCAACGTTAGCACATCACTATCGAGTTGCTTACCTTCGGTTTCGTCAGCCATTAATTGGTTGAAATTAACCAAAGATTCAATATCGCTCACTTGCGCTTTTCTGATAATGGTTTGTAAGTTCTTTTGCATATCCTGCCTTTTTAGCTTATCCGTGAAACATCACATTATACGTTAAACATCACTTCGACCGCGTTGCCAGCATCTAAATACCGCACGCTATCTGTTAACTCTGCCACTAACTGTATACCACGTCCAAAACAATCCTCTAAACTGGCTTGTTTTAAGCGAAGCTGATAATCAAACCCTGGTCCAGAATCCCGCACCAGAATAATTAAACTACGCTTAACGGGCTCAAATGTCAGGGTCATGGTGATTTCTGCCTGACTTAACTGGGCGAGACGCTGCATGCGCAAATCAAAATAGGTTTCAAAGCCATCTGGGGAATGCTTTAACCCTGAATCTAGTTTTAAAACCCCGTGATCTAAGGCGTTGTTATACAACTCGCTCACAACAGTAAATAAACGAGCATGCAGGGCGTACATGCCAGTCTGGCTACATACCATGTTCACCACACTTTGCACAGGATCGCCCTCTTTAATAGCGCTAGCGTCTAATTCAAAGGTCAAATGGAAAGGGATGGGGGCAATGGTTTGCTGGTGCTCCAAAGCCAAAAGGGATTGACACGTATAGGAAACACACGTTAAGTCATCCGAAGGGTTGGTATTTTGACTAAATTGCGTAATGCGTTCAAATAACTCTGTGACCGTCACATTTGCTTGCGCGGCAACCCAATGTTCAATTTGTTTTTCACTAAGCATATTTTGCTCAGGATCCATGATTTCTATCACGCCATCTGAAAAAGCCAGTAAACGGTCACCTAGGGTACTTTGATAGCGCTGTATTTCTTTACCCATTTCATCGGCCTCTAATATGCCTAACGCCATATGCTGTGATGAGAACCGCTCGACCACTTCCCCTTGCGCATTGAATAGCAATAGGTCAGGCATGCCACTATTCCATATTTCCAAGCGAGTTCCACAAAGACTCACATGCACGATCGCTGCGGCAAAAAACATATCACCAGGCAGCAACTTTAATAAGGTTTCGTTTAGCGTCGCGGCCATTTCAAATACTGATAATCCCTTACTTGCCATCGCATGAAAAGCCTGAGAAACCGGCAACGCACCGATAGCGGCAGCAAGGCCATGGCCGGTAAAGTCACCGACTAAATAATAGAGCCCACCACTAGGGCCTGCACTAAACAATAGTAAGTCACCATTAAAATCTGTTGCGGGAAGTAACTTAAAATCTAAGTAGGGTAACAACTTGGCGTCATTCGTTACTGCATTACCGAAAATATGCTCAACAATTTTATGTTCGCGCTCCACTGCGTTGCGATAAAATTTCAATTGCTGATTTTGTTCAAATGACTTTTTACTTAATTCCCGAGTGCGTGCATGGGCACTTATTTTCGCCGCCAAAATAGTTTTGTTAAAGGGTTTGGCAACGAAATCGTCGCCCCCCACATCAAGGCAACGCACCAGACTGTCTTCGTCATCCAATGCGGTAATAAAAATAATGGGTAGATAGATTTCATCTGTTTGAGCCTTGAGCAATGGCGCCACTTCAAAGCCGCTCATGTCTTCCATCATCACATCAAGTAACACCAGCTCAGGCTGAATGCGCTTCGCTAACGACAGTGCTTCGTGACCACTTTCTGCTTCATAGCAATCTAGATAACCATTCTGTTCTAGCATGTGCACTAATAAGAAACGGTTTAAGGAGTCATCATCAACAATAAGTATACGCATAATTAGGCGAACCACCGCTTAGCTAGCAAGCAAACTAGCTGATTTCAAATTTTTTATCGAAGCGTGCAATTTGTAAAATTTTAAGCACTTGCGGGCGGGTATTAGTAATTTTAAAAGTAGACACTTTACCTGATAACAGCTTTTGCATGTTCAATAACATACCCAATGCTGAGCTATCCATGTACGCTGTTTTGTGTAAGTCGATTGTTACCTCTTCCACGTCTTCAATATCAGTTGAAAAGGCCACGCGAAAATCCTGCACTTTACCAAAATCAAATACTTCATCAGCGACCACCGTTAATTGCTTTTTGTCAGCTGAAAATTTTCGTTCCAAACTCATGCTTTACTCCATAAAACTGCGCTTAGTTGCTCTTACATTAAATAGCAGTTTGCGCATTTTGCCTATAAACATCACCGCTTTTTTAATAGAATCACATTTTTATTTTCATCTTCCAAGCTAAAGCGATAGACAACATGAGCCAAGATAATCTTGTATATAGTACAGATGGTGGTCGAATTGCCCCTAAAAAAGCGCAGCCTTCACGTCCACAAACAGACGGTATTATCCGTATCCGCAGAGAAACAAAAGGTCGCAAGGGAAAAGGGGTAACGACCCTGAGCGGTATGGACATGGATGCAGCCCAGATCAAAACCTTGTGTTCTGAATTAAAGAAAATGTGCGGTACAGGCGGCGCAGTAAAAGACGGCGTGATTGAAATTCAAGGTGATAACAGAGACAAAATAAAACAAGCTTTAGAAAAGCGCGGCTACACTGTAAAGCTAGCTGGTGGTTAATCCGCTAAATCAATTCCCAATAAAGGTTTACCATGCAAAAAATATTGTTAGCAGACTTAAGTATTATTTTAGTCGAGCCATCGGATACCCAACGAAAAATTATCAGTACATTGCTGCACAAAGAAAACGTCGAAAACGTGACTGCCGTCAGCAATGTTAAAGAAGCCATAGAAACCATCAATAAACATGGGGCTGACTTGGTTGTAAGTTCTATGTACCTTGAAGATGGCACCGGCGTAGATATTTTAAAATCAATTAAAAACTCGCCTGAACATTGTTCCATTCCCTTTATGTTGGTTTCATCTGAAAACCGGCCAGAAAAGCTTGAAGAGTTTAAACAAGCGGGCGTGGCCGCTATGCTGCCCAAACCGTTTAGCACCGAGAATCTTTCTCGCGCGTTAAAAGCCTCATTAGATCTGATTAACACCGAAGAATTAGACTTAGATTTATTTGATGTTCGCCAGGTGCGTGTTTTATTGGTAGATGACAGTAAACTAGCTCGAAACCATATTAAGCGTGTTTTACAGGGGTTGGGTATCGAACAGATAATTGAAGCGGAAAATGGCGCTTCAGCGCTCACTAAGCTCAAAGAACACACATTCGATTTAGTGATAACGGATTACAACATGCCAGAAATGGATGGGAGAGAATTATCCGAGTTCATCCGTTTTAACAGTGAAACGTCACATATTCCCATTATTATGGTAACGTCAGAATCTGTAAACAGCTTGCATATGGCCAATATTCACCAGACTGGCGTGAATGCACTGTGTGATAAACCCTTTGAAGTGGAACAAGTTAAGATGTTACTTATCTCCCTTTTAGAGGAGTAGATAGCGCTAGGAAACTTACACTTTTAGCCTGTTTATAGAAAATATCTACGCTAAAGGCTATTTTAGCATAAGGTAAAGATTGACATTGGGCGCTTGAGTTAATAGATTCGAAAGCCCAGTGTATTCAACTGATAATAGTTTCAGCGCGCCAAGCCTGTGTTAAATCATTTATATACAAAGAACTTATGCCTTACCTAAAAGGCTTTTTAACCTATTTATGGAAGTGAGTAAAATGTCGGTCGTGGAGCTAGATAAATTAAGAGAACAAATTACCTCAATTGATCAGCAGTTACTTAAACTGCTCGCTGAGCGTCAGCAGTGCACTAATCAGGTGGCTGAAACCAAAATTACCCATCATATTCCGGTAAGAGATCACAAACGCGAAGAACAGCTTTTAGTTAGCTTGATTAAGCGCGGCCAAGGACATGGACTTGATGCCCATTACGTTACCCAATTATTTCATGTAATCATTGAAGATTCGGTATTGAACCAGCAAGCGTTGTTGGCGCAACGAGCAAACCCTGGTAGTAGTTTACCACTCAACCGTGTGGCATTTTTAGGAGACAAAGGCTCGTACAGTTACTTAGCGACACAGAAGTATTTTTCTCGTCGCCCAGGTGAATTATTAGAAATTGGTTGCCAAAGTTTTGGTGAAATCATTAAAAAGGTGGAAACCAACGAAGCTGATTATGCGGTGCTGCCCATTGAAAATACTTCATCAGGCAGTATCAACGAAGTCTATGACCAGTTACAGCATACTCATTTGTCGATTATTGGTGAACTCACTCACCCTATTAAACATGCGTTACTAGTAAGTAAAAATACTGACGTACATCGTATTAAAACCTTATATGCACACCCTCAAGTATTTGCCCAGTGTAGCCACTTTTTAGCCGAATTAGGCAATGTTGAAGTGATTACGTGTGATGCCACATCTACAGCAATGATGACAGTGAATGAACTACAAAGTGAATCAGTTGCCGCAATTGGTAGTGAAGCTGGCGGGGCGCTATATGGCTTACATGCTATAAAGTCGAACCTAGCCAATCAAAAAGAAAACCACAGCCGTTTCTTCGTTGTAGCCCGCCAGCCGGTCAATGTGCCTTTGCAAGTACCAGCCAAAACAACACTAGTGATGTCAACAGTGCAAAAATCGGGGGCATTAGTAGAAGCACTGATGGTGCTTAAAAGTAACAACATCAATATGACGAAATTGGAATCAAGACCGATTACTGGTAACCCATGGGAAGAGATGTTTTATCTCGATGTGGAAGGCAACATTCAAGATGGGCCGATGCAAGTGGCACTTGAAGAGCTAAAAAACACCACACGATATTTTAAAGTATTGGGTTGCTATCCAAATGATGAAATAAACCCGACTAAAATTGCGGCTGTTAATGCTCTCAAAGAAGAATAACTAACAGTGTAGTTCACCTCCAAGGTGAGTCTATTTGAGATAAAGAAGGCGCTTTTTTTAGCGCCTTCTTTTCATTCTGTTGCGATAAACACGATAGCTAAGCGCCAATGCAAAGCATAAGAATGCAGGCATCAATAAGGCGTTGAACCCAAAATAACTAAATAAATTCGCACCTATTACACCACCACTTATAAAACCGGTAATCAGCAATAAAAAAAGTACTGCTTTGCGCTTATCAAAATGCTTTTTCCGTAAACGTTCACCTAACATGATCCCCAAATCGGTGAAAATTCCCGTCATATGCGTAGTACGTACAATCGCGCCACTGTATGTTGTCGCCAACGCATTTTGTAAACCGCATGCGGCAGACGCGACATAATGCCCTGCTGGGTAATTATCTTGAAGCAACCAAATTGACACTATTAACAGACAACCTTCGGTGACAAGTAACAAGTCATAATGACGAGACAATTTAAGCGTACGATTACGTAAAAAGAAGCCAGAAAATGCGGCCCCTAATACAAAGCTGAGCAAAATGGTGAGAAGATGAAGTGATTCAGCTAATGGCGCGCGCGTTAGGCTTGCGCCTACGAGTGTTGCTGTGCCTGATAAATGCGATATCGCTTGATGGGTAAATCCTAATAACCCCACAGCATTAACACTACCAGCAATCAACGCCAATATGAAAGCCCCGTACTCTACCCACCTTGGTAACCGTGAAATCATGAAATTATCGTTATTTTTGATTAGGTGCGCATTACTCGCTTATGGTTCGATCATCGTTGGCTTTGAGCAGCAATTTTTTACTGTCCACCAAAGATTGCTTCGAATAATCACCAAACCACGCGCCTACTTTGAAGAACAGTTTGATAAACGCGCCTTTGTCACCTTTTTTGAGCATGTCCAATGCGTTATCGAAGGTATCTCTAAAACTGGTCAGAACAGCAATACTGTCTTTATTATTGAAGATAATGTCAGTGTACAAGGCAGGGTCTTGTGCGAACAAACGCCCCACCATAGCAAGCTCAAGTCGGTATATTGGAGAACTGAGTGAAATAAGACGATCAAGGGACGGGTTTTCAGTCAGTAAATGTGCGCCAAATACATAACTTGAAAAGTGACGCATGACCTGAATAAACACCATTGAATCATCGTGTTCTTGAGCGTCAGTTTCTTGCAGCGCCGCTCCCCACACTCGCATTTGTTGTAGCAACCATTGATACTTATCTTCTTCACGGCCATGACAAACCACCACGACTTGTTTAACCATACTAGACACATCAGGGCCAAACATAGGGTGTAATCCCACTACAGGCCCCTTGTGGGTATTTAACATTGCGTTCAGTGGGACCGCCTTGGTACTGGTGATATCTGCTAAAATGCAACTTTCAGGGAGGTTATCCAGCCTAGCGATAATGTGTTCAGTCAACTTAATCGGCACTGCCACGAGTACCAAACTCGCGGTAGCGAACATTTCATCCGCTTTAGGCCAATCGTTTTGCTCAAGAATATCAACCTTGTAACCGCTTCTAGTGAACATATCGACAAAAATACGCCCAAGCGCCCCGGCCCCACCGATAACGACAATATTTTCTACCTCAGGAGCACAGCACATGTAGCGCTTATTTTGGGTATGATACGACTCACGCATAATACGGCGTAACAAATCCTCTACCAACGCGGGGGGCACGCCCATCGCTTTTGCTTGCTCGCAGCGCTGTTCAATCAGTTCAGCTTCACGAGCGGGCACATATACAGGTAAACCAACCTTGCTTTTATACATACCAACTTGTTCGGTCAGCGCTGCACGCTTGGCTAAGAGTGCAACTAATTCTGAATCGACAGAATCAATTTGGTCACGTAGTTTTTCTAGTTCGGTTGGCATTCACGTTCCTTCTAATTCGGGCTGTTCATTTTATTTAATCGCAAAGGCAATACAGTAATAAGTTTATCACGCATATGGTTGATTAACTCATCTGTTGCTTCCCAATTAATGCACCCATCGGTAATCGAAACACCATATTCTAATTCGCTAGGCGTTTTACCTTTGTTGCTTTGATTACCCGCGTTTAAATGACTTTCCAGCATAATACCAATAACTGACTGGTTTCCGCCCAATATTTGATTCACTACATTTTGTGCGACCAACGGCTGACGGCGATAATCTTTACTTGAATTCGCATGGCTACAATCAACCACTAACCCAGCGCTTAACTTAGCAGCGCGCATTTCTTCTTCGCAGTCCGCGACACAAACAGAATCATAATTCGGTTGTTTACCACCACGTAAAATAATATGCCCATCTGGATTGCCCTGGGTTTGAATAACGCTAACTTGGCCTTCACCGTTAATGCCCATAAAACTATGGCCTGATGCAGCTGACTGCAACGCATTAATCGCTATGCCTAAGCTGCCGTCAGTACCATTTTTAAAGCCAACCGGCATGGATAAGCCACTGGCCATTTCACGGTGAGTCTGAGATTCGGACGTACGCGCACCGATAGCAGACCAGCTAAATAGCTCAGCTAAATATTGAGGGCTAATGGGGTCGAGCGCTTCAGTCGCTACAGGAATCTCAAGCTCCGCTAACCATATCAATAGTTCTCGCGCTTTACGTAACCCAGTTTCAATATCAAATGTGTCGTTAATATGTGGGTCATTGATTAGGCCTTTCCAACCAACGGTAGTACGTGGTTTTTCAAAATAAACACGCATAACAATGTACAGCGTATCTTTACATGATTCATGTAGCTCTTTGAGTTTAAGGGCATACTCTTTAGCAGCTTCAATATCGTGAATGGAGCATGGCCCACTTATGACTAAGAAACGATGGTCTCGGCGGTGAATGATATCGGAGATAATTTTTCGTGAAGACTGGATCACAGACAAGGCATGATCGGTAACAGGAAGTTCATTTTTCAAGGCTTCAGGGGTTATCAGTACCTGTTCTGAGGTAACGTTAATATTGTTAATGTTGTCGCGTAACATAATCTTGACTCACATAAGTAAAAAATAAATTAAAACTGCTTAGCAGTCCTTCTAGAAATAACACGTTCAAAGCAAGCGGCCGATTAAATGTAAACATATAATTACAACTGCAAATTAACTTTTTATGTAATTTAATTGACTTTTTAACAGTTGCTAATTTTTTTCGCAAGAATTAATTAATTTATTCGTGTTTTCGCTCAAAATACGCGCGAAATACCCCATTAAAAAGACACTAACATCACCAAGGTTTATAGTTGCGTATCAAAGTCCAAGACCGCACATCAACGCTTACACTTTGTTAATAGAGTATAGGTCAACAAATTTGCGGTCATGTAGCAGATCGCGATAGTCTTTAGTATTACCTACGCATTATCTTCGCAGGTAAGTGACATCAAAATAAACAACATCGAACGACAATATAGTCGTCAAAGTATTTAATTCAGGGATCCTTATGAAAAAAGCAGCACTCAGCCCCATTGCAATGGCTGTTATGCTTGCCGCGTGTCAACCTGACACCTCAAGCCAAGCAAACATAGACCAAACTCAACAACAAAAAATTTCTCAACAAATCGACAATATCGAAAAAAATAATCCGTTATTAGCCGAGTCAAACGCACCGTTCGGGGTACCCGAATTTGCAAAAATAAAAATTGAACATTTTGAGCCCGCATTTGAATTCGCCATAGTCAAAAACAAACAACAAATCGACGATATTGCCAATTCAAACGAGCTTCCTACGTTCGAAAATACCATCGAAGCCATGGAAAAATCAGGCCTGGCGCTGAATCATGTGTCGACGGTTTTTTATGCGCTAAACGGTACCGATACCTCCAAAGAAATGCAGAGCATTGCCAAGAGAATGTCCCCTCGTTTATCAGCGTTAAATGATGATATTTATCTTAATGCCAAGCTTTTTGCACGGGTAAAAGCCGTGTATGAGAAAAAAGACCAACTGGACTTACGCACTGATCAACAAACGCTACTCGACGATAGCTACCAATCATTTGTGCGTGGTGGCGCTAATTTAAATGATGCAGATAAAGCGACACTACGTGACTTGAACAGCCAATTGTCAAAGTTATCTGTGCAGTTTGGCGAGAATTTACTTGCTGAAACCAACGCATTTGAATTGGTTATTGACAACAAAGAGGACCTAGCAGGGTTACCTGACGATATTGTTGCCGCAGCTGCCGTTACTGCTACCGAACGTGGTCACGACGGTAAATGGGTATTTACCACCCATCGCCCAAGCAAAAATCCATTTTTAACCTATGCCGACAATCGTGAATTACGTAAGGCTTTGTACGAAGGTTATATTCAGCGTGGTGACAATGACAACGCAAACGACAATAAGAAATTAGCGTCTAAGATTGCTTCACTTCGTTATCAAAAAGCACAATTGCTTGGATATAAAACCTACGCGAATTTCGTACTCGAAAAGGCTATGGCTAAAACCCCTGAAAATGTCTATGGCTTACTTGACCAAGTTTGGCCGGCAGCATTAGCCCAAGCTAAAAAAGAAGTAGCCGATATGCAGGAGATGATTAATGCTGAAGGTGGCGACTTTACCCTAGCCGCCTATGATTGGTGGTATTACGCGGAAAAAATTCGCAAAGCCCGTTACGACTTAGATGCAGAGCAAACTAAACCGTATTTTTCTCTTGATGCTACCCGAGAAGGTGTTTTTTACACGGCCGAAAAACTATGGGGCGTCACGTTCAAAGAGCGTGACGATATTCCTAAATACCACCCAGATGTGCGCACTTTTGAAGTATTCGATAAAGATGGGGAAAGTATCGGCGTATACATGACCGACTACTACGTGCGTGAAAGTAAGCGTGGCGGTGCATGGATGAACTCTTACCGTAAACAGCAAAAGATGTTTGGCGAGAATGTTAAACCCATCATTTATAATGTGCTTAACTACCCTCGCCCTGTGGGAGATGCCCCAGTGCTATTGACGTTTGACCAAGCATCAACATTGTTCCATGAATTCGGTCATGCCATACAAGGCTTGTTGTCAGACGGATACTATCAATCACAGACTGGTACTTCTCTGCCTCGCGACTACGTAGAGTACCCCTCACAGGTCATGGAAAACTGGATGATGGAACCGGAAGTACTCGCTCAATTTGCCAAACACTACCAAACTGGCGAGGTTATCCCACAAGCCTTAATTGAAAAAATTCAAGCGGCCGGTAAATTCAACCAAGGCTTTGCCACGACAGAATATATGGCGGCCGCGCTATTAGATATGAAATGGCATACCCTTGAAACGGCTACTGAACAAGATGCAGACGCGTTCGAAAAAGCCGCCATGGACGAGATTGGCTTAATACCTGAAATTACCCCTAGATATCGCACAGGTTATTTCTCGCATATCTTCTCCGGTGGTTACGCGTCTGGTTATTACGGCTACATCTGGTCAAATATTTATGACGCCGATACGTGGCAAGTGTTTAGCCAAAACGGTATCTTCGATCAAGATACTGCCAACGGCTATCGTAAGCATGTGCTTGAAACGGGTGGCACAGAGGATCCTATGATTATGTATCGTCGTTTTAGAGGACAAGATCCTAAAGTATGGCCGTTACTTGAGCGCCGAGGATTGCTTTCAGATGAACAGTTAAAAGCGATGAAAGAACAGTAATTGTTTACCGACGTCGTACCAAGCCCTGCTTAGCAGGGCTTTTTTATGGCAGGTAAACGTCTATTTTGGCAAATATAGGCGTAAGCTGCCTGTATGGATTGCGCAGCCTCGGTATCTCCTCCTTTGTCTGGGTGATTCTGATGAATTAATCTTAGATATTGGCGTTTCACTTCTTTTAGCTGGGCGTTAATCCCTAAACCAAGACGCGCGTAACTCTCTTCAAGTTGCTTTTGATCGATCTTTGCTTTCGCACCTAAGCCATACTCAACTGCGAAGAATTGCTGCCAAAAACCGCTAAGTAAGCTATTCACGTTCGCTGCTGAGGTATTAATTAAATTATCCCAGTCCAGATAATACTCAGCTAACGGTTCGCTTTTTGTCAGGCCTTGTGCATTCATTTTCTCTTGGTATGGCAGAGGTAGAATATTCAGAGTGTGAATATCGATATCCCCAATACGCTCTTTTTGCCAAATTTGCCGTAACTGATACAAGCCATTGAACAATACGAAATGATTCTGAAATAAGCTTAATGAGTCAGTGAAATTTAATGAAGAAAAAGTGTGATCGGTTAGCGTCTTTGAAGCCTCACCTACCTGCTGAGAACACGACTTATCAGTGGCCTGTAAGCACCGTAGTAAATCATATTCACATATGCCCGTAGGATGGCGGAGCAAGATCGTCTCAAGTGTACTGAGCAGTGATCGAGCATATATCGGTTTTTCGTGAATAGTAAGTGGAGAAATCACCTATGTTTTACTACTCGACATTAGCGGGTGTTGAAGGCTCATTGTCAATTTTACGGATCGCTACAGCCGGAACACCAGCGACCACAGTATCCGCCGCTACATCTTTGTTGACTACAGCACCCGCTGCGATAACGGCGTTGTTCCCTATAGTGACACCATCTAAAATTTTTGCGCCCATACCAATCCACACACTGTTGCCAATGGTAATGGGTCTTGCTGTTTCAAGACCTTTATTGCGCCTTTTCGCATCAAGAGGATGAGACGCTGTAGAAATGAGCACACCAGGGGCAAGCATCACATCATCGCCAAAGGTAACGGGGGCAGCATCTAAAATGACTACATTGTGATTAGCATAAAAGTTTCGCCCCATGCGAATATTGTAGCCGTAGTCACAATAGAACGTTGGCTCTATCCAAGCATTAGGTGACTCAGCAAACAGATTCTGCAAGGCTTTCATGGCTGACTTACGCTGCGTTTCAGGCGCTTGATTAAACTGCTGACATGCCGCCTTTGCTGCCGCTCTATCCCGTTGTAAAACTTTATTACTCGGAAAATACAGTTCGCCTCGCAGCATTTTTTCTTTTTCGGTTAACGTGTCCATTTTGCTCCTACTTGTACTGTATTGCACTCTTTTAAAAGACGTTTCTCGTTATGTTCAGTGCTTGAGGCGCTACTTCACTCTGCGCTAGCTTGCGTATTATTATCACTAAAAGACCACGCCACAAAGCGACTTATTTTTTGTCCTTGGCCCATATCGACTTGAATAAACTTTTTCGCACCAACGTACTTCACGCTGGATTCAATCGCTTTTAAATGGGCACTTTTTGACACTAAACATGTAAACCAACCCACTTGATGCTGAACATCCACACTTTGGCTGATCATACGTTGGATAAACGCTAGCTCTCCCCCTTCGCACCAAAGTTCATTGTTTTTCCCTGCAAAGTTCAGTTCACTTCCCTTTGCGGCTGACATTTTACCTCTCCTACCATGTCTTTGCTTACTGCGCTCAAGTCCCAACATCTTGCGCTGGCTCCCTGTGGCAGCATCTCGCGCAGATTTATGAAATGGCGGATTGCACAAACTAAAGGTGAAATGTTCATCTGGCTGAATGACACTAGCAAAAATATTATTTTTACTGTGCTGTTTACGCACTACCAACAGAGGTTTCAATCTTGCGTTATTATTGATGAGTGTGTTTGCAGAACTTAACGCAACATCGTCAATGTCGCTGCCTACAAAACGCCAGCCGTAAGACTGGCTGCCAATGATAGGGTAAATTGCGTTGGCCCCCACGCCTACGTCCAATCCGCTAATTTTGCTACCGGTCGGGGGTTTACCATTGTTCTCTTTTGATAAGAGATCCGCTATGCCATGTATATAATCTGCACGCCCTGGTACCGGAGGGCATAAATAACCCGCTGGTATGTCCCACATGCTCATCCCATAATAATGTATAAGCAACGCCGCATTCAGGGCTTTAACTGCGTCAGCTTTAGCAAAATCAATACTTTGCTGGCCGCTTTTTGCACGAATAAGATGCGTGCGCAGTGCTGGGTAACTTTGGCATAATTTATCCATAGGATAACCATTGCGATGTAGATTACGCGGATGCATGGCAGAACCTTTTTTCCGTCGCACGTTTGTGCGTTATTTTGCTTTGCTTTACAGCCAATTTGTTCTGCCTTTGTGTCGTTAATTTTATGATTTTAGTGCGCTATTTGTGCAAGATAGGCGTGTCGCCAAGTAAATATCTCGCCCCCGGCCCTTTCACTGCAATTTTATCTTCCTTATTGTACAGGCGACATTTATCTAAAGACAGGCAGCCACACCCAATACACCCAGCCAATGAGGATTTAAGTTCGGTTAATTGTACGATGCGCTGCTCAATCCGCTGATTAAAAACCTGGCTTAATTTCGCCCAATCAGACTTAGTCGGTGTTCGCTTGTCGGGCAAAGTATGCAAGAGTTGCCGTATTTCATCCAAGCTATAACCCATATTTTGGGCAATAAGAATAAATGAGACCCGGCGGATCACCGACCGAGGAAACACTCGGCTACCGCCTGGTGTGCGAATAAATGGAATGAGCTGTTCGTTTGCATAATAGCGGATCAAGGAAACGGCGTTCCCTGTGCGCTTTGCCACAAAACCGATACTCACTAATGGTTCTTGAGACATAAAAATATAAATTTCTTCTTGATCTAAAGTTAACTTTAGATATTAAGCTGTCGCCATACAATAATCCAGTCAATAAAAAAGGAAATAATATGCGCCCAGCAATGTTTGAACACGTTAATTTAACCGTCACTGACCCGGACAAAACTGCCGAAGTACTTTGTCATTTATTCAACTGGCATGTTCGCTGGTCAGGGCCAGCAAAGGATGAGGGCTACACAGTGCATGTGGGCTCTGAGGCCGCCTATTTAGCCTTGTATAAACCGAAGCACCTGATAGACGCTGACATAGATCACCGTAATCTAGGCAAAGTGAATCACCTTGGGATTTTGGTCAATGAATTAGATGCGGTAGAGAAAGCAGTCATCGCACTCGGCTTTAAAACGTTTAACCACGGTGATTATGAACCAGGAAGACGCTTTTACTTTATGCTCAGTGAAAGTATTGAAGCGGAAGTAGTGAGTTACTCGAGTTAAGAAACAGGCAGTAAAAAGCCCGCAAGATGCGGGCTTTTTGATAAGTTAACGGTAACGCAAAATTAATATTAGTTAAGCTTTTCTTTGATACGTGCAGAACGACCTGAACGGTCACGCAAGTAATAAAGCTTAGCACGACGAACATCGCCACGACGTTTCACAGCAATTGAACTAATTGCAGGGCTGTGGGTTTGGAACGTACGCTCAACACCTTCGCCGCTAGAAATCTTACGAACTGTAAAAGCAGAGTGTAGGCCACGGTTACGTTTAGCGATTACAACGCCTTCGTATGCCTGAAGACGCTCTTTCTCGCCTTCTTTAACGCGTACTTGAACAACAACTGTATCACCAGGGCCAAATGCAGGAACGTCAGTTTTTAACTGAGCTTCTTCAATGCGCTTGATGATATCTTGATTGACTTTACTCATCATATCCTCTCATCCCAGAATAACTGCCATTTTGCTGCAACAACTCTTGCTGATATTCATCTAACAAACGTTGCTGCTCCTCAGTCAGAGCTAGGTCGTTTAATAATTCAGGGCGTCGTTGCCAGGTTCTACCTAGCGACTGTTTATCACGCCACTGTTTGATTTTTTGGTGATCACCACTCAACAACACAGAAGGAACCGATTGGCCGTTCAAGTTTTCTGGCCGTGTATAGTGCGGACAATCTAGCAAACCGTCGCTAAACGAATCTTGCTCAGCAGATTGTGCGTGCCCTAATACACCGGGTACCAGTCTTGCGACCGCATCCATTAAAATCATCGCAGGTAGTTCACCACCACTGAGAATGTAGTCACCAACAGACCATTCTTCGTCTATTTCGGCTTCTATTACTCTCTCGTCGATACCTTCGTAGCGACCAGCGACTAGAATCACACTTTCATTTTCAGAAAGCTGCTTCACACCACGTTGAGTTAACGTTTTCCCCTGAGGTGAGAGATAAATCACCTTAGTTTTTTTCTCGGCAGCCTGTTTTGCTGCACGAATAGCGTCTAATAACGGCTGAACCATCATCAGCATTCCGGGACCACCACCGTATGGTCGGTCGTCTACAGTACGATGTTTGTCATGAGTAAAATCTCTTGGATTAAAGAAATCTACTTTCAACTTACCGCTTTTTACAGCTCGCCCTGTTACGCCCTGTTCGGTAAAAGTCTGAAACATTTCGGGAAACAGACTCACTACCCCAAACCAACGCTGTGTATCTGAACTCATTAAAAGCTCGGATCCCAGTCAACCTGAATGGTTTTCGCCTCACGGTCCACTTGCTTAACGACTTGGTCGATTAAATAAGGCACCATGCGTTCTTTTTGACCGAAAGCATCTTTCAAATTGGCTTTGATTAACATAACGTCATTCGCGCCCGTTTCGAATAATTCTTTCACGACACCTAAGTTATAACCCTGTTCGGTTACTACCTGCATGCCGACTAACTCTCTCCAATAAAATTCATCACCATCTAACTGAGGTAGCTGTTGAGCTTTAATTGAAATATTGAGATTCTTGATACTTTCAGCATCATCTCGCGTTTCAACCCCAACCAGTTTGGCAACCAATCCCTTATTGTGGGTTCGCCATTGGTCAACGACGATTTCTTTAGCATTCCCTTCTTGGCCCACAAGCCAAGGGGTATAACTAAAGATACCGTCTAATTCATCGGTATATGATGTGATCTTGACCCAACCTTTAACACCGTAAGGTGCACCGATTTTGCCCATCACTAATGTGTCAGACGCGTGACTCATTTATACCTCAATCTTGCTTCGCAATTGCAATTAAGCAGCTGCTTTTTGTGCATCTTTAACCAAGCGAGCAACGCGGTCAGAAAGGCCTGCGCCATTTCCTACCCAATGCTCTACGCGATCTAGATCAAGACGCAAACGCTCTTCTTGACCTTGTGCTGTAGGATTAAAGAAACCGATGTTTTCAATAAAACGACCATCGCGTGAACGACGGCTGTCAGCAACCACTACTTGATAAAATGGACGCTTTTTCGCGCCACCACGCTGTAAACGAATAGTAACCATATTTGCCTCAAACTCGTTGTAGCGTTAACGTTAACTTATGTCCTTTTTAACTATCTAACGATTTACTGCTAGATAAAAGGACGCCGTATTGTACGGATTTTAGGCTTGATTGCAAGCCCAGTTAGCAAAGAATAGGCGATTGATTTATCAGGATAATATTTTAGCTAAACACTGAATACGCCGAACTCAGGTGAGTTAGGTCTTTACATAAAGCAAGATGCCCTAATAAGTGTGTAACTTATTTAACTGTTACAGTAATTTACAGGGAAATACGCTCTTGGTTTTCATCAAACAGCAATGCGTCTTCTAGCGCGAACGTTAAGTACACGCGCTGACCTATACCAATTGAACGATTATCTACCACCACTACTGACTCCATATCACCGCTGCCATGTGAGCTGCTATTTTTGCTCAGTGGGGCATCGTTGGGAGCAAGGTACAGGTATTGTGTATCCCCTAAATACTCAACTCTACTCACTTGCATGCTTAATCCGTGA
Source organism: Paraglaciecola mesophila (assembly GCF_009906955.1). GTDB lineage: Bacteria > Pseudomonadota > Gammaproteobacteria > Enterobacterales > Alteromonadaceae > Paraglaciecola > Paraglaciecola mesophila_A. The sequence continues at coordinate 1,229,644 of NZ_CP047656.1, forward strand.
GCAATAAAATCTAATGAAACGCAAAATGCTCTGGGTCGTATTCCTACAATGAGTGTTTTATGGTGCAAGGCTTCTGGTAGCTCGCATCTCAGCTGGTATTCTATCTGATTGATTAGCTGCAACCCCTGCGCATCTGCTAGACCATCAAAAACGTTGATTCTCGGCTCCCCAAAGAAACGAGCAACGTACAAATTTTTCGGAAAACGATAAAGGTTTTCAGGTGTATCAAACTGTTCAACACCGCGCTGACTGAGTAGCATAATGCGTTGCGCTAACGCCATAGCTTCGTGCTGATCATGAGTCACAAACAATGTGGTGGTGGCCAAATTTTTGTGAAGCTCTTTGAGCTGGTGACGCATTTGCACCCTTAAAGCAGGGTCAAGGTTGGAAAACGGCTCGTCGAATAAAAATACTTGAGGGGATGACAGCATGGCTCGACCTATTGCAACACGCTGGCGTTGACCGCCAGATAATTGCCGAGGAAACCGTTTGAGCAGATCTAGAATCCCTAAGCGCTCAGCAACTTGCTCTACTGCGTGTTTAATGTTCGAACGTTCAACCTTTTCGGCATACAAGGCATAACCTAAGTTATCAGCCACGCTTAAATGCGGAAATAGAGCATAGTTTTGAAATACCATTCCCACATTGCGCTGCTGACTCGCTAGGTGATCAACGGACTGTGAGTCAAACAATATCGCCCCTTGAGTCAGTGTCTCCAGCCCTGCGATAAGCCTAAGTAAAGTTGACTTTCCTACGCCTGAAGGCCCCACAATGGCCACAAACTCACCCACGGCAAATTCAGCTGATAGCGGAGGCAAACGAAATCGGTTCGTTGTACTTGCTAAAACAGTTGAAACGTTTTGTAAGCTAATTTGACTCATCAGTAACAACCACCCGCCTGTGAAAATAATGGCAAGATAAGCAAAAAGGGCTGTAACTCTCGTTACAGCCCTTTTTAATAATATGGTGCGGATGGGGAGACTCGAACTCCCACGGCCTAAGCCACAGCCCCCTCAAGGCTGCGTGTCTACCAATTCCACCACATCCGCGTGGTAATACTTTTAGCTTTGAGGTACGTCGCTCGCAGGTGCATCTGACGTTGTAACGGGTACATCAGATTCAACAGGCGCTGGAGTAGATTGAGCAGGCTCATCTAAAACAGGCACTTCAATATTTTGCCAGTCATCCACTGCTTTCTCTTTATCTGCAGTTTGATTCCCTAAAATTAAGCTAATCACGAAGAAAAACGTAGCTAAAATCGCAGTAGTGCGGGTTAAGAAGTTACCAGAGCCGGTTGAACCAAACACTGTGTTAGAACCGCCACTACCAAACGACGCGCCCATGTCTGCACCCTTGCCCTGCTGAATAAGAACAAAGCCGATCAACATAATCGCTACTATCAAATACACTACAATTAATACTTCGTAAAACATCTGTCGCCTCTATCGCTTTGCTGCTAAGCAAATGCTTAAAAAATCTTCTGGATTTAAACTGGCCCCGCCAATCAACCCACCATCAACATCAGGTTGTGAAAACAGTTCAACAGCATTACTACCCTTGACGCTTCCACCATACAAAATCACGCATTGGTTAGCGATATTACTATCTTGCTTAGCCAAATGTTGACGAATAAATGCATGCACTTCTTGTGCTTGTTCTGGGCTTGCTGTCTTGCCTGTTCCTATAGCCCAAATCGGCTCATAAGCAATGACAATATCGTTAAATGCCGCAATGCCCACTTTATTTATTACTGCATCAATTTGTGCAGCAATAAAATCAAATAACTGACCACTTTCACGAATATCTTCAGGCTCACCAATACAAAATAAAGGAATAAGCTTGTGCGCTAACGCCAACTCAACCTTATCGGCAACCAACTCGTTCGACTCGTTGTTATCCGCTCGTCGTTCTGAATGCCCTAATATAACATATTGGCAATTCATTTCTTTCAACATGCTGACGGCAGTTTCGCCGGTATGCGCACCAGACTCATAATGACTAATATTTTGACCACCTAGGGCAAAGTTACTGTCATTGAATCCACCTAAATAGGGAAAAGGTGGGCACACTACAACATCTACATGAGATATATCTGCGTCGGAAAACAATTCTTCAACTTGCTTTATTAAGGCAAGATTTCCGTTCATCTTCCAATTACCTGCGACTATGGGTCGACGGTTATTCGTTTGCATCCTAACTCCTGTAGCGCCAGTGAAAAGCGCGCGAGATATTAACCAACCTGCTACTAATATACAAGTAGAAGAATTGAAATTTAACGACTTTATTCAGTAAATCGCGTCAGTTATTTAATATTGCTGTTTTATTGCCCAGTTGCTTTGCGCACAGCGTCTGCAATATGCTCTGCCCACTTGCGTGAGTCAGCAGCATCGTTAGCTTCAACCATGACGCGTATCAAAGGTTCAGTGCCACTTTTACGCAGTAGCACCCTGCCCCGTTCGCCCAATGCTGCTTCAGCTTCAAGTACACTATTGTTAACCGCCTCGGCAGATAATGGAGTGTCTCCTTCGTTAAAGCGCACATTAATCAGCGTTTGTGGGAATTTGGTCATACCCCGGCTTAATTCGTTTAATGTCATATTGGCATTAATCATCGCGGCCAGTACTTGCAACCCTGCAACAATACCATCACCAGTAGACGCTGCATCGAGGTTTAGTACATGCCCAGATCCTTCACCGCCAATTGACCAACCTTTTTGGCGCAGCAATTCAAGTACATACCTGTCACCGACTTTGCTTCGTTCAAAAGGAACACCGAGCGTACTTAAGGCGACTTCTAGGCCTAAGTTACTCATGACAGTGCCGACCACACCACCATTTAACTTGCCAGATTTAAGGGCGTCACGTGCGATGATATAGACAATTTGATCGCCGTCGATAACATTACCATGGTGGTCAACGAGCATAATTCTATCGCCGTCACCATCTAAGGCGAAACCAAGATCCGCTTTGTTCTTGATAACACTATCTACAATCGCTTTCATAGAGGTAGCCCCTACCTTGCGATTGATATTTAAGCCATCAGGCTCAGTGCCTATTTCAATGACTTCTGCACCTAGCTCACTCAGCACATTAGGTGCAATGTGATACGTCGCACCATGGGCACAATCGACGACTATTTTCAGGCCTTTCAAGGATAAATTTGACGGAAAGTTGCCCTTACAAAATTCAATGTAACGACCAGCAGCATCGGCGATACGTACCGCTTTACCCAGTTTATCTGATGCGACGCATTGCATTGGCTTGTCCATTTCGGCTTCGATCGCCAGCTCTATATCATCGTCTAATTTAGTGCCATCAGCAGAGAAAAACTTGATGCCGTTATCATAATACGGGTTATGTGATGCACTGATCACGATCCCGGCTTCAGAGCGAAACGTTTTAGTTAAATAGGCAATCGCTGGCGTAGGCATAGGGCCAAGTAAGCCGATATTAATACCGGCAGCTGATAAGCCTGATTCTAATGCTGACTCCAGCATGTAGCCTGATATACGTGTATCCTTACCTATGATGACTTTGTTTGTGCCACTGCCTGCTAACACTTTGCCTGCGGCCCACCCGAGCTTCATAACGAACTCTGGATTAATTAGGTTCTCACCGACTTTTCCGCGAATACCGTCGGTTCCGAAATACTTTCTGTCACTCATTATTATTTTCCTTTTGTAACATAGACACAATTTTGACTGCATCAACTGTTTCTTTTACATCATGTACACGTATGATTTGCGCGCCTTTAAGCGCTGCAATTGTCGCCAATGCTACGCTCCCTGCTAGTCGCTCATCCGTGGTTCGGTTTAGCAACTGGCCTATCATTGACTTTCTCGACATCCCAACAAGTAATGGGTAGCCCAATAGGTGTAACGCTTCTAACTGCGCAAGCAACTGATAATTATGCGCTAAACTTTTTCCAAATCCAAAGCCTGGATCTATCAAAATTTTATCTTTGTGAATACCCGCTTGAATACACGCTTGCGCTCGAGCACGCAAAAAATCAAGCACGTCAGTCTGTACATCATCGTAATGAGGAGCATCCTGCATGCTACGCGGTTGACCACGCATATGCATTAAACACACTGCTACCTGTGCTTGTGCAGCTACCTTTAATGCCCCTGGTGCCTGCAATGCTCTAACATCATTAATAAGCCCTGCCCCTGCATCTACTGCAGCTTTCATCACGGCAGGCTTACTGGTATCGATAGAGATTACCGTATCGAAGCGGGCATGAAGCGCCTCAATAACGGGCACGATTCTGTCGAGCTCCTCCTGCTCAGCAACGTCATCGGCTCCTGGGCGCGTTGACTCTCCGCCTACATCAATAAAATCAGCGCCCGCTGAAATCATTTTTTGGGCATGATTGATTGCATGATTTACCTTGGAGAATTGACCACCATCCGAAAATGAGTCAGGCGTGACATTTAAGATCCCCATAACCCTAGGACTATCCAGATTTAGAGATTTATGACGAAAGTTCATTGTTGGGCTTTATACACCTAAGTGAAGCTGAAAAAAAACGCTTTGCTGATCACTCAACAAAGCGTTGTATTTACTACTGAATTAATTAGTTAGTTGCATCACCTGGCTTTCCAACCGTTGGATCAGACTTTTTGGGCTCTTTCTTGTCGTTCGAATCACTTTTAGGTTCATCACTGACTGACGCTCCACCAGTTGGAGGAGTATTGTCATTTTTAGAATCTTCAATCCAATCAGCAGGAGGACGCACATCTTTACGCGCCATCAAATCATCGATTTGTTTCGCATCAATGGTTTCATACTTCATCAAGCAATCTTTCATGGCGTGTAAAATATCGATGTTATCGGTCAATATTTTTTCAGCGCGTGAATAGTTTCTGTCAATTAGTGATTTCACTTCAGCATCAATTGCACGAGCGGTGTCATCAGACATATGCTTCGATTTCGCCATGCTGCGACCTAGGAAAACTTCGCCCTCTTCTTCAGCATAAAGCATTGGCCCCATCTTCGTTGATAAGCCCCATTGCGTTACCATCTTGCGCGCTATGTCGGTAGCCCGTTCGATGTCGTTTGATGCACCTGTGGTGACGCGGTCTTCACCTAAAGTAAGCGCTTCAGCGATTCGACCACCAAACAAGCTTGAAATCATGCTTTCAAGATGTTGCTTGCTATGGCTGTATCGGTCTTGCTCCGGTAAGTACATAGTCACACCTAACGCGCGACCACGTGGAATTATAGACACTTTATAAACCGGATCATGCTCAGGTACTAATCGACCCACAATGGCGTGACCCGCTTCGTGATATGCCGTATTGGTCTTTTCTTCCTCAGACATAACCATGTTTTTGCGCTCGGAGCCCATCATGATTTTATCTTTGGCTTTATCAAACTCTTCCATCGAGACAGTGCGCTTACCGCTTCTTGCAGCAAACAAAGCCGCTTCGTTAACCAAGTTTGCTAAATCAGCCCCTGAAAAGCCAGGTGTGCCTCGTGCAATATAAGACGGTTCAACATTGTCCCCTAAAGGTACTTTACGCATATGCACTTTTAAAATTTGCTCACGACCGCGAATGTCAGGCAAGCCAACATGTACTTGACGGTCAAAACGACCTGGACGCAATAGCGCAGGGTCGAGTACATCTGGACGGTTGGTTGCAGCAATAACGATGATACCTTCATTACCGCCGAAGCCATCCATTTCCACTAGCATTTGGTTCAATGTTTGTTCACGCTCATCGTGACCGCCACCCATGCCGGCACCACGTTGGCGACCAACAGCGTCGATTTCATCGATGAATATAATACAAGGTGCTGCTTTCTTAGCTTGTTCGAACATATCACGTACACGAGATGCACCGACACCCACGAACATTTCAACAAAGTCAGAACCTGAAATTGAGAAAAACGGGACTTTTGCTTCACCAGCAATCGCTTTGGCTAACAAGGTTTTACCCGTACCAGGAGGACCTACCATAAGAACACCAGTAGGAATACGACCACCTAATTTTTGGAATTTACTTGGGTCACGCAAGAAGTCGACTAATTCAGACACATCTTCTTTTGCTTCGTCGCAACCTGCCACGTCAGCAAAGGTCGTTTTAATTTGGTCTTCGCCCATCAGGCGCGCTTTACTCTTACCAAACGACATGGCACCGCGACCACCGCCGCCACCTTGCATTTGACGCATGAAGAAAATCCATACACCAATAAGCAGCAACATAGGAAACCAAGAAATGAAGATAGAGGTCAGTAATGACGGTTCTTCAGGTGGTTCACCAAGAATTTTTACGTCTTGCTTTACCAAATCTGAAATAAGTTGGTCGTCAAAATATGGGATGTAGGTAGAGAAACTTTCCCCTGACCGTTTCGTCCCCTTTATTTCACGTGATTCACTATCAATACGCACCTCACGGATTTGTCCTTGATTGGCTTCTTTCAGAAACGTTGTGTAATCCGTTTGTACCTTTGATGACTCTCCCGGAGAAAAACTCTGGAAGACTGACATCAAAACGACAGCTATGACCAACCATAGGATTAAATTTTTTGCCATGTCGCTCAAGTTGTTGACCTCTGTTATTTCAATTTTGTTGCGAATCTCACGCCTGAGACTACTATAATTTAAAGCCCGTCGCTACCAGATAAACCTCTCTTGACCGCGCACGAGATGAATCAGGTTTACGTGTTTTGACTACTTTGAAGGCACTTTTGACCTCATTAAAGAATTGGTCAAAACCTTCACCCATAAATACCTTTACAGTGTAACTACCGTTTTTCTTCAATACTTGCCGGCACATATCCAAAGAAAGTTCGACTAAGTACATCGATTTTGCTTGGTCTGCCGTGTCATTGCCTGTCATGTTCGGCGCCATATCAGACATAACAACATCTACGTTCTTGCCACCAATTTTGTTCAATAACGTGTCAAGTACTGCTTCCTCACGAAAATCCCCCATAAGGAAATCAACGCCAGGTAGAGGGTCCATAGCCAAAATATCGCAGGCGATAACATGCCCGCTCTCTCCGACCTGTTTTACTGCATACTGCGACCAGCCTCCTGGCGCAGCCCCTAGATCGACTACCGTCATCCCAGGTTTTATCAGACCGTCCTTCGCTTGAATCTCTTCAAGCTTAAATACTGCCCGAGAACGAAGGCCTTGTTTTTTTGCCTGAATGACATATTTATCGTCAAAGTGTTCTTTTAACCAGCGTTTACTGCTTTCAGATTGCTTATTTTTACCCATTGGCTTCGTTTGTCATTAGGAATACTTGGAAGATGGCGCTAGAATACTGCTTTTCAACTGTTCACATTCAATATAATTGTAAGAAATATTACTCAATGACTCTATCAAACAAGCAAAAACAACACCTAAAAGGCCTCGCACATTCACTTAAGCCAGTGGTTCAACTTGGTGCAAATGGATTAACCGAAGGCGTATTGGCTGAAATTGAAGGCGCTCTTAGCCATCATGAACTCATTAAAGTTAAAGTACCCACTGACGACAGAGAAGAGAAAGCTTTAATAATGGATGCCATTATCCGTGAAACAAATGCTGAGAAGTTACAAACGATCGGCCACACCTTGGTATTATTTCGTCAAAGTGACGAGAAAAAGATCGAGTTACCACGTAAATAGCATTGTCACTTAATCCGCCCCGTAACAAAGCGAGTAATATCCGGCTTTGATACGGGTTCGGTGTGCCTCATTTATCTACTACCCACGCGGGTAGAATGAATTTAGTGGTGATGACCACCTACCCCATGCGCGTGTCCATGCTGAATTTCTTCAGGTGTGGCTTGACGAACATCAATAACCTCTAGCGCGAAATTCAATGTTTTACCCGCCATAGGATGGTTTAAATCTACTGTCACCATAAATTTCCCGACTTTTAGCACAGTGACTTCTCGCTGACCTTGCTCAGTGTTTACCACTGCGGTCATACCAGCCTTCCATTTTTTTGTCCCTTTAGCGTCTTGCAGATGTTTTGCCGGAATACGCTGCTCGGCGTTCTCGCGAATTTCACCATAGGTTTGTGCTGGCTCTAGTTCTACCGTAAAACTGTCGCCGACGCTTTTCCCTGCTAGTGCCGCTTCAACGCCTGGCATCATGTTATCGTGGCCGTGAAGATACGCTACAGGCTCTGCATCACGGTTGCTTTCCAGTTCGGTGCCATCTAATTCAGTAATGGTGTATTTAAATTGAACAACGGTGTCTTTTTCTATTTGCATCTTTTATCTCTTGAGAACGGTAAATTTGCCGCAGTCTATCAGAACATATTCTTCGTGGAATCAAAATTGCTGTCCAGATGGCATAGTTGCGCTTAATTTATTGGAATAGTTTTAGTCTTCATCAGCACCATTCACAACATTGGCGATATTCAACAAACTACTGACGGCCATATAATTGATTGTTCCTTTAGGGTAGCGTCCTTTAGCATTCATTACGCCTACCTCTTTATTCATCAACAGTTCTAAGGCCTGATCGACTGTTTCAACAACACAAATATGAAACTTTCCAAGTTTAACCGCAGCAACCACGTCTTTATCTAACATCAGTGATATTTGATTCGACTTGGGTATTATCGCGCCTTGGGTTCCGGTTAGCCCTCTGTGCTGACAAAGCTTGAAGAAACCTTCAATTTTTTCGTTTACTCCGCCCACAGACTGCACTTGCCCATACTGATTGATAGAGCCGGTTATGGCCAAATCTTGACGAGTGGGAATGTTAGTCAGTGCGGATATAAGGGCCACTAACTCAGCCAAAGAAGCGCTGTCACCATCTATGTGACCATATGATTGTTCAATGGCAATATTGGCCGATAGCGTCAAAGGGAATAACTGCGCGTACTTGTGGCCTAAATACCCTGTTAACAGCATCACGCCTTTGGAGTGAATGGGTTGACCCAATTCGACTTCACGTTCTATATCAACCACACCATTCGCCCCAGCGTACACAGTGGAAGTAATACGCGCGGGTGTACCAAATAAGCTATCACCGACTTCGAGCACAGTCAGTCCGTTGACCTTACCAACGTCTACCCCCTCGGTCGCTATCAGAATTTGCCCTTGCTTAATATCATCAAGCACAGCTTCACTGACTCGTCCCGTACGCCGTGTTTTTGCGCTCAACGCCGCTTCAATATGGGTTACATCCAAATCTAATTCTTGCCGTTGGCGGCAGAAATATAAACTCTCGTTAAGCAACTCAATCACGTCAGAAAAACGCGCCGACAAGCGCTGTTGATGCTCGGCCATGCGTAAGCTGTATTCCACTAGGCGGTACATTGCCTTAGGGGAAATACTGTTTAACCCCAGTTCCTTAACTTGATATCTTACGCGACCAACAAAGTCATAAAGAGTTTGTTTGTCTAATTGAATTTCATGATCAAAATCCACTAACACCCGGAACATCTCATAAAACTCATCATCAAAATCTTGCAGGTTGTAATAAAGCTCACGGGAGCCGAGCAACACCACCTTGACGTTAATAGGTATTTGCTGGGGATTGAGGGTAATGGAATTCACCATGCCTACATCAGGTTGGGGTAAATCCATTTTCAGGTGCCCTGATTTAAGCACTAGCTTTAACGTTTCCCATGCGTACGGCTGTAAAATCAGTTTATCCACATCAAGCAATAAATAACCACCGTTTGCTCGGTGTAAGGCACCAGGGCGGATCATACGATAATTAGTAAACACTGAGCCTGAGACATTGGTATATTCAACACGGCCAAATAAATTCTGATGTGTCGGGTTTGGCTCGTATATAACAGGCGCACCAGTTTCTAACTCATGACTGACCAAAATGTTAGGCAGGTACTGCTCTTCAAGCACTGAACGGCGGTCATATTCGTCCTGTTTATCGTCTTTTTTGTCGTCCGCTAATATCTCTACTATGGTTTCAACCAAATGCGGTTTTAACTGGCGCAAGAACTTTAAAATCCCCAAATCCGATGCATATTGATGCTCTAGGGCTTTTAACAATGGCTTTATTCCCTGCTCCGCGGTGTCTTTTTTCAGCCGTCTGAGCTGCTCTGATGACGCACGTTTCCATTTAGGTAATTCTATTAACGCTTCACTCAGGCGGTTTTCCAACTCATCGATTAATTGATAGTAATTCTGCCGTTGGTCGTCGCTAAGCTTCGCAAAGTCCGCATCGTTAATGGGTTTACCATCCACGATGGGTGAAAAGCTAATATTCCCATTGTCCTCATATAACGCGACATTCTGCGCTTGGGCAAGTTGCTCCACAGAATCAATGGCATGGTCATATCTTTGATCAAATTCACGGGTGATAGTGACTTTTTTGCGCTGGTAGCCGGGATTATCAAAGGCAGCCGGAAAGGTATCCAGCAATTCATCGATTAACTTACCCATCTCCTTTACCAATTGCTTACTTTCCCCTGGAGGAAGACGTAAAGCAAAGGGCTCACGTTCATCTTCGAAATTATTGATATAACACCAATCATCTGGAGTAAGCACTTTTTGAACGTACTTAGCGATATATTCATGTACCAAGGTAAATCTACCTGTGGCTTGCTCGCCCATCACATATAAGTTGTAACCTTTCGCATCAATGCCTAGCCCAAAGTCCAAGGCTTCTCGAGCACGTGCTTGTCCAATAAAGGTAGCCTGCATGGCTTTGTCGTCTTTCAGGGCGTGATTAATTAAACGTCGACTGGGCTTGGCGGTAATTTCTTTTAAACTCAAGGCGTATTTAAGGTGCATGGTTAGCTGGCATTGTCCTTTTAAGAGCAAGTAGATTAGCACCTGCTCGTCGCGAAATTCTCATTTGTGGTGAGTTACGTAATTGATAAACTCATTAGGTTGCGCTTTAGCGCATAACATTGCGCAATAGCATATTGATTAATAAGCTGATATCTAATGTTAATATAATAACAAAAAACAGGAGTAGCATGCGTCACTTTACTCATATTAAAAAGTTTATTTGCATTCTTAGCCTCGGAGTTTCTTTTTCGTTCTATTGCCAAGCCAGTGTTAAGCAATTAAACGAGCACGGTTTTACGCTTGAAAACACTGTGCTTATCGACGCACCTGCAAAGCAGGTTTGGGCAGCACTAGTGAGCGACATTGATCTTTGGTGGCCAAAAGATCATACATGGTGGGGCAACAACGGGACCTTGTCATTGCGCCCTGTGGCGGGAGGTTGCTTTTGCGAGACCGCAGGTGAAAATTCTGCCGAGCATATGCGCATCAGTTTCGTCGAGGTTAATCACGTATTACGCATGACAGGTGGCTTAGGGCCACTGCAGGGTATGGGGATTTATGGGGCGCTTACTTGGCAGTTAACTGCGCAAAATAACCGCACCAAACTCGTCTTAACCTATCAAGCCCACGGGGTTATCGAGGATAACTTTACTGAATTAGCGCCGATTGTGGATAGAGTGCAGAACAGTCAATTAATGGCGTTAGCCGAATACATAAAACCTTCAAATCCTAACTAACGGAAAGATTTACCCCTTAAGTCATTATTTTTTACGATAAATATCGTTAAATCCCAGTTCAGCTATTGTGACCCAGCAAACCGTTAGGGTATTCTTACCGGCTATCTTATTTCATACACCTTATCTTCGCGGAAACTCTTTTTAATGGCCGAAAAAATTTACGAACCTCAGAAAATAGAACAAGAGGTACAAGCGCTTTGGGAAACCAACCAAACTTTTAAAGCAACAGAACAAGAAGATAAAGAGAAATTCTACTGCTTGTCTATGTTCCCTTATCCAAGTGGGCGCTTGCACATGGGTCATGTGCGTAATTACACAATAGGTGATGTTGTTAGTCGTTTTCAACGTATGAACGGCAAAAATGTCTTACAGCCTATGGGTTGGGACGCCTTTGGTTTGCCTGCAGAAAATGCGGCACTGAACAACAATACCGCCCCAGCCAAATGGACCTATCAAAACATTGATTACATGAAAAATCAGTTGAAGTCTCTTGGTTTTGGTTATGACTGGGATCGTGAGGTTGCCACCTGTAAGAAAGAATATTACCGCTGGGAACAATGGTTCTTCACCCGCCTTTATGAAAAAGGCTTGGTTTATAAGAAAAACTCTACGGTTAACTGGGATCCGGTTGATCACACAGTATTAGCCAACGAGCAAGTTATTGATGGTCGAGGTTGGCGTTCAGGTGCCTTAGTCGAGCAAAAAGAGATCCCTCAATGGTTTATTAAAATCACCGACTACGCTGAAGAATTATTGACTGATCTTGAACAATTAGAAGATTGGCCTGAACAAGTGCGCGCCATGCAGAAAAACTGGATTGGTCGTTCAGAAGGTGTAGATATCACATTTAACCTGAGTGAATCTGCAGCAGATATCAATAGTTTTGATGTTTATACCACGCGCCCTGACACTCTCTACGGTGTGACATATGTCGCCGTTGCGGCTCAGCACCCCCTAGCGTTACACGCTGCACAAACTCGCCCAGAATTAGCCGAGTTTATCGAGTCATGTAAGAACACCAAAGTGGCTGAAGCTGAGCTTGCCACCATGGAGAAAAAAGGCTGTGACACAGGCTTGTTTGCTATTCACCCATTAACAGGTGAAAAAGTAGCCGTTTGGGTCGCTAACTTTGTACTGATGGGGTATGGCTCAGGCGCGGTTATGTCTGTACCAGGCCATGACCAACGCGATTGGGAATTTGCTCAAAAATACAGCCTGCCAATTAAGCAGGTCGTAGAGCCAAATGCAGATGACCCGCAAGAGTGCGATCTGGCCACTGCCGCATACACAGAAAAAGGCGTGTTAGTTAACTCAGCAGAATTTAATGGCCTAGCGTTTCAAGAGGCTTTTGACGCCATTGCGGCCAAATTAGAATCACTAGGCGCAGGCTGTAAAAAAGTGAATTATCGCTTGCGTGACTGGGGCGTATCTCGTCAACGTTACTGGGGTTCACCAATCCCTATGCTTAATCTTGAGAACGGCGAATCTGTTCCTGTTCCAAGCGATCAACTGCCGGTTGAATTGCCTGAAGACGTAAAAATGAACGGCGTTATTTCCCCCATCAAAGCGGACCCAGAATGGGCGAAGACTGAATACAATGGTCAGCCAGCTCTGCGTGAAACAGATACGTTCGATACCTTCATGGAGTCATCTTGGTATTACGCCCGCTACTGCAGTGCACAAAATCAAGATGCCATGCTCGACCCAACCCAAGCGAATTACTGGTTACCGGTAGATCAATACATCGGTGGTATCGAGCATGCGATTTTACATTTGTTGTATTCACGCTTTTTCCATAAGCTGCTTCGTGATGAAGGCTTAGTTAGCTCTGACGAGCCTTATAAGCGCTTGCTATGCCAAGGTATGGTACTGGCTGATTCATTCTACAGAGAAGATGAGAACGGCAAAAAAGAATGGTTCTCGCCAGCCGATGTCGATACAGAAAAAGACGAAAAAGGCCGAATTACGCTAGCCACACTGCGCTCTGATGGAAAACCTGTTGAACACGGCGGCATGACCAAAATGTCGAAGTCGAAAAATAACGGTATCGACCCTCAGCATGTCATCGATTTATACGGTGCGGATACCATACGGGTATTCACTATGTTCGCGGCGCCGCCCGAGCAAACATTAGAATGGGTTGATTCTGGTGTTGAAGGCGCTAACCGTTTTATAAAACGTGTGTGGAAACTCACTCAAGATCATATTGACGTACTTAATGGCGAAGCAGCACCTGCGATTGACAAGGCCGCCCTGACGAGTGAGCAAAAAACACTGCGCCGTGCTGTGCATCGTACGATTGCTAAAGTCACAGATGATGTGGGTCGACGCCAAACGTTTAACACTGCAGTAGCAGCCATTATGGAGCTACTTAACAGTTTACAAAAAGCCCCTCTCGACAGCGCACAAGACAAAGCTGTTATGCATGAGGCCATTGAGTCAGTGGTGTTATTACTAAACCCCATCGCACCGCATATGTGCCATGTGTTGTGGCATGACCTTGGGCATACTACAGATATCGAAACCGCAGCTTGGCCAGAGGTTGACGAGTCTGCGTTAGTAGAAGACGAAAAACTGATCATAGTGCAAGTGAATGGTAAGGTACGCTCTAAAATTACCGTTGCTGCTGATGCAAGCCAAGATGAAGTACAAGCACTTGGATTAGCACAAGAAAATGTACAGCAATTTGTTGAGGGTAAAACCATACGTAAGGTCATTTATATTGCCGGCAAATTGCTTAATATCGTGGCAAATTAACGAGTGAAAAACACAATGCGAAACCTCATCATCTGTTTATTATGTAGTGTTATTATCAGTGGCTGCGGTTTTTCATTGCGTGGCAATTATGAGCTACCAGCAAGTGTCTCTCAATTGAGAGTAGGCTCAGCGGAGGCGCACTCAGCACTTGAGCGTGCGCTTCGAAATGAATTAAAGCCGTACAACGTAGATATAATTGATGCCAGCGTTGAAGGTCATTCTGATGTGACCAACATATACTTGCTGAGCGATGAACTCGACAGACGCCTATTATCTCTGTTCAGCACAGGGCAAGTGGCTGAGTACGAATTAATTTATACTGTACGCTACGAACTTCAGTTCGCTAACAGTGATGCACAATTATTGGAATTTGATATAAAGCGCGAATATCAGGACGATCCCGATGCTGTGTTAGCAAAGTCTCGTGAACTCGAACTCGTGTTATCTGAAATGCGCAAGCAAGCAGCAATTCGTATTATTCATCAAATATCTGTTGCCCAGCATACGCTATCTAATTCGGCGCTCGTTACTCCCTAATGCAAGTTTATCCCAATCGTTTTGCCGCTTCGTTGAATAAAGGGTTACAGCCCTTTTATTTAATATTTGGTGACGAACCCCAACAAAAGCTAACCGCTATCAATCAGATACGTGAGGTAGCACTTGCCCAAGGGTTTGACGAGCGACAAACCTTGGTGGCTGACGCCCAATTCGATTGGTTAACCTTACTCGAAGCAACGCAAACGTTATCGCTATTTTCCTCTCGTCAGTACATTGAGCTCGAGTTGCCCACAGGTAAACCTGGTACCCAAGGCAGTAAAATACTCACTGAGCTTAGCACGCAAAATAATCCGGACATTTTGTTGGTTATTCACGGGGCGAAAATTGGCAAAGATGTTCAAAACAGTAAATGGTTTAAGGCACTAGATAAGCAAGGTAGTTATGTTCCTTGCTTCCCATTAGAAGGAAATGCGCTGCACCAGTGGTTAACCGAGCAAATGCGTACCCAAGGCATGAACGCCTCTTCAGATATAAATCGATTACTCGCAGAATACTGTGAAGGTAATCTACTGGCGGCTAGCCAAGAGATCGAAAAACTGTGTTTACTCTACCCTAACGGTAACCCGACGTTAGAACAGGTAGAACAAGCAGTGGTTGATCAATCCAGATATAACGTCTTTCAACTAATAGATGTGTTGCTGGCTGGCGATAGTCAAAAATCGGTAAAAATGCTCTATCGCCTTGAAAGCGAAGGTGTTGAACCAAACATCGTGTTGTGGGCATTAACCCGAGAGTGGCAAACTCTATCAACCCTACAAGCGAATAAAACAGCAGGGCAAAGTATTAACTGGAATCAACACAGGATCTGGAAAAACCGTCAAGGATTGTATTTATCTGCCATGCAACGCTTGTCGGCGGCTCACTTGCAACAGCTACAACGCAAGCTTAACGTCATGGACTGTGCACTCAAAAAATCCCAAGTGGAGCGCCCCTATATTGAACTATGTCATTTGTGTTTGCTTTTTATTCCCATGTCTTTAGAGAACTTTGCACTAAATTGAACACCTTACGACCTGCATTAGGCATTTTTGGCGGGACTTTTGATCCCGTGCATTATGGCCATACTCAACCCGTTATCGTAGCCGCGCGCCAAGCCGCCGTGCAGTCTGTGGCTATGCTCCCTTGTCATATACCTGTTCACAAAGCTCATGCACCAAGTGCCAGCCGGCATCGCTTAGCCATGTTAAAACTGGCGATTGAACAATACCCGCAACTTTATACTGATGAGCGTGAGATCCACAGTGATACCCCCTCATATACGATCCATACATTACGAGCACTTCGAAAAGAATACCCGAAGCATCCATTATGCTTTTTTATCGGTATGGACTCATTGCACTCACTTATGAGCTGGAATGAATGGCAAGCGCTTTTCGAATATTGTCATTTTGTGGTCTGCTGCCGCCCGGGTAGCAAAAAACCACTGAGTGAAGAGCTAACCCACTTACTATCGCAGCGCCAAGTATCGACAAATAATGCGCTACACAATGCATTAAATGGTAAAATATTTCTCGCTGATACTCCTGAACTAGCGATATCCTCTAGTGAAATACGTCAGCGTATAAAAGAAAAACAACCGACCGACGGCATGCTCGATCCTAAGGTACGTCGTTACATAGAAACACATAAGTTATATCAGCTAAGCACGACTTTCTGATAAACTGACAATTCGTCCGTTCAATATAAGGAATCCCTTTGGATCACCAACAGTTAAAAGCCTTTGTGGTAGAAAAAATTGAAGACCTAAAAGGTCGAGATATCATAGATTTAGACGTATCAGAAAAATCTAGTGTAACGGAAACCATGCTAATTTGTTCGGGGAACTCAAAACGTCATGTTGTTTCTATCGCCGAAAATGTTGTGGTTGAAGCGAAACAGGCAGGTAATCCCCCCCTAAGCATAGAGGGGCGTGACGTGGGTGATTGGGTACTTGTCGATTTAGGTGACGTAGTACTGCACGTGATGCAAGAAGACGCGAGAGAATTTTATCAGTTAGAGAAACTTTGGGGTTAATTGACCATCATAGTGCTAGCTGTAACATTGCAAAGTAGATGACGCCATGCGAATTCAACTAATAGCCGTAGGCAGTAAAATGCCGAGTTGGGTCGAACAAGGTTACCAACAATACGTAAAACGCTTTCCTTCGGACATGCCCCTAAGCCTGACTGAAATACCTGCAGGCAAGCGCGGCAAAAATGCGGATATTAAACGCATTTTGCACAAAGAAGGCGAATTAACCATGGCGGCTATTCCTAAAGGAAACCGCATTGTCACGTTAGAAGTAACAGGCAAACCATGGGACACGCCGACGCTCGCCAACAATATGGAAAAATGGCAAATGGACGGTCGCGACGTGAGCTTGTTGATTGGCGGCCCTGAAGGGTTAGCGCCCGAATGTATTGCTGCGTCCGAGCAAAAATGGTCACTCTCCCCATTAACACTGCCTCACCCTTTGGTACGGATTATTGTTGCTGAAAGTTTGTACCGAGCTTGGTCAGTCAACGCCAACCACCCTTATCACAGAGAGTAGTCATGGCGCGTAACAGGGTAACAATTAAAGACCATACTGCTGAAGCAAATCTGTTTGCCAGACGCACTGTCATTGCCATGCTGGTCATTTTTATGATGATCGCCATGGTTCTAAGCAACCTTTACTATTTGCAAGTTACGCGCTTTGAAGATTATCAAACACGCTCTAATGGCAATCGCATCAAAGTCTTGCCTGTCGCACCAAATCGCGGGTTAATTTACGACAGAAACGGTATTTTACTGGCTGAAAACCGCCCCGTTTTTAATCTCGAAGTAGTCCCAGAAAAAATCGAAAATTTAGAAAAAACCCTCGGTCTATTAAGTGTGTTACTGGATATAGACGAAGACGAAGTCACCGATTTTTATCGCGAAATCAAACGTAACCGCCGTTTTAAACCCGTCTCATTACGAAAACGTTTAACCCCGGAAGAAGTGGCGCTATTCTCGGCAAATCAACACAAATTCCCAGGTGTCAGCGTCGAAGCCCGTTTAACGCGGCATTATCCTTATGGGAAGACCTTAACCCATGTCTTAGGGTACGTGTCTAAAATTAATAAAAAAGATCTGCAGAAACTCAGCGAAGCGGGACTTGAGGCGAATTACGCTGCGACTCATGACATAGGAAAACTGGGCGTCGAGAAATACCATGAGGATATTCTCCACGGTCAAGTAGGTTACCAAGAGGTAGAGGTTAATAACCAAGGACGTATTATTCGCACGCTTAACTTCAGTCCGCCCGTTCCGGGGCAGGATATCGTGCTGAATATCGATTTAAAATTGCAGCAAGAAGCAGAGCGAATTCTTGATGGTGATAAAGGCACCATAGTCATGATGGACTCTAACGACGGTGGTGTACTGGCCATGTTTAGTAGCCCGAGTTATGATCCTAACTTGTTTGTGCATGGTATCAGCAGCAAGAACTACAGCGCTTTATTAAACTCTAATGGCCGCCCACTGATTAATCGTGCCACACAAGGTCAGTATCCTCCTGCTTCAACCATTAAACCGCACTTAGCCTTAGTGGGCTTAGAAGAAAAAACCGTTACTCCAGAAACACGTATCTTTGATAACGGTAAATATCGCTTGAAGAATGTCGAGCACGTTTGGCGTGACTGGAAACGCTGGGGGCATGGCTGGGTCGATTTAACCTCGGCGATTGAACAATCCTGTGATATTTATTTTTACGATCTCGCCTATCGCTTGGGTATTGATAAAATCAGCGACAATATGTTCGAGTTCGGGTTTGGTGATTACACAGGGATCGACTTACATGAAGAGTCAGATGCTAACATGCCGAGTCGCGGTTGGAAGCGCGCTCGATTTAATCAGCCTTGGTACATAGGTGATACTATTCCGGTGGGTATTGGTCAAAGTTACTGGACGGTAACCCCAATTCAATTGACCCAATCGATTACCACTTTAGTGAATCATGGTCAGCGTTATATTCCCCAAATTTTACGCGGGAAATACATAGACAAAGAACTTGTTCTTGAAGGCAGTAAAGAACGCCGCCCCATGGATATTCAAAATGACAAAAACTGGGACACAGTGTTAGACGCAATGTATGGCGTAGTGAATCGTAAAATCGGTACCGCTCGACGCGCATTTGTCGATACGCCCTACGTTTCTGCCGGTAAAACGGGCACAGCACAATTGGTAGCTATTGCCCAAGACGCCAAATATGATGCTGACAGCCTAGCGGAAAATTTGCGTGATAACGCCATGTACGTAGGGTTTGCCCCATACGAAAAACCAGAAATCGCCGTTACCGTAGTGCTTGAAAACGCCGGCGGCGGTAGTTCTCAGGCAGCACCATTAGCACGAACCATGATGGATAAATACTTTGAACAGCACGAGTTTGCTCCTAAACCCGACGTCATTGAACGCGAAGTTTCACAAGATGTCGCACGTCATTCAGCTTCCCACAATCATTAAGCTTGGATCACTAATATGAGTATGACGTTACGCACCAAGCTTGATCCAAATAAGCGCACATTGCTCAATCGCATTCACTGTGATGGTCCGCTATTGTTTGGGTTGTTAGTGTTAATGGCAGTGGGGTTGATAACGATATACTCAGCCGGCGGTCAAGATTGGCAGTTAATTGACCGCCAACTAATTCGACTCGGCCTAGCCTTAGGCGTCATGCTTTTCGTCGCGCAAATTCCTCCCCTTGCTTATCAAAAACTATCCATATATTTTTACTTACTCGGTATCGCTATGTTGATAGCAGTTATTATTTTTGGTCATGTAGGTAAAGGGGCGCAGCGCTGGTTAGATTTAGGTGTAGTGCGTTTTCAACCGTCGGAAATTATGAAGCTCGCGGTACCTATGATGGTGGCTTGGTACATCAGCCAATTCAACCTGCCCCCCAAATTGAGGCACATATTGGTCGGCTTTATTCTCGTTGGCGTTCCTACGTTACTCATAGCGCAACAACCTGACTTAGGTACCTCACTTTTAATTGCTAGCTCTGGGATATTTGCGCTGTTTTTAGCTGGCATGAGTTGGCGTTTTATCGGTGGTATCGCATTGGCAGTATCTATATTTAGTCCTATCATGTGGAATTTCCTCATGAAGGAATATCAAAAACAACGAGTATTAACGTTTTTGAATCCTGAGAGTGATCCGCTAGGCTCAGGCTACCATATCATTCAATCCCAAATTGCCATTGGTTCTGGCGGAGCCGAAGGAAAGGGTTGGTTACAAGGTACCCAATCTCAATTAGAGTTTTTGCCTGAGAGACATACTGACTTCATATTTGCCGTATTCAGTGAAGAATTTGGATTTTGGGGCGTCGTTGGTCTACTGGCAATATATACCTTTATCGTTATACGCGGAATGATCATTGCTAATCGCGCTCAAGATGCATTTAGTAAGCTTCTTGCGGGCAGTATCACCCTTACCTTCTTTGTTTATGTATTTGTTAATATGGGGATGGTATCGGGTATCTTACCGGTAGTCGGTGTGCCGCTGCCTTTGGTCAGTTACGGGGGAACATCCATGGTAACACTGCTTGCAGGCTTTGGCATTTTAATGGCTATTGCCACACAAAAACGGTTATTGTCTCGTTAACACCCATGTTTGAATTTACCAAGGTATTCGGTTAAAAATAATAATATTGTATGGAGCAAGTGTGGCTATTCTAACGTCTTTTAAACCCAGTTTTCGCCTTATTTTGAGTGCTTTACTTGCCATTTCATTTACACTGATTGCCACTGTCTCTGTGGCTGTCACCGACAAAGAAGCAGCATTCATTGAAAACATGGTCAATGAATACACGTTCAATCGCGAGACAGCGCGACAGGTCTTAGACCAAGCGGAAAGAGACCAAGCGGTCATCGATGCCATTAAACGCCCATGGGAAGCAAAGCCTTGGCATCAATATTACCCCATATTTCTCACTGAAAAGCGTTTAGAAAAAGGCCTGGCATTCTATCAAGCCCACCGCGCCCCCCTTACAAGGGCCGAGGAAAAATATGGTGTGCCCGCAGAAATGATCGTGGCAATACTCGGTATTGAGTCATTTTACGGTACATATAAGGGTACATATTCAGCTTTGAATGCGCTTTATACGTTAGGTTTTCATTACCCACCACGGGCATCATTCTTTCAAAAAGAACTTGCTCAGTTGTTAATGTTGGCTAATGAAGAGCAATTTGATATCTCAGCGTTAAAAAGTTCTTATGCTGGGGCCCTGGGCTGGGGACAGTTCATCCCGTCGAGCTATCGCCACTATGCCGTGGACTTTGACAATGACGGCGTGCGAGACCTATTGAATAACCCAGTGGATGCCATTGGCAGTATCGCCAATTACTTTAAACGCAATGGCTGGCAACGAGGTGACGCGATAGCTTTTCCGGTAAATGCCACAAGTAAGCAAGCTAAACCTTGGCTAAGAAAGTCACTTAAGTACCGTGAAACCTTTGACCAATTGCAACAAGCCGGTATTAATCTTAACGTTGAAACCGCCCTAGATTATGCTATCGATACCCCCGATACACTGTGGCAGAACATAGGGCAAAAAAGCAGCGTAAAATTACTCGATTTCGCCCAGCCTCATGGTAAAGACTATTGGCTTGGCTTAAAAAACTTCTATGTGATTACCCGCTATAACCACAGTAAGTTGTACGCTATGGTGGCATTTCAGTTTAGTCGCCAGTTAGCCATGGGCATTCAAACTATTGATAAAAAAGCAGAAGAAAATGCTAATTAAGTCAACTATTTTAACGCTATTGCTGGTTTGCATTGCTGCCTGTACCAGTTCGTCAAACCCAAATTACGGGCGCTACAGCCAGCATAAAGACTCAGCCCCGAAGGCAATAAAAGACGGGATCAAATTTGATGACGCTGAGCCGATGTACGAACCCTACGCCCTAGCCAATTTGCGTAGCTATTCGGTTTTAGGGAAGCACTATACACCATTGAAAACCGGTAAAGGTTATTCCGCTACGGGGGGAGCATCATGGTACGGTCAAAAGTTTCATGGTCATCTCACATCAAATGGTGAAACATACGACATGTACGCCATGACCGCGGCGCACAAAACATTACCCCTGCCTTCCTATGTAAAAGTCACCAATTTAAAGAACGGACGGGAAGCCATAGTAAGGGTTAATGATCGTGGCCCTTTTCATGACAACCGCATTATCGACTTATCCTATGCGGCCGCCATGAAACTTGGGATGCTAAGCACAGGTACAACCCAAGTTAAATTAGAGGTCATTCACATTGATGAGACGGGTACGCAAACGGTAGGCAATGGCATATCTGTCCCTCCTGCCCCCCTCAAGAACGATTCAGTGACAAATGACAAGGTGCAAATCGCATCAGCACCGAAAGTCCCTGCATTAGGCACAACCACCGAAGTAGCGACTTCTGGTACTGTCCGTCCTCCAACAACCATCGGATTACCGTCTGCCAATGTACAACAAGATCCCGTTTTTATTCAGATTGCCGCGCTGACCAATAACCAACGAATTCATAAAATTGGAAATGCATTGGCGAGTCTTTATCAAGTACCGTTTGTCGCTCCGTTAGAGGAAGGCTTATATCGTTTGCGTTTAGGCCCGTTTGATTCTGACAAACAAGCAAACGGAATATTGGAACAATTACGTACCACAGGGTATGGCGACGCCTACAAGTTTTATCCCATGAATTAGGTAACGCTTACCGCGTTTCTTCCAATGAATTATTGGTGCAATAAACTTTTTACTCGGGTAGTTGTCCAACTGGCGCTTTATCAATTTTGTTTTGTGTAACAATTTTTGTTGCTGGCAAAGCAAAGTCATTGAAAAACTGATATATTAGCCGTCGTTTTAGGCACAGCACGCCAAAAATACATTATTAACAAATATCACATTACGGTAGGTCCATGCGAAACACCAAGACACTCTTATTAGCCATATTTAGCTGCTTCTCTCTTTCCTTTTTCTCTCATGCGGCGAGTGCAGCGGTTATCATACCTGACGCACCCACCGTTTCAGCTAAGGGCTTTATTTTAGTTGATTATCAAACTGGCAAAGTGATTGCCGAACAAAACGCTGATATTCAAATTCCTCCCGCTAGTTTAACGAAGATGATGACCAGCTATGTGATTGGTAAGGAAATCGCCAACGGCAACATTAAAGACACCGACATGGTGACAATTTCTGAAAATGCATGGGCCAAAAATTTTCCTGATTCATCGAAAATGTTTATTGAAGTGGGTACACAGATTTCCGTAGCCGATTTAAATCGTGGCATTATTGTTCAATCAGGTAATGACGCTTGTGTTGCTATGGCAGAGCATATTGCAGGCAGTGAAGATGCCTTCGCCAGTATGATGAACTTGCATGCTGAAAAACTAGGCATGACATCCACTCACTTTGTAAACAGCCATGGTTTGCAAGACGCTGACCATTACACAACCCCACGAGACATGGCAACCCTAGCACGTGCACTCATTACTGACGTACCTAACGAATATAAGGTATACAGCGAGAAAGAGTTTACTTACAACAACATAAAGCAATACAACCGTAATGGTTTGTTATGGGATAAAAGTCTGAACGTGGATGGAATTAAAACAGGCCATACATCAGATGCGGGCTACAGCTTGGTCTCTTCTGCTACCCAAGGAGACATGCGTTTAATCGCTGTGGTGATGGGTGCTGACAGCGAGCGTGCGCGTAAAGTTGAAAATAAAAAGCTACTTAAATATGGTTTTAGATTCTATGAAACCATTACCCCTTATCATGCGGGTGAGAGCTTCGTGTCGCACCGTATATTTATGGGTGACAAAGAGACCGTTGATCTTGGTATTTCTCAAGATACCCCCATTACCATCCCTCGTGGACAGAGCAAAAATTTAGAAGCTAATTTCGAACTGGATAAAAAGCTAGAAGCGCCGTTGGCGAAAGGCGAAGTGGTTGGAAAATTATTTTTGCAATTAGACGGTGAAGACGTCGCCGAATATCCTTTGGTTACATTACAAGAAGTCAACGAAGGTGGCATGATTGATCGCCTAGTAGATTTCGTTAAACTACAACTTGGCTTCGATAGCTAAGACGTATTGAGCACATTATTATGCAAACTCAATTTGATAAATTACTCGATTTTCCCTGCCAGCAAACCTTTAAAGTAATGGGCGTTGCAGATGAAAAGCTACCTGATCAGGTAATAAATTGTTTACAAAACCATGCACCGGGTGATTATTCTCCCAGTGTTAAACCAAGCTCTAAAGGTAACTACCACTCGCTGTCAATCAGTGTACGAGTGACAAGTAAAGAGCATATGGAAACCATCTACACTGAGCTTTCTAAGCTTGAATTAGTGCGCGTGGTTCTTTAAGCGTTTTTTAGATCTAGCGCATCGTATGATGCGCTTTTCTTAGACAGGACACCTATAAGGTTTGAACGACACCACCCCCGTTATTATTCGCCAGCTCGGCCGGCAACCATACCAGCCGATTTGGCAAGCCATGCAAGACTTTACTGACAATCGAGACGCTAACAGCCAAGACGAAATATGGTTAGTGGAACACGACCCTGTGTTTACCCAAGGCCAAGCGGGCAAAGAAGAACATCTACTCGCACCTGGTGATATTCCGGTGGTAAAAGTGGACCGTGGCGGGCAAGTCACCTATCACGGGCCTGGTCAGCAAATGATGTATGTTTTGCTAAACTTAAAGCGTCACAATTTGGGTGTACGTACCTTGGTTAGCGCTTTGGAAAACTGCATTGTTGAGACCCTAAAAGAGTACGCGATTGATGCCTATCCAAGAGCAGATGCGCCAGGGGTATATGTAGATAGCAAAAAAGTATGTTCTATCGGCTTACGCATTCGCCGCGGTTGTTCATTTCATGGGCTCGCTTTGAACGTGAATATGGACTTAGCGCCCTTTGAGCGAATTAATCCTTGTGGTTATGCTGGCCTAGAAATGGTAGATTGCACCCAATTAGGCGGACCAGACGCATTATCTGTTGCTGGCCCAGCCATCGCCGACAAATTATGTTCATTGCTTGGTATTGCAAGCGTCGAAAACAAAGAAGGTTTTGATGAGTAACGCACGTCCACAAGCCGGAGTTAAACTTCGGGATGATGAAAAAGTTAAACATATTCCGATCACTATCATGCCTACTGAAAAGGCGGAAATGCTGCGCAAACCTGATTGGATAAAAATTCGTCTACCTCGCACCACAGATCGTATTGATCACATTAAAAAGACATTACGTAAAAACAACTTGCACTCAGTCTGCGAGGAAGCAAGCTGCCCTAACCTAGCGGAGTGTTTTAATCACGGTACTGCCACCTTTATGATTCTAGGTGATATTTGCACCCGTCGTTGTCCGTTTTGTGATGTCGCTCACGGTAAACCGTTACCGCCAAGTGCAGAAGAGCCAATTAAATTAGCTAAAACCATTGCCGAAATGCAGCTTAAATATGTGGTTATCACCTCGGTTGACCGAGATGATCTGCGTGACGGCGGTGCTCAGCATTTTGTTGATTGCATCAATGCAATTCGCGAACACAGTCCAAGCACCAAAATTGAAGTATTGGTACCTGATTTTCGTGGCCGCATGGACAAAGCTCTCGAGATATTAAAAAATGGCGTGCCAGATGTGTTTAATCACAACTTGGAAACCATTCCACGTTTGTACCGCGAATGTCGCCCTGGTGCGAATTACCAGTGGTCTCTTGATTTATTGAAAAAATTTAAAGAACAGCACCCTGATATTCCCACCAAATCAGGCTTAATGATGGGCATGGGTGAAAACAAAGAAGAAATTGCTGAAGTACTTAAAGACTTACGCGCACACAATGTTGAGATGCTTACCCTAGGTCAGTATTTACAACCTAGTAAGCATCACTTCCCGTTGAAACGTTATGTACATCCAACTGAGTTTGACGAGCTAGGTGAAATCGCTAAAGAAATCGGCTTTACTCATGCGGCTTGCGGGCCCATGGTACGTTCCAGCTACCATGCAGATAAACAAGCAGCCGGCGTTGAAGTTAAATAATCACAACGCTGCGTTTTAATGCCACCAAAGATGAATAAACAAAACTCGCCAACCGGCGAGTTTTTTGTTTCTATTGCAATATTCATCGCGAACAAATAATAATGGGGATGGTATAAATACACCAGTCTCACTTCTATACTGCTTATTTCTGCGTGACCTCTGTTAGTTTCACCTTAACAACAGCGGGATGATAGATGTCTGTTACGGCAACCTAAAATTAGGGGAGTAGAATAATCTAGACCGCTGTGATACTGATGTAGCCTAAACCAAATGGCCCATTAAAAATGCTTGCAAGAAGCGATAACAATCGGAGCGTGACAAATGAATGTAGACAAAGCACACAAGCGAATCGAAAAACGGGTGAAACGCGGGTTTCAGGGTTACCCCATGATCAGCATTCAATACTTTGGCCAAAGCAGCGAGTTGGCAAGCAAGGTGGAAGTCAGCTTTATTGAACAAGAGAGCGCGCCTGCGATGGCTGAGAGTTTTAGTAGCAGCACCGATATTCGACAAGATGAAACGGTACAGACCACCATTATAAAAATCATTGATAGAGTAGACGCAAAAACAGTCACCGTGGCTGAAACCGTGCTACCGCTGTGACCCCCAGAGACTTTTTACACGCAACGACCCCAACCTTAAATAGAGACTTGATACCAATATGCTACGCAAACTCGCTTTGAAGAGCACAACAATCACTAAAGGCAAAGTGAACACCTTACTAATGATCTGCACTATGGCAGTAGCCGTTACACTTAACCCGAGTTACGTTAGCGCCAATCCTCTCGCGCCTACATTGAGCAAAGAACAGGTTATAGAGCAACTCAATTTATCTCATCATTTTGAAGGCGGTTACTTCCGTCAAACATTCAAAGCAAACCATAGAGACAAAGTAACAACAAAGCGTGGAGAGCGCGTCACAATGACGGCGATTTTCTACATGCTGACTGACGACAACAACATTGATCATTTTCACACCAAGTATTCAGACGGCATTGAGTTTTATCATATGGGAGCCCCGATTACCTACCACATGATATACCCTGATGGGCGTTACGAGAAAGTCGTCGTCGGCCCAGATATCCAAAACGGTCAGCAATTGCAACTCCCAGTACCTGGCGGCACATACAAAGCGGCTGAATTGCCCTCAGGCGCATACGGATTAGTCAGTGAAGCTGTGTCTCCAGGTTGGGAAAAAGAAGACATGATAGAGGTAAGCCAAGAGGAGCTTCTTGAAAAATTTCCTCAACATAAAGCGATAATAAAACGTTTGGCGAATAAGGGAGCCCATTATACCAATTCCATTAAATAATTAACCACTCAGCGAAAATTTAAAAGGACTTAATCAAGGCGCTTAAATGAAGTAATAGTGGTGCTCTTTCGAGTTTAAGCAACACAGAGTAAGTCCTTTTAAAATTCGCCCGAAGGGAATTCCCCAGCGGGTTTTGCACTACGTTCTCGGTATTTGAAAGGGAACAACCATTACTACACACCGACGCCTTGTTCAAAACCCGCTGGATGAATTCTGAGAGGCCAATTATTTAATGGAATTGGTATAAGTCAGCAGTCAATCCCGTTACGCCTAGTCACCTGCTATAACTGAAAAAGTGAGTTGGCAGTCAATGTGTTTGAGCAACTTGTTTACAACCAGTGGTACAGCAACCAGCTGGTTGGGTTGTTCAAGTTTAGCGACAATATGGATATCACACTGGGCTATATCGATTTGTTGGCGAACGAAAAATATATTTAATTCGTCAAATATGTGCTCACACAATTTAACACTGCCGACAAATCGCCCTTCCCTCTTTGATGCTGAATAATAAGCGCCATCGACTTCTTTTTGCAGCGTAAACGCCTGCATTTTGTTTAATACCATTCCACGTTAATAAGTGATCACTCAGCGAGAGTTTAAAAGGGCTTAAACAAGGCGCATGACTGAATGAATAGTTGTTCTCTTTCGAAGTCATGCAACGCAGTGTAAGCCCTTTTAAAACTCGCCTGCAAGGAATGCCCCAGCGGCTTTTGCTCTGCGTTCTCACTATTAGAAAGGGAGCAACCATTACTACATAGCGACGCCTTAATCAAAAACCGCTGGACGCATTCTGAGGAGGCCACTTATTAATGCGGATTGGTATGAATCTAAAAACCGAAATGTTGCACTAGGTTTGCTCATTATTTACCTCTTTTCTGCATGTGAATATACCGGTGCAGTCATGTCATATCTGGCTAAACATTGGCAGCATAAGGTACAGCATCGTTGATAGCTTTAGGCGGCAATAACGCTATTACGGCCGTTATTTTTCGCCTGATATAGGCCAACGTCAGCGCGACCTAATAAAGAGTCAAGGGAATCACTAGGTACATATTGCGCCACACCTACACTTATCGTTAGCGCATGACCGGAGATAACCTGCTTGGCAATGTCTTCGCGTATACGCTGTGCAAGCTGCATTGCTTTTTCAAGTGATGTGGTAGCACATAATACAACAAACTCTTCTCCACCCCAGCGAGCGACCACATCTTCTTCACGCATGAGTTCTTGCAGCTTTTTGGCTAGCACTCGCAGCACCTTGTCACCTTCAAAATGACCATATTGATCGTTAATTTTTTTGAAGTGGTCAACATCCAATAACATTACACTTAGTGGGTGCTGCTCATCGACCTTTGAGAGTAAAGTTATCAAGGTGCTTTCTAATTTTTCTCTGTTGAATAAGCCAGTTAACTTATCCGTCTCCGCCAATTGTAAAATCTCAGTGTTTCTAATCGCCAATGTGTTGTAAGCAGACGAGCGAGCCTGTTCATAGAAACGAAAGAGCAGTATATGCGCGACGCTCACCTCTATCACATTCAGTAGTGAGCCAAATGCAAAATACCCAGGCTGCTGCGTTTCCATTTGTTTATAAACGACAAGCACACAAATAAAAAAGGTAAAGGTACTGACCGCCGTTCCAAACTTTCGCCCCAATAAGAAAAAAGCAAAAGGTGGGACTAGGGTTGCCCAATAAAGCGAGTGAGAATACCCCTTTGCGGAAGTAACAAACAACAAAATGAGCGCGGTCACCATGATAGTCACCGCCCACGAGGCAACCGTTACATTACCTGTTGCTCTAAACCATGCAAAAATCCCTAGTGAAAATAGCAGCCCAGTGCCATCTAACAAGGCTAAGGAAAAATTACTGAACGTCACAATATTAATGATGGTAAGGAGCAAGAAATAACTCGTCGTCACAAGCAGCGCATAGGAAATTAAGCGCGTACGCCAATAATCCGTATGGTCACAAGGATATTGAGGGAACTCTTTAAACCAAAATCTCAGCATAATTTTCTGTGGCCAAATGGTTTTAATGTAGTTTTAAACGCTGCTGCCAATTACCGTTATTCTGTGCTTCACAGGCTTGCTCGCTGTCATAACGTACGTGATGTCGGGCATCTTTTAGCTTGATCCCAACTTTGAGTAGCTGACCTTGGATCTGGCGACGCAAGTACACATCGAGTTGTTGCGCTTGGGCTTGCTCTATTGATGCTTGAGTATCAAACACGCAAATAACCGCTAAGCTGCCCGGAAAACGATCGTAGCTGGCTGTATGTGTGATCCACTCAAAGCCAGGCACTGCCTGTTTGGCTTGCTCACAAACGATTGTCAGCGCTTTAATCACATTGTTATCTAGCTTCTTAACCGTTTTTTGCATGTTATCTAAGGTCCAAACGTTTAGTCAGTTACCGACTAAACGTAGTCGCAAAGGTATGCAGTATTAACAGATACTTGCGCTTTAAATTTTACGTTTGCATCTACTGTAAACACTTGGCCGGCAGGGAATGTTTTCCATTCGGTTTCACCAGGCAATAAAACCGTCATCGCGCCGCTCACCACGCTCATGGTTTCGTGTTTTGATGTTGCAAATTCATACTCACCTGGAGCCATTACACCTAAAGTAGAATTGCCCACCGCTGTATCAAAAGCGATAGATTTTACGTTACCTTCAAAATATTCATTTACGTTAAACATGCTTCTACTCCTGTTAGATTAATTTTTGCGGCGCTAATGTATCAGCTTTAACGTTTTCCTGCACAGTCAATAGTATGTTTTTCTTCAAAGTTTGCGCCCCTTCCATTACTCTTATGGTCCATTACACTCGAACGAAAACCGCCATTCATGATCATTCAATCTCATCAAAACACCGTCTCTACCCCTAGCGGCGATATGCAAACCTCGATTTATCGGCCTATCGCTCAGGGCACTTACCCAAGCATTATTTTTTATTCTGAAATATTTCAAGAAACCGCACCGATTACGCGCAGTGCAAAACTGCTCGCAGGCCATGGTTTTGTTGTGTTAGTGCCTGAGGTTTTTCATGAATTAAATCCCATGGGTACTGTACTTGCCTACGATGATGCAGGCAAAGATAAAGGCAACGCAGATAAATTTGCGAAGCCACTTGAGCAACACGACAGCGACACCCAAAGTATGCTTAACTTTATCGACACACAACCTTATTGTAACGGCAAAGTGGGCAGTATGGGTGTATGTATCGGCGGTCATCTCGCTTTTAGGGCGGCATTGAATCCAAGAATTGATGGAGCGTTTTGTTTATATCCAACAGACATTCACTCAAACACTTTGCCTTGTAAACAAGGTAATGATTCATTGAGCCAGTGCGCTAAGATCAGCGCTGAACTATGCATGATCTTTGGCAAACAAGATCCCCATGTCTCTCGCGAAGGCCGAGAGTTAATTAATAAGACAATGCAAGATCACAACCTCAACTACACCTGGCATGAGTTAAATGCCCAACACGCCTTTATGCGTGATGAAGGAGAAAGGTATGACCCTGCATTAGCCATTCATTGCTACCAAATGGCTATTCAAATGTTTCAACGCTGCCTCAGCTAAATGCCGACCCTTTGCACTCTGGCTTATGTAATACGTGCGCGCGGAGCCGGTGAAACACGAGCTGGTGCACCAACGCCCAGCTTAACGATACGCACGAGCGTATCTCGTGCTCTATGGCTGATAATAACAACTGTTTTTAGTCTGAACTCGCACGCCGAAGTGCTGCCCGTGGATAATCAAGCTGCACGCGTACATAAGGTCGAAAGCCGCATCAAGCGTATTAACGCGGGGGAGTTTGATCAGTTTGAAATTCATGGTTTTAAGCGCTTTAGTGCCCCCGACAAAGCCAAGCTAACTCAGTGGGTAAAAGTAGGCGTGAACGCCACGCGAGATACACTAGGCGTATATCCATCACGATTGATATTTCACTTGGTGCCCAAGAAGTCAAATCAACCTGTGCCATGGGCTTACACCCGTAGAGATAACCCTCAACGTATTTATCTGCATGTGGATAGCCGCTTTGGGCAAGATAAATTTATCAACGACTGGACGATTTATCACGAGATAAGCCACTTAGCCATTCCCTACTTAGGCGCTAGATACGCTTGGCTGGCAGAAGGATTCGCCAGCTTTATGCAATATCAAGTTATGGCCAAGGCAGGCCTATTAGCAGGCACAATAGAGCAGAATTATGCCAAGAAAATCGCTCCCCATTTAAAATGGTTCAACAGTGATTTATCCCCAGCTTCTATTGCAAGGCGCTTAATGAGTAATAAGCAATACCCCGCAGCATACTGGGGGAGCGCATATTTTTTCATTTTGGCCGATAACATTTTACAAGAACAACACGATACTCGGCTAACCACCCTAATCAGTCAATATCAGTTTTGCTGTAATGACCCTCACGCCAGTGCCGAGCAATTAATGAGTGATTTAGACGGATTACTCGGTGCGTCGGTTTTCACTCCTCTTCTTAAATCATTTGAATCCTCAGCTGCACGTCAGTTGTATCCAGAGGATTTCCCTTCGCAGCATAGCCTGACAAGAAAGTGAGTTTGTGACGTCTCTGACTCGGGATTTCTGCACCACATTTAGGTTACAATTCTACCAAACAAGGTTAAACGAGCTATCACGTGAAAAAACAAATCTACGTTGCATATACCGGCGGTACGATTGGCATGCGCCCCTCTTCAAAGGGCTATGTACCAGCAGCAGGGTTCTTATCAGATACCATTGCTAAAATGCCTGAGTTTCATCGCCAAGAAATGCCTGACTTCACCATCAACGAATATGAAAGTTTGATTGATTCTGCAGATATGAGTCCCAAAGACTGGCAGCAAATTGCAGATGATATACAGCAAAATTACCAAGACTATGATGGGTTCATTATCCTGCACGGCACAGATACCATGGCGTATACAGCATCAGTGCTGTCGTTTATGTTAGAGAACTTAGGCAAGCCCGTGATTGTTACTGGCTCGCAAATACCCTTAGCGCAACTGCGCTCTGACGGCCAAGAAAATCTATTAAACGCCCTGTATTTAGCGGCTAACTACCCTATTCCCGAAGTTAGCTTGTATTTCAACAACAAGCTTTTTCGTGGCAATCGTAGTCGTAAGTTGGATGCCGATGGCTTCGACGCATTTGGCTCTCCTAACTTTCCCGTGTTGTTAAAAGCTGGCATTAACATCGAAGTGATGGCCGGTAAAGTGACGCCCATTAGTCAACAACAGCTATTGGTCAGCAATGTCACACCACAACCAGTTGGCGTGGTCAGTTTATACCCTGGGATCAGCGCTGAGGTTATCCGAAATATTCTACAGCAACCCGTGAAAGCATTGATTTTACTTAGTTATGGTGTGGGCAATGCACCTCAAAACGCTGCTTTGTTAAACGAACTTAAACACGCTAACGACAATGGTATTTTAATCGTTAACTGCACTCAATGCTTACGCGGCAAAGTCAATATGTCTGGTTATGCAAATGGTAACGTACTGCAAGACGTAGGCGTGTTATCAGGTGGCGATATGACCCCAGAAGCTGCATTAGCGAAACTACATTACTTATTGAGTAAAACACTAAGCGTGTCAGAAATGAAAAAAATGATGACCAGCAATCTAAAAGGCGAGCTTAGCGTGTAATCGCGCTAACGCCGTTTAGTCCGAAAACGGTGACTTGTACTTACGGTATCAAATTACAGGCATAAAAAAAGGCAAACTATATGTTTGCCTTTTTTTGGAATTCGTATTTAATCAAGCAAGCTTGAATTAAAGTACTACGATATTCTCTGCTTGAGGACCTTTTTGGCCTTGAGTTACTGTGAACTCAACTTTTTGGCCTTCAGCTAGTGTTTTGAAGCCAGTACCAGTAATTGCACGGAAGTGAGCAAATACGTCAGGACCATTTTCTTGCTGAATGAAACCAAAACCTTTAGATTCGTTGAACCATTTAACTGTACCAGTAGTAGTAGACATAGTCTTTCCTATAATTTTCAAGAGTAATAAAAATACCTTTTTCAAGGCGAGGTTTGCTGAAGCGTGTTGCTATTACTTATGATATACAAGACGAGGTACTACAATGGAACATCGAAACAGTGTGCATAAATATCAAACGTACTTTCAAGCGGGTTTAGAATAACACCCTTCCCAGTTACGTCAACCTTTATTATCAGAAAGACTGGTCTAACAAGCTCTTCTTTATCAATTTTAAATCAAATACATACAGCACATTTGAATTAGCACATAGCCCCGATGCAGCATCAAGCAGTAAACTAGCAATTTTGCACATTATTAATAAGAGCTTAACTTGAAGGGCTGAACCTGGAACGGTTATCACTTAGGCATATACCGACTAGGTATACATGCAACAAGTAAAGCCCCCAGCAAGGCAAACCCAGTGGCTAACGTAAAGGCAAGTTCAGCTCCCTGCCCTTGCTGCCAAATCAATCCAGCACCAAAGTTTCCAGCGGCGCCACCAATGCCAAAGCCAATACTGGTATACAACGCCTGCCCTTGGCTTCGAAACTGGATACCAAAATAGTGATGAATAAAATTAATTGAGGCCGCGTGAATCAAGCCGAAACTGAATGCATGCAATAACTGACTCACTATCAGGGTGGGCCAAAACTGAGCGGCTACTGCTAACAAATACCAGCGTAGACCGGTCAACAACATACTAACAAACAAGGTCCATTTAACGCCAAAGCGACCAATTAACCTTCCCGCCAACAAAAAAATAATCACTTCAGCGGCAACGCCTAGGGCAATCAGCGACCCCGTTTCTTGCCCCGAGTAATTCAAATCTCGGGCGTAAAGGGCGAAAAAACTATAATAAGGACCAAAACTGATTTGTATGAGAGTAGAAGATAAAATAAAGGCAATAAACACCTTGGTCCGCATTTTACGCCAGATTGAATCGGCACCACTCGCTTTATGCTCGCTGACAGTGGCTTCTTTTAAACTCAGAGTAACTAAAAATAAACCCAGTAATACCGCTCCGCTGATATAAATCGGTGCTTCACTGGAAAAAACATCAATCAATTTCCCCGCAAGTACCGTCAGCACGATAAACCCTATGCTGCCCCACAAACGCACGTGGCTGTATTTTGTGGCATCTCCCCGCACGCTGCCAAGGGTAATCACTTCGGTCTGTGGGGCAATCGCGGTAAAAAACAGCATCATTAAGCCAAACGCTATGGTTAACCCCCAAAAGCTATTTAACCAAAAGATAGAACAAAAGGTAGCAAAGGTAAGAAAGGCACCAAGCTGCAAAATACCCAGCGACTTTCCAGATTTGTCCGCAAAAGAAGCAAACAAATTTGGGCCGACAATACGCATTAAGGTAATCAGAGCAAATAATTCTCCAATGTCTTGAGAACTAAAACCTCGCCCGTCAAGAAACACGCCGAGGTAAGGCACTAACACGCCTAGTTGACCGAAATACAAAAAGAAGGTCAACGACAGCATTACCAGATTACCTCTAGCGTGAGCTCCCTGCTCAGTTACCACTGAGATACTTATTTACTTTGAGCGGGAATAACAGGCGTTATGGATTGCACATCGGCGTTTTGTCCTCGGTGACGAAGATAGTGATCCATCAACACCAATGCCATCATCGCTTCAGCAATGGGGACTGCACGAATTCCCACACATGGATCATGACGCCCTTTGGTAACGACCTCAGCCGCCTCACCATGAATATCGATACTTTCTCCCGGTACGCTAATACTTGAAGTCGGTTTAAGCGCCATATGCACCACTAAATCTTGCCCGCTTGAAATGCCCCCTAGCACCCCACCAGAACGGTTGGATTTAAAGCCTTCAGCTGACATCAAATCACGGTGCTCACTGCCCTTTTGTTCTACAGTGGCAAAACCATCACCGACTTCAACACCTTTTACTGCATTGATGCCCATCATGGCGTGAGCCAAATCAGCGTCTAATCGATCAAAGATAGGCTCGCCCAATCCCACAGGCATATTCGTTGCAACAACTGAGACTTTGGCACCAATTGAATCGCCCTGTTTTTTAAGGTCACGCATGTATTCATCTAACGCGTCTAATTTGCTTTCATCTGGGCAAAAGAACGCATTGGTATTGGTCACGCTGTGGTCAACCTTATCGATTTTAATCGGCCCAAGCTGAGACAAATAACCTCGTATCTCAATGCCCAAATGCGTTTTTAGAAATTTTTTCGCAATCCCACCAGCCGCCACGCGAATAGCCGTTTCACGAGCTGAAGAGCGTCCACCACCTCTATAGTCACGAAGCCCATACTTTTGTTGATAGGTATAATCCGCATGACCTGGGCGAAAAGTATCTTTTATTTTAGAATAATCATTGCTGCGCTGATCGGTGTTTTTAATCAATAAACCAATGCTCGTGCCGGTGGTTTTTCCTTCAAATACGCCAGATAAAATTTGTACTTCGTCTTCCTCGCGACGTGCCGTCGTATAACGAGACGTGCCGGGTTTACGGCGGTCTAAATCTACCTGTAAATCAGCTTCACTTATCTCTAAACCAGGAGGGCAGCCATCAATCACACCGCCGATGGCAATGCCGTGACTTTCCCCAAAGGTACTTAAAGTAAAAAGCTTGCCAAACGTATTGCCAGCCATAATGTTGTTTTCCTCGTATTCGGTTATTGCTAATGCGTTATCTTAATTGCTTAAATCTCGTTTTGTGGTGCTTAAGAGGCAAAGTACGCCACTAACTCGGCCCTGCTTATTGCAAAGACACCATGGCCACCGCGGGTAAATTCAACCCATTGTAAGTTTAGATCAGGATAAACATGCTCCATGTGAAATTGGCTGTTACCCACTTCTACAAATAACCAACCCTCGTCAGTTAAATGTGCGGCTGCTTGGCGCAACATTTTGTGTACTAGGTCCAACCCGTCCTCTCCTGCGGCCAAGGCGAGTTCTGGCTCGTGGTGAAACTCTTCAGGTAAATCAGCCATGTCTTCGGCGTCCACATAAGGTGGATTACTAATGATTAGGTCGTATTTTTGCCCTTGTAATGCATCCATCAAATCCGATTGAATTGGATAGACTCGCTCACTCAGCTGATGCTCATTAATATTCATTTCGGCAACTTCAAGTGCCTCAGTGCTAATATCAACTGCATCTACTGTGGCGTCTTCAAATGCATAGGCCAAGGCAATTGCAATACAACCGCCACCTGTGCACAAATCTAAAATATGTGTGGGTGGGACAGTCAGCCAAGCGGCAAACTTATCTTCGATTAACTCTGCAAAAGGAGAGCGTGGAATGAGTACTCGCTCATCAACGTAAAAGGGTAAACCACAAAACCAAGCTTGGTTGATTAAATACGGTAACGGAATTCGCTCTTGCGCCCGGCGCTGAACTAAAAGCGCGATATCGCGCTTTTCGGTTTGTGTTAAACGCGCCTGAAAAAGCTGCTCCCCAGTTTGCTCTAGCATATCTTGCGGCAAGTTTAAGGTATGCAGCGTTAAGCAAACGGCTTCATCCCATGGGTTGTCCGTACCATGGCCATAAAACAAACCGGCTTGATTAAATTGACTAACCGCCCAACGCACCATATCAAGCATCGTTTGCAAGTCGTTCACGGCTTGTTCTATATCCACACTATTATTCATTATTTACCTAAATATTTGTTTCGCTTAAACAAGCACCCTGCATAGTTTCACTACCCAGATTTTGTTAAACTGCGCTTAACGATTGCC
The DNA here is from genome assembly GCF_009906955.1 of Paraglaciecola mesophila. Classification (GTDB taxonomy): domain Bacteria; phylum Pseudomonadota; class Gammaproteobacteria; order Enterobacterales; family Alteromonadaceae; genus Paraglaciecola; species Paraglaciecola mesophila_A. The sequence continues at coordinate 1,266,473 of NZ_CP047656.1, forward strand.
TTACACCCAGCTCGCTGTATATCACTATGAAGAAACCCTACACACCAGAATCATCCGATAGCGCACTATTTCGTAGTGAGTTTACTGATGTAAAGCCAATAAAGCAGGACAAAATACCGCCTCAACGCCTATCCAGCAAGCACAAATCAGCGGATTCAACGAAAAAGCGCGATCCGCTGAGCGAGGTAAAGCAGCGAAATGCAAGTTTTCAATTTTCAGATGGCTTTGAAGGTTATTTTGACAGCAACCAACCGTTAAAATACGTGCAACCAGGCGCCGACTCATACGAGGTGAAACGTTTACGACGCGGGGAATACCCCCCCGACCTCATTTTAGACCTGCACGGTTTAAATAAAGAGCAAGCAAAATTAGAAATTGCCGCGCTAATTTATGCCGCACAAAAGCAGCATTTTCATTGTGTGTGTATCGTGCATGGACTTGGCAGTTTTGTATTAAAAAAGAATGTACCCAATTGGCTAGTTCAGCACCCGGCCGTGAAAGGTTTCCACCAAGCCCCTTTAGAATGGGGTGGCCAAGGGGCGTTACTTGTATTGATTGATTTACCCCAAGTGCACAGCAAATACTAACGTGTCAAACAGCGTACTGCATAATCTTGCGGTCTGCACCAGCGCAGTCTATTGACGCAATTTCCAATGCCTCAGAATGTATTAAAAGTGACTTATTACTGAACCTCAGTATTAAAAGGTTGTTGAAGCAATATTTGTTCAAATTCAGGTTTTGGCAATGCCTTACTAAAATGAAATCCTTGAATATAATCGCAACCGTATAACTTCAACAAGTCTACCTGCCCTGCGACTTCTACTCCCTCTGCCACCACAGAAATGCCTAATTCGTGGCACATGGTTATCAGTCCGGCGATCATGCTTTGTATTTCCTTACAGCCCTCAATGCCATCGACCAATACTTTGTCGAGCTTCAATACATCAATGGGTAATTTCGCTAAGTAAGCGAACGAAGAATAACCTGTACCGAAGTCATCCATGGCAATACTTAGCCCGAGTGACTTTAGCGCTTGAAGTACTTTTAACGTTTGTTCAAAGTCTTGAATTAAGCACGATTCGGTGATTTCCAGCTCTATTAACGACGGGGGTAAGGCGTATTGTTCTAATAGGCGCGCAAACTGTTCCACAACACTGTTATTTGCCAATTGACAGGCCGATATATTGATGGCCACCCGTTTTAAATCCGGACTAAATTGATGCAGCTCAGCAATCATTTTTACGCTTTGGGTAATTAGCCATTCCCCTATTTGCTCTATTTGACCATCCAGCTCACTAAGATTAATGAACTCATTTGGCGGGATCCAACCAAGCTCTTTGTGTTGCCAGCGGATCAGTATTTCAGCACTATCAATTTTTTGTTCTGGCAAATGTACCTTTGGTTGAAAGTGCAAATAAAACTGATTTTCACGCAGTGCACCATTGATAGAGTTCTTAATTTTAAGCTGGCGCCGTTGCACATCACGCAAAGCAGAATCGAAACGGCATAACCTTTCTTTTTCCACATTGTCCACTGAAAACGCACTGCGCAGATTCTCCAGTAAACTACTGGGGGAGTCACCGTCACTGGGCGCCAACGCATAGCCCATCACGCAATTAATTTTTACGCAGCCTTGTCGCTGGGTATTTGGTTCATTTAACTTATGATTAATGGCTGATAAACGACTATGGATAATCGCTTCACTTTCATAGTCAGGGATAATGATAAATATCTTACCACTGTCAAACGCGAAGGTTTGGCTCCCTTGGGGTAACTCACTATTCACTAACCCCCTAATTTCGGTGAGTAACCCCTTAAAAATATTCGGCCCAGCGTGCTGCTCTAAAAAATCATAATCTTTGATTTTTAGTGATACTAAGCAAAACTCTTGCTGCATCTCAAATTGATCTCTGACCGCTTGCTCGAACGCGTAATATTCTGGGTTGTGCTCACCTTCCAATACGCGTTTATTGAGTAAGCGAGTATGATATTCAGTAAATGCACCATCTATTTCATCGATTAAATCCCGATTGTTCCATGGCTTACGCAGAAATTTATGTGCAGCCCCACTATTCAATAAACCGATAGCTGAATCAAAATCGGCAAACCCGCTAAGCACCATTGAAATTACATCAGGGTAAGTACTCTTTATTTGCTCAATCAGTTCGGCCCCAGACATATGCGGCATGCGAAAATCAGATAAGACCACTTGGATATTATGCTCTTGCATAATTGCCAAGCCCTCTTGTGCGTTATTGGCAACATAAACCTCAAAAGGTGTTTTGACTAAACATCGTTTTAACGACGACAATATATTCGGCTCATCATCGACGACGAGTAGCTTACCGGCTAGTGCTTTTACATGTGATTGCTGACTCTTCATCGCGACTCACCTTTACCTTTTTTAAATAGCGTATTAACTGATACAAAAAATACTGAAATCAAAATGTATATTGCCCCTCAAGACGAAAGCGAAGCCCTTGCTCTTGCTCACCTTTGATGGTTTGCATATCACTTACCCGCGCCCCTAACCACCAATTGCGAGCCATTTTCTTTCGTAGTCTAAGGTCAATACCCCGCAAGTTTGCCGTAGCGAAACGGGCAGTGGCATTTTGTGCAAATTCACTAATTACCCCAAACCTTTCAACCCGAAGGTAGCGAAGGTGCCAAGCAAAATCACCAGCCTGCTTTAGCTTGCCCTGAGATAACTGCACGACCACACTGTTTTTTTGGTCTGCGTATTGTTCGAATTGAGAAAACCCCTTCAATGAACGTCCAAAATCTATACCTAGTTGATACCCTTTATAGTTTAGGCTGCTGGATAAACGCAAAAACTGATTATCTAACTGAGTATCTTTTTTCGCATACTTTGCATTGTCCTCCCCTTGGAAGTCCACAAACCAAGGGGAAATATCTAACGTTATCTGCTCAAAAGTGTACGTCATATTCCACTGAGCGATATGCATCAACCCAACGAAGTCACTGTCTCCATCAAGAGGCTTTAATGAAGCAAATTGTAATTGGTGCTGCTTTGAAAGCTGATAATCCACGTGGATCCCCACTGGACTTAAATTTCTATCCCAGAACGCATCTGTAAGTTGTTTGGTTTTCCAAGGGATTTTCCCTATGAAAATGGTGGTATTTTCAAAGCGTCCGGTCACAAATAGTCGCTCAACGAATACGTCATTATCTGGTTGAGGCTGAGTATTAAACCGATGGATCGTTATGGCCGGAACGTTTTGCTTATTTTTTAAACCCGTACTCAGTCTGCCCTGGGCCGACCAGTTTTTATTGATCTCACCTTTGAGTCCCAGACGAACAATGGCTCTTAAGCGCTCACGGTCAGGTATGTTGATATGCTGCTGTTCATTCTCATAACGTAGTAACAAGCCGCCAAATACATCAACGTCTTTTTCACTCGCTGCGTTTGCTGCGCTGGTCAGCACAAGTGTGATGACACCAATAAGTTTTCTCATTGCGCTTTCCTGCATGTCAGTTACATAGATGAGTTTATGTGCTCAACTATTACACAATGTCACCATTGTCACATATTACACTTTAGTCCTATTTGTCATTTTTGCTTACAGTGTTATAACTATGTCATCGATTTCGTAGCAGCCAAGAGATAACTATGAAAACACTAACCTCCGGTGAGATAGCAAAATATTGCGATGTCAATCTGCGCACCGTTATCCGCTGGATAGATAGTGGGCGTCTTAAAGGATTCAAACTGCCTGGTGGCGGCAACAATCGCGTCACAGAGGAAGATTTCGTTAACTTTCTGAAAGAAAATAGTTTGCCTTTGCCCCCTAAATACGCACCTCAACAACCTTCTGTGCTCATTGTTGATGACGAGCTTCAAATGGCAAAGTCCATTAGTCGAGTCGTGACCCGTGCAGGATATAAAAGCATGATTGCTACCGACCCTTTCAAAGCGGGCTCACTACTTTCTAGTTACAAACCTAGCTTAATGACCCTGGATTTAAGCATGCCCGGCGCAGATGGGTTTGAAGTCATTGAATTTGCCCGAAAAGAGTTTGCGGACAGTGGTTTAAAAATTCTCGTGATTTCAGCCCTCGATGAAGGCAAACGGCAAAAAGCGGTTGAACTAGGTGCAGATGCTGCGTTAGGTAAGCCCTTTTCGAACAAAGACTTGCTAAGCGCCATAGAAGCACTTTTACGCGACTAAGCAGTAATAATTAGATGATAGGAGTACGACATGAAAACGTTCATTTCCCTAATAAGTGGTTTATTACTGACATTTCAAGCCTTTTGCGCCCCACAAAGCACAGCGCAACAAAAGAAATCACTTACCTTCGCAGTCGTACCACAACAATCGGCGAAAAAACTCGCCAAATTATGGACGCCTTTATTAACTGAAATCAGTGAAAAAAGTGGAGTAAAACTTATATTTACCACTGCACCTAATATTCCGATATTTGAACAACGCTTAGCTAAAGGTGAGTACGATTTCGCCTACATGAACCCTTATCACTTTGTCGTTTACAATAAATCCGCTGGGTACCAAGCCATGGCCAAACAAAAAAATAAGCGTATCCAAGGTATTATCGTTGTTAAAAAGCATTCAGGTATTACTGAACTTGGTCAACTTAAAGACTTAACGCTTGCTTTTCCTGCTCCGGCTGCATTTGCCGCTACCTTATTGCCTAAAGCTGATTTAAAAGCTCAGGGTATTGCTGTAAATAGTCGCTATGTATCGTCTCACGATTCGGTTTATCTAAGTGTAGCGCGCGGCTTATTCCCAGCTGGGGGGGGCATCATGCGCACCTTCAACAACGCACCGAAACAGGTACGTGACCAATTACAAATATTGTGGAAAACCGCAAAATATACACCCCATGCTATCGCTAACCACCCATTAGTAGCGCAGGAGGTGTCCCAAAACGTTCAACAAAGCCTGTTAACTCTGCACACCTCTGAACAGGGAGCAAAATTGCTAAAAGCGATTAACTTTACGCAGTTCGAAACCGCACAAGACAGCGACTGGAATGACATTCGCGCCCTCGGTATCGATTCACTGTAACCTTTATCTTATTTTAACCGCCTAATAAGGGGAGCATCGTCATGTCTTTACGTGGTAAAACCATTATTGGCATCGCCAGTATCGAAGCAGTGCTGCTTATATCCCTTATTATGACGGCCGTGACATTCTTGAGCCAATCCGTAAACAACGACTTGGTAAAGCATGCCTCAACGACTGCGACGTTGTTTTCAACCACCACTAAAGATGCAGTTCTGTCATACGACCTTGCATCACTTGACGACTTCGTATTAGAAGCACTTAAAAACCCCGGAATTGTGTACGCTCGCGTGATCAGCAGCACCGAGGGGGTGTTATCACAAAATGGCGCTAAAGACGCCTTGATGCGTGTTTTTGAAGCCGATCAACATATGGAAGATGTCACCGATGGGATCTTTGATACGTATGCCAATATTATTGAAGGGAATAACATTTATGGGCGTGTTGAGATTGGCATTAGTACAGTTCACGCGCACCGTTCGATATCAAAAATAAAACAATGGACCACGTCTATCGCAATAATAGAGATGATCTTAGTGGCGCTGTTTTCTTACGCGTTAGGACATTATCTTACTCGCCAACTTAAAACCTTAAGAATTGGCGCTAAAAGAATATCCCACAGCGTTATCTCGGGTGATTTTAGTAACACCCACATTCCCATTAAAACCAACGATGAGCTTGGCGAAGTCACTCACGCATTTAATCAAATGGTAGAAACGTTGAAAGCTGAGTGTATTCGCGTAAAAAATTATCAAGAAGAGCTGGAGAACCTGAATCAAACGCTAGAAAAACGAGTGGCGGCACGTACCCAGTTATTGGAAAGCAAAAACGAACAACTGAGCCTAATCAATTTTGAACTTAAAAGTGCCCAGCAACAATTAGTGCAGGCCGAAAAGATGGCCTCACTTGGCCAACTTGCCGCTGGAGTAGCCCACGAAATTAATAATCCCATTGGTTTCGTGAATAGCAACTTGGCTTCACTAGCTGACTATGCCGATGTTTACATACGTTTAACCAAACTTATTAATGACTGGCATAAAAGTGACGAGGATACTGAGCGCCAAAATATAGAAATTAAAATAAAAGGCATGCTTGATGATGAAAATATCCAGTTTATGCAAGAAGATACACTCGCTTTAATTCAGGAATCGAGTGAAGGCTTAACTCGGGTAAAAGACATCGTTTCAGGGTTAAAGCAGTTTTCACGGGCCGACAGCCAAGAGCGACAGATATTCAATATCAATGACTGCGTAAATACCACATTGACCATGGTCAGCAACGAACTTAAATACCATTGTGAGGTAGTTACCAAGTTACAGGATGTTCCCCAAGTCGACATTAATGTCGGTAAGATTTGTCAAGTTCTCACCAATTTATTGATTAATGCAGGCCAAGCAATCAGTCAAAATGGCGTTATTACCATTGAAACATACAGCCATGACCAATTCGTATATTTGACTGTATGTGATACGGGTGATGGTATTCCTGCGGCTGATATCAAACGTTTGTTTGACCCCTTCTTTACCACTAAGCCCGAGGGTCAAGGCACTGGACTTGGTTTAGCCATTTCATTTGGCATCGCACAAGAGCACGACGGCGATCTGACAGTAAAAAGTGAAGTCACTCAAGGTAGCTGCTTTACCTTGAGCCTTCCCGCCGTGCAGCAAGAGACTGAGTCTTTAAACACGACCGTAAATACGATTTAGTGCGTACCTAGAGTCAATATCAAGAGGCAAATGTATGAGTCAAGCTAATATACAAGATCCCCCCATTTACACCGTATTATGTGTTGATGACGAGGTGAATATCTTGCAAGCAATGAAGCGAATTTTGCGTAAACAAACGTTCAATTTACTGACAGCGCAAAGCGGCGCTCAAGCATTAGAATTAATGGCTGCGCACGATGTACATTTGATTATCTCAGACATGAAAATGCCTGCGATGTCGGGCGCTGAATTTTTGCAACAGAGTATTAAAATAGCGCCTGATTGTTACCGTATTTTGCTTACGGGTTATGCCGATATGTCATCCACCATAGAAGCAGTCAATAAAGGCCACATCGATTGTTACATACAAAAGCCTTGGGATAATAACAAGCTTATATGTACCATCAATGACGGTCTAGCAACGGTTAAGCTCAAGCATGAAAATGCCCGCCTACAGGCCTTGGTGAATAAACAAAATACCCTGCTCAAAGATTTGAACCACAATTTAGATGAAAAAGTAAAACTGCGCAGCAAACAAGTCGCTTTAACCATGGAAAAACTCAAACGTAATACCTTGGCCAACCAACGTGTTCTATATAACTTTATTAGCATCAATCCACATTTAGATGGCGGGTTTGCCCAAAGCGTTAGCCACTTAAGCGCTAAGCTAGCCGAGCAATTATCGCTCTCAGATGAACAACAAGCTCAAGTATCTTTTGCGGCTTTACTTTGTGAAATCGGCTTGTTGGGCTTAGACACGGCATTATATTCAAAGCCTTTTTGCGAATTGAATTTCAATCAACAACATATTTTTCTTCAACAAAGTAAATACGCCGAACAAATATTGGGGCCTGCAACCCACTTACGCCCAGAACTAGACATCATCATCTGCCAATTTGAGTACCCTGATGGCAGTGGCCCAAATCAACTGATATTGGAACAAATTCCAATCGGCGCGCAAATTTTGGCGGTAGCCAGAGATTTTTGGCGCCACAAGTTAGGCCGTATTGGCAAATCAGCATTATCAAATCATGAAGCGATTGGTGAATTAAAAAAATATCGTGGACTGCGCTATACACCACAAATAATAGATATCCTGGTTCAGCACCCCGAAATTATCAGTGTTGAGTTTATTGAAAGTGCAATAGAAGTAAACGACTTAAGAGAAGGTATGCGCTTGAAAAAGGATATATTGACGCAGCAACATATCCTCGTTTTACCCAAAGGGCATGTGTTTTCAGCCCCCTCCATAGTGCAGCTTATTCAATATGAAAAACAGAAATCTGAACATTTTGAAATATTTGTAGAGCAGCCAGAAAGTGAGAAATTGTCCTCGGACGCTAACCATCAAGAAGCGGAAAACTAAGAGAAAATAGCGTCCCCTTGCCTACTGTCGAGCTAACTTGCGTCAGAACGTTGTGCGACTCCAATATGGCATAAGAAACAGATAAACCGAGGCCGGTACCGACGCCAACAGGTTTGGTAGTGAAAAATGGGGTAAAGAGCTTATCCAGGGTTTTTCTGTCCATACCGCACCCTGTGTCACGCACTTCAACGAGCAAAGCATTAGGTATAACTTGTGCTTTGAGTGTTAACGTTCCACCTGCGTCCATGGCGTACGCTGCATTTACAAATAAATTCACAAACACCTGTTGTAACTGACCAATATTGCCAAGCACTTCAGGCAGATCGCTGGGAATGTGATTTTCCACTATATGCTCATATTTAAGCGCGTTCCACGCGATTTTTAACGCCCCTTCAATACACACGCCTAGGTTTATCCGCTCTAATTTTCCGTCACCACTGTGGGAGAACGTTCTCAGGTTTTCGACAATTTCTTTAACCCGTTCTAACCCTTCTAAATTGGACTCGAGTAAATCTTTTGCATCTTGTTGTATGTAGACTAAGTCAATGTTATCGCACAACTCTTTATAGTGTTGGGCATCCAGTTGGCCAGCACTATCAATGTGACGCTGCATGGACTCATGCAACACCTGATAGTCTTGTAAGTATTCTTCAAGCATTTCTAAGTTAGAGCGAATAAAACCAACAGGATTGTTGATTTCATGGGCGACACCAGCGGCTAATTGACCAAGAGACGCCATTTTCTCTGACTGAATTAATTGGCGCTTCGCTTGTTCTAAGCGGTTAACGGTATCTTGCAGCTCTACCGTGCGCTTTCGTATATTCACATCTGTTACTCTGCGGTTTATACCGCTTAACAAATGCTCTCGGGCCGTCCCTAAAACTGACAGTGCTTCCTCGTCGATAAACTCTGCTCGGCTAAAGAATGCCAACCAGGCAATTTTGTCTCCTAGCAAGGCAAAATTAACAAACACAATCCATTTAAACCCAGACATAACTTGACTCGACTCATCATCAATGGCCGAAACAAGCCACATGCTTAAGCACTCTTGCTGATGAAGAGGTAAAAATTTGACTGCTTGTTCAAAAAACACCGTGTCCGTCACCCACTGATTCGGTGCACGCCAAATATTGTCTTCTTGAGAGTCCAGTGCCTCACCGTCTTTTGTGACAATAAATAAACCACATTCTACCGAGAAAAACTGTCCAGTAAGCTCAACCGTGTTGCTAATTAGCTCTTGTAGAGAGATATCTGACGATACATCACCCGATGTTTGGCGCAAAAATTCAAGCTCAGCTTGCTTTTTTTTGGCCATAGCCAAAGAAGCTTGCAACGATTGATTCGCTTCATAAACTGCACGTGAATGGTGCTCCAAATGCTGTTCAGACATCACGCGAGCTTTTTTCTCGCGCTCTACCTTTCGCTCGAGTACTGCAATCCTTGTTTCAAGTTCTTCTCGCGATTTAGCCAACTTTGGTCACCTTCATTACACACCGATTTCCCCCCTCATGCACACACTCAGGTTGCTCCACACTTACTGTTTGCCCAGTATGCGCTGCTAAGCCTTGAATGATGCCTTCACAGAAATAACACATTTTACGCGGAGAAATATAATGAAAGCTCAACGAATTATCTGTTTCTTGAATAAACTCAAACACAGGTAAAATGGCCTCTGGATTAAGCTTTTTCACTTCCACATGGATCACCGCCTGCACGCCATACAAAAATTCAAAAACATCGGTAAACTTATGCGCTTCTGGCGGCGCGGCAAGTAATAGTTCTTTGAACATCCATTGGCCAAAGGCAAATTGTGCTTGTTGTGCCGATAGTTCTTGCTTTTGCATAATAAGGCCGACGAGTGTAAACAACTCTTCGTCATCATAGGTAGCGACAGAGGTATAAATACCTTCACTGGGCAGAGCTGCTTCTTGTAAGAGCGCATCCCAAAACTCTTCTCCCCAGAGTTCATCTACGAACTGGTTCAACTTTACAAAAATGATACCTTTCATACTCCGTCTCCTTTACCTTGAACATCTCGCTAGGTACTCAGTGCAGTTGCCGACAACCACACCTTCAAGATAGACGATGGACCCGCCTAACCTCAACGTAAATTAGTCTACATCTGCATGTAAACTTGTCTTAAATTTGCAACATTCCCATATTACGGGCATGAAAAATAAGATTTAACTATCTGTTTTTTATATACAATTACACTTTGGAACAAGAACTGCATTTTTCTTCTCAACGACAATGTTGAGCCTGATACTTCGTTTAGGATCAACATTCAAATAACGAAGGAAACTTAAATGTTTGATTCTCAGCGATTTGACACCTCAGAAACCCATAGCATCTATACGCATCATGCAACGCCGCAACTCACCATAGACAATACGCGTGGCTTTAGTCGCATCGTAACCTTTAGCGATGGCAATCAACAAAGTTATCAATTACCTAAGTGTAGAAATACTAAACAGATAAGTGTGTTTGGTCTAGGCCATAGCGGCGCTTTGTCTGCGATTTGCATGGCGGCTTTAGGGCATAAAGTGATTGGTATTGATATGGATCAACGTAGGATTAACGCGCTAAATCAAGGCCGTACGTTTTCCGATGAAGAAGGATTACCAGAACTACTTGAGCAAATCGCTTCATTTCGCAATCTTGTGGCAACTGATGACGGTTTTAACGCCATCAAACGCACTGCCTCATCACTGATATGTGTGAATGATGAGAGCGATCACGCGTCCGATAGCAGTATCGATAAGCTTAAAATTATTTGCGAACAAATCGGATTAAGCCTGCGCTACAAGGAGCAATACCACAACCTAGTATTCTGTCAGCATGTGGACGCCGACATTCTTAAAACAGTATTGCTGCCCATCCTTGAAGAACAAAGCGGCAAGAAGGCGTCTGAGGCATTTGGATTAGCGTCTATTCAAGGTGGTAAAGAGAAAGCGCGAACCATTAAAGACTTTTATCAACCTGCTCAGTTCACGATCCAGTTTCTGGACAAACAGAGTTGCCAATTAACAGAGCAACTTTTCAGCGGGTTCAAAGCGAGTATTAGACGTGTAAGTTGGTAAAAAACGCGCTTACCCGAGCAAGCTTATACCTAGGGTGAGTATTCTGGCTAAACTAACAGCGATTAGTTATGACATGTACTTCTCGTCGAAATAAAAACAGGGTATATCCACAATAAGCATATACGCCAAAGTTATACCCTGTGCTCTATTCGCGAAACTGGCAATGACGCCTGATAGACAGTTTACAAACGCAACTTCCTATCAATCAATATTGCGCGTGGGACATTAGGCAAATACATCTATTTTATTTAATGAAGATGAGTCAGATTGCTCAGCCGAAAGGGTGGTCAAAATGTCTTTAAAAGCGCTTCCGAGTTCCTCTTGAGACATACTACTCGCGTTATCCCCTAGGCTGTCTAACTGAGACTTCAACGTCGTTTGCTGATCTTTACTCAAGCTAGCCAACATATCGGTAACGGCGCTTTGCTCTTCACTGGATAAAGTTGAAACCGCAGACTCTAACCCCGGTGGTACGCCGCCTTCCCGTGGTGGCGGTGGAGGTCCTTTTGGACGATTCACTTCTGACGTATTCATAGGGTTAACAGCTTGGCTTGCAGACTGTACTTGCATGTCATGTATCCTTTTTAAGTTGATATTTTAGCTGTGGCGCTAGTCTCTTTTCGCATCCTGTGGCACGGCTACCAAGGTATCGTTCATCATTTGGCAGGTCGCACTAAGCGAGTCGCCTCGTCTGGTTTCTACCGTCACGCTGTCACCTTCAGATTTGTCTTCACACGCTTCAAATGCTTCAGGCGGTGGACGACGTTCGCCTCCCTGACCACGCCCTTCTTGTGCAAAGGCGCTAATACTACTAATGGCCAACAGGCTTGTTGCGAAAATCAGGGTTGAGATTTGCATATTTTTTTACTCCAAAGTTAGTCTACAACGAATACTAGCAAGCAAATGTGCAGAAACAGTGGAGATTGCATGGAGAAACCGGGCATTCTTTGCCCGGTGCTGGTGCAAGCCGCTTCCCCAAAGGTATACTCATCCTATGAACATATTCCGCAAAGTTTTCTTATCTTTTCTTGGGCTTACTGCCATCACACTTTTCATTACATTGGGTCTTGCACGATGGAGCTTCGATCAGGGCTTTCTCAATTTTATAGCTGGCTTAGAGCAGCAGCGGCTTACCCTATTAGGGAACAGCTTGTCGGCTGCATATTCCCATAATAATAACTGGCAGTTGGTTATCAGAACGGGCCTTGAAAGATTTATTAATACCAGCTCGCAGCCCATGCCTCACAGCGCTCGTCCTGGTGGAGCTTTTGGGCAGCCAAGTCCTTTGCGCCCACGCAATCCTAATGCAGCAGCGCCTTTTCACCCACCTCAAGCACGCAAGGAAAACCGCCCCCCTACAGCGCTTTTCGATACACAAGGGCAATGGTTAACAGGTGATAAACCTAAGCCACATACCCAAGAGGTACTTAGTCATGACATTTATCTTAACGGGGAAAAAATTGGTGAATTGCGCAGTTGGTTAGACGACATACCACAACGTTCATTAGCTTCGTCATTTTCCATTCAACAAAGATACGCCAGTATCGCCATAGGTTTATTATGTTTGTTACTCGCTGGTGTCGCCTCTTGGTTGCTCGCCCGGCGTTTGACATCTCCGGTAAATGCCGTACTTCATGGCGTAGAGCGTCTTAGCCGAGGTAATTATGACCTGAAACTAGATACCTCGCGCAGTGATGAATTGGGCAAGCTTATGCAAAACCTAAACGGTTTAAGCCATATTTTGAACGAAACACGCAGCGCAAAAAACCGTTGGTTTGCCGATATATCCCATGAGTTAAGAACCCCCTTAACCATACTCATTGGCGAGCTAGATGCGCTTGAAGCCGGTATACGCCCGTTGGGCCCTAAACAAGTCGAATCTTTAAAACATGAGGCCTTGCTGTTACACCGCTTAGTGGACGATTTGTATCAATTGTCCCTGTCGGATGTAGGCGGTTTGAAATACCATTTTAGTCAGCTCGACATCAGCTCAGCCCTTGAAAATGTGTGCTCATCCCTACAAAGCAAAGCACAAGGTAAAGACATTCTCATCACAGCGAATATTCAAGCGAATATAGTCGGCTTGGTCGACCCGCAGCGTATTGAGCAGTTATATATTAACCTAATCAATAACGCGATTATTCACACCAATGCAAAAGGTAGCGTTCAAATCGCCCTTTACCCGATGGGGAATGTTGCTGTATTTGAAATTAACGACACCTTACCTAGTGTGCCTTTTGAGGATTACGAAAAATTATTCGATCCCTTGTATCGGCAAAATGCATCACGCAACAGAGCCACGCCCGGTGCGGGACTAGGACTAACCATTTGCAAAAATATCGTCAATGCACACCATGGCAGCATTCACGCAACCCAATCGGCACTCGGTGGTCTGTGTGTGACGGTCAAAATCCCTTTAACCAAGGAGCAAACATGACTAGCCAACAACAGGTTCTGGTCGTTGAAGATGAACCTAAAATCGCCCAAATATTGGTAGACTTTTTGAATTTAGAGGGCTTCTTAACGCACGTCGTACATGATGGCGACGAAGCCGAAGCAGCAATTAAGCAGCTAAACCCAGATTGCGTCATTCTTGACTTGATGCTGCCCGGCAAAGATGGCTTGAGCATTTGCAAAAATGTACGAACGTTTTCCCATGTACCGATCATTATGTTAACCGCCAGAGTGGACGAAATAGATAGATTGATGGGACTAGGATTCGGTGCTGACGATTATGTCTGCAAACCCTTTTCCCCACGTGAAGTTGTGGCCCGTGTGCAAGCCTTGTTACGCCGAGCGGCGTTTGGCGCCACGGCTGAGAAAACAGCGCCCAACATACTTACATTCAAGCATATTCGCATCGATGCCGAGCGATTCGAATGCACCATTAATGGCAGTATTATCGAGTTAACACCGGTTGAATTTCGTTTATTGAAAACCCTATTGGAAAAACCAGGAACGGTTTTTTCCCGAGAAATACTGATGAAACGTTGCTATGAAGATGCGCGCATTGTCAGTAACCGCACAATCGACAGCCACATGAAAAACTTGCGCAACAAGATTTCCCTTGTTGACGACCCCCAACCCATTCTGCAATCCGTGTACGGTGTGGGCTACAAATTAATGTAACCCACATTCAATAGCGTGCGGTTTGTGCGCAAAATCCTCAGTATCTGCACCGTTTCTGCGTTTTATATTCGTAACGTTAGGGCAAACCAATAAACCTAGATACTTAAATGAAACGTATAATGTGTACCGCACAAACCTATTTGATAATTGCGCTTGGTGTTATCTTATGTGCCTGTGGGGACAGCTCTACAGAGGCTAATTCCGAACAAACGACTCAAGAACAAACCTTTACCGATACTTCGACAGATTCAACGACTGACGACGTTGATACGGGAACGGAAACTGAGCCTGACAGTGATGCTTCAGTGACAGCTAGCTCCCTGTTGTTTTTCGATGACGCTGTCATTGAAACCATTACGACACAAAGTTGTACCCTGTCAGGTGGTACGCAAACAACGTGTTATCGTATTACTCTGGCGGGCGAACCTGCCGTAGATGAAATCGGCCCATTCTGCCCACCCACAATAGAGTCGGACGCTTCCCAAGGTGGTATTTGGTTTGACGGTTCAGGTGAGGTTTACGATATCGATGGCGAATTTATCAGTCATTTAGATCAGCTTTACGGTGACGGCTGGTTATTATACGACCCTAGTACTGGCGAGGTGAATATCACTGATACACAAACCGCGTGTGAAGCCGCAGCCAGACCGAATGTCGACCCAGCTTACCAAAATTACTGTGTACAGTGCGATTTAGAATATTATGGCGGAGGTGTAAATGAAACCGTGCTATTGCCGGTCACGCCGGTCCCCCTTTCTACCCCGAACTATATAAACGCTAATATGGGGGTTTCTTTGAACGGTGTTATATTGGCTGCACAAGCCCCCGTCGATGCCATATTAAACAACTATACGATTGCCGCTTTTGATGACTGCGGCGGGCACATCAATCCGTTCGATGGCTACCATTACCACGCTGCTACAGGTTGCTCTACAGCCAGTGGAGAAGAAGATGGCCATGCCAGTCAAATCGGCTATGCACTTGATGGCTATCGCATTTACGCCATGCTAGACGCTAGCGGCTATGAAGAGACAGATCTCGACGAATGTCGAGGCCATACTGATGAAACCCGAGGGTATCATTATCACGTTGCAAGTCCCGGTGAAAATATGTTTATCGGTTGCTTTCACGGTGAGCAAGGTGAGTGGGTCGCCAGTGAATGAAACATCTAGCGGAGCAAGAGATGAGAGTAAATTTAACTAAAACGGATTTTAGCTGGCATATGCGCTCACTTCCTTGGTGCAACGTCCTTGCTACATTAAGCGTTTTAACCTTTACGGCTGTTGCCCATGAAGGGCATGTGGATAAAGATGCGCAACTGGCCTGTAAAGAGAAGGAATTGCGCGCCTCATGCCAGTATGTAAAAGAGACTGGGGATAACATGGCTAAGGTGTATAGCGGCTTTTGTCAAAAAATATCCCACAATAAAATGTGCGTTCGTAATCAACCGATTAAAACTATTGTGCTTGACCCCATAGAGAATTAAGCGCTTTTAATAAAAAACTGAGGGCCTGCTTGTTTGAAAGCACGCCCATAGATTCACTAGCTTCGTTTTGCTTACCCTTAATTTCGCCTTACTTAACTTCGCTTTTGCAGTAACCATACCTCTTCTTTTGCAGGTACCTTACCTTTTAAACCACCCTCGACGTCCACGCTGGCAAGCAATTGAATGATATAATCATCAGCATAGTGTTTGGCTATTTCCTCAGCGTTGACGCAATGCGGCGGGCCTGGCATTAAATGCTGTTGATAATCAAAGCTAATGAGTAACTGCGGCGCAGTGCTGCTTAACTTACGTATATGCGAGGTGTACTTTTCTCGTACTTCCAGTGGTAAAGCAACCAGCGCAGCGCGGTCGTATATCCCATCGATTTTACCTACTAGCTCAGGGGTAAGTTGAAAAATATCTCCCACATACACATCAACTATTCTGTCATTCACAGTGGCATGATAATGCACTAAACCAAGATCTTCTCGCTGTATCACGTCTGGCTGTATTTCCATGTCATGAAATAACTGTTGCACAGCGGGCTCATGTAACTCGGCTCCTACCACGTGATGATCATTGGCAAGCAGCCAAGCGATGTCGCGTGTTTTGCCACACAAGGGGACAAAAACCCTGCTACCTTGGGGCAATTCGAGGGCGGAAAAATGTGCCTTTAATAAAGGACTACCTTTAAATTGATGAAATGCTATTTCGCCTTTTTCCCATTTGTCATGCCAGTAATTTGCTTGCATACTCGCTCCATTATTTACCAGTGAAACAGCTGAGCTATTTCGATTTCATTTGTAGTATTTTTATCATGCCACTTAAAGTCGACTTTAGGTCAAGTGTCTCTTGCGAATTAACGCATCACAGAGAAAAAATGCCCCATCGACTTAAATACCTCGCTAAAGTACACCTTTTAATTTAGCTAGCCCATAGGCATTCACTGTAGACGCATCTTTAATTTCACCGGATAAAATCATTTCTTCAAACTCAGTTAAGGTGACCTTTTTCGTGATTAAACCTTCTTCTTCTGGGTCCAAATCAATTTCGGTAAAGGTAAGCTCAGTAGCAAGGTAGATATGATACATCTGGTTGCAAAAACCGTAGGCTAGGTATTGGTCTCCAAGGTAGCGCATTTTTTTGGCGATCAGTCCGGTTTCTTCCTTCAATTCACCTGCCGCTAACAGAGCATGGTCTGCATCAGGGTTTTCTTCCCATGCACCTTGAGGCAATTCCCAGCAGCGCTTTTTAATCGGATACCGGTATTGCTCAACCAAATGCACGTATCCATCTTGTACGGCCAATATCACCACGAAGTCAGGCTTTTCTACTACGCTATATACGCCCTGATGACCACTACTGCGGCGAATTTTGTCTTCTTTTAGACGCATCCATTTATTTTCATACACGACCGTAGTGGCCAGAGTTTGTATCTCGTCGTTCATTGCTGCACCTTATGGGTTAATTTGTTTTGCTCTGCTTACGGGTTGATTTTTTTGCTCTGATTCTTTGATTGCGCTGTGAATCGTAAATGGAAAGGTTTTATCCTAACGCAAAAGTAAGCATACTTTCACGCTCAGAGTGTAAGTATTCAAAGCATTTATTGAGGTGTTTTATTTTCGCTGCGTATACGTAGTAACATGGTGCAATTTAATGGGTAAGGCGTGAAAGTAATCCAGCTAAATAGAGCAAAAAAGCAGCTCCTTACCAGAGATGAGAATAGCCAGCTGGTACAGCAACTATATGCAGAGTATGGCAGTGCTTTACGCCGCTTTATTCGCGTGCGCTCACGATTAAGTGACAACGATTGTGAAGATGTCATGCAAGAAGTATATGAGCGCCTGCTTAAGCTGGATGACTTAGCACAAAAGCTAGCAGGTAGAATGGATACCGTACGCAATTATCTCTTTCAAATTGCGACCCATATTTTAATCGATCGTGCTCGCCGCGCTAAAGTTCGCTGCACTGAGAACCATGTAAGCGAACAAGACACGGCAATATTTTCATCGATATATTCCCCTGAACGCGCGCTGCAAAACAGAAAGCAGCTCCGCGAAATTGAAATAGCATTGGCTGAAATTAAAACCAGCCACAAACAGGCATTTATGTTAAACAGAGTAGAAGGCATGAGTTACCGAGAGATCAGTGACGCATTAGGCGTATCAGTTAGTACGGTTGAAAAATACATCTCAGCAGCTTTGGTCGCGATCAGAACAAAGGTGTCGCCCATATGAAAAGGAATGTGAACCAAGACGCGGTGACGAAGCAAGCCGCTAACTTTGTCGCTCGATTATATTCCGGTGAATTAAGCGCAGAAGAAGAAAACGAAATTTATGCTTGGTGTGACCAATCTCCCCAACACCAACAGGAATTTGACAATATGTTAGCGATTTGGGACAGCAGTAATCAGCTGTTTCAAACGACAGACCCCGTCGAAAAGAAAAACCACACTTATTGGTATACCGGTATTGCCGCCAGTTTTGTGTGCGCGGTGTTCGCCATTTGGTTCGTTGCCCTGCCCCAATCTGAGCCAACACATCAAATCACCCATAACGAACTGAACCGTTATCACACCGCCGTGGGTGAAATAAGTACGGTGGGCTTACCCGACGGC
Organism: Paraglaciecola mesophila; assembly: GCF_009906955.1. Lineage (GTDB taxonomy): Bacteria > Pseudomonadota > Gammaproteobacteria > Enterobacterales > Alteromonadaceae > Paraglaciecola > Paraglaciecola mesophila_A. The sequence goes on from NZ_CP047656.1 coordinate 1,284,898, forward strand.
AGCATAGTGACACTTAATACCAACAGTGCCATTAAAGTCGACTTTTCAGGTAGCCAGCGGCGTATTTTATTAGAACGCGGGGAAGCATTTTTCGACGTAGCGAAGGATCCTACTCGGGTGTTTAGCATTCATACCGGCGAAAAAACCATTCGGGTAATTGGCACTAAGTTCAATGTGCGAAAATCTGACGCGACACTAAAAGTGTCTGTTGCTGAGGGCTTAGTAGCGGTGCAGTCATCTACCCTGCCTAGCAACGATCAAATTGACTTCGAGGAAGCTGAAACCCTGCTGCCTGCCGGTTCAATTGGGGCATTTAATGGCACCAGTGAAGTCATAGCGCAAGTGACCTCAAAAGAAGTCAACGCCAGTCAGCAGTGGCGCCAAGGTATTTTTCGTTTCGATAATGAACCATTAGCTAAGGTCCTCACTGAGTTCAATCGCTATCGAATAAAAAAAATAACCCTAGAAAACCAAGCCATGGGCAAATTGAAAATAAGTGGCGTGTTCAAATTGAAAGACGGCGACAGTATTTTATCGGCACTTGAGGCGGCGCTACCTGTGGAAGTAGAGCGTTATCCTGAGTACATAGAGTTGACGGCGAAAAACTAATTTTCAATTTTAATGGAGGATCATAACGTGCCTTGCGTATACCTCTAATAGGAACAGTCACATCTAATAATAATAGAGGCACACAATATGAAACTGCACATGAAACTACATCAGTCGTTTAAACTCAGTCCCCTTGCTTGTTGCGTCATGCTTATGCTGCCCGCCAGTCATAGTTTGGCTGCACAACAAACGCGGCAAAGCATCGATATTCCAGCGCAAAATATTGAATCAGCCCTGCTCGAACTGGCACAGGAAAGTGAAACACAAATTCTATTTTCTTCTGCCATTACCCCGAACATCACCACCCGCGCGATATCAGCAGATTTAACCGTGGAAGAAGCCTTAGCTGTGTTGCTTGAAAACACATCTTTAGAATTTGTTAAGCGCTCTAAAAGCACCTATATCATACGTGAAAAAAACGCGCCTTCTTCCATCAACCCCAGCACTGAAAGTAGTGCCATCCCTGTTGCAGCCGCAAAAGAAGCATTAGGTACATCAACAAAAAAGGCTGACGGCGAAGCCAGTGTTGAGCGCATTAAGGTTGTGGGCTCAAATATCCGCGTCAACCAAGATTCTGGCGCATTGCCTATTACTACCTTTAGTGCTCAAGACTTTGAAGACTTAGGCATATCAAGCGGCGCTGATTTGCTGGCAGAATTACCTCAACAAGGGGAAGTAAGCTTCAACAGCGAACGCGTGGTGGGCGGTGTCAATGATGCCCGAGGTGACGTTTCCTCAGTTAACTTACGCGGCATTGGCACCGGCTATAGTTTAACCCTGTTAAATGGTCGACGATTAGTCCTGCACCCTGGCACCCAAGCCGAAGATTTAGTCCCTGTAACAACGGTAAACTCAAATGCATTGCCGGTGCGCGGCCTAAAACGCGTAGAAGTGTTACGTGATGGCGCCGCTGCGATATACGGAACAGACGCTATCGCAGGGGTTATTAATTACGTACTCAAAGACAAAAACACCGGCGGTGATTTGCAGTTCCAGTACGGTAAAAATGACGGCACTGACAAAGACACATTTAGCCTTTCAGGCTCCGGCGGTTGGTTTTTTAATAATGAGCAAACTCACTTAACACTCAGTGCAAGTCTGTATCAACAAGATATGTTGATGGCATCAGAGCGAGATTACGCCGCCAGTTCAGACACCCGAAACTACCCAGGGTTAGCGCCTGAATTTGTTGGCAATACGTCCTTAGACGGACGCACGACTTCCACACCTTGGGCAGAACTAAGCTCTGATAGTCTTGGTACCTTTCATATTCAACCCGACACGTTTGACGGCTGCGAAGTGGCACTGGATAACGGCATATGTGCAGATGGCGGCAGTTTAGATCGCGAATTACGTTACGACTCAAACTCAGAGCGTTCTCTTAGCTCAGAGGTTAGCCGTGTCAATTTATACGCACTTATGACGCATAACCTAACCGATGAAGTTGAGCTGTACGGTGAAGCGCTTTATTACCAAGCAGAAGCTGACCGATTACGTGAACAAAGCGGTAATTTAACAGCCCAGCGATTCACAGTATCAAGTGACGCTTTTTACAATCCATTCGGTGAAGATGTAACCGTTAGACGATACCGGCCCATTGATACTGGCCCGCGTAAAATAAACGTAGAAGATTATTCTTATCGCTTTCTGACGGGACTAAGGGGTTACTATAAAGACTGGGATTGGGACACAGCCGTTCTTTATTCAAAAGCCCACACGCTCGATTCTGCGAACCGGGTCAATACCACTTTATTTCAACAAGCTGTGAACAGCACAGAGCAAAACACAGCCTATGATCTCTTTAACGGTGGTAGCCTGACCTCACCAAACATTGGCGATGACACAGGTAATGACCAAGACGTTATCGACAGCTTTATGTTCAATATTGAACGTGAATCTGAAACCGAGCTTGCCCTTTACGATTTTAAAGTATCGCGTCCTGATATTTTTGCCTTACCTGCTGGCGATGTAGGCATGGCGGTGGGCGTGGAATACCGTTACGAGAGCTTCTCAGATGCACGCAGCGATGCGCTCAATGGCACAGATAGCTTTATTGATGTCGTAACGGGGAACCCTTCGGCCCTTGCCAGTACGGTATTAGGTAGTAGCCCAACGCCAGATTCTGCTGGCAGCCGCAATGTGTTTTCAACCTATGTTGAATTTGCCGTGCCTTTGCTAGCAGACCTACCGCTAGTGAAAAGCTTGAACATGCAACTGGCTGCCCGTTATGAGCGATTTTCTGATGTAGGCGATATCACCAAACCCAAGGTATCGTTAGCATGGCAGGTGAATGACATGGTTCAACTGCGTGCAGCCTATGCTGAAGGCTTTAAAGCACCAGGATTACCGCAAACAACAGCCGTCGATGTGTCGCGCTCTAACACCCGTTCTGATCCCATATCAGGTATTCGCCAAGGCACGCTTGAAATACGCAATGGTAGCGACGATCTTAAACCTGAAACCAGCACTAACACGTTTGCAGGAATTGTATTTACCCCAATAAAAAATCTAACGCTAACGGCTGACTGGTGGCATATAAAACAAAAAGACGTGGTAGGAATATTAAGTAGCCAAACGCAAATTTTATACGATGCACTCCTTCGAGCAGATGGTGGCAGTAATACCAACGTGATCCGTGATAACAATAACGAAATTTTGTACGTTACTAACGACTATACCAACCTGCTTCCTCGGGAAATTAAAGGCATCGATTACAGTATTTTTTACAAGATGAATACTGAGCTGGGTGATTTTACCTTCACTGCCAATGCGGCTAATTTAACCCAATTTGACCAAGGGTTAGACCCCATCACGCAGCGCGTAGTGACCGCACAGGAAAACGGCAACGAAGCGGTACTATTTAACGGTGAATCTGTTGGCATACCTGGTGCGGCGGGTGACTTATTAACAAAAAATGGTCGCCCAGAATGGCGCAGCAACATTGGCATAAGATGGCAGAAAGACAACTGGGGCGCAGGGATCAAATACAAATATATTAGTGAGTTAGAAAATGTATCCCTGTCTTATTTTGACGATGCTGGCGATTTGATTTATCAACAAATTGACGATTGGTCCACGGTTGACGCCTATGCTTCCTATTCGTTTACCCAGCAAAACAGTTGGCTAGACAAAACTAAATTAACCTTAGGCGCACGTAATCTCGGTGACAAAGAGCCTCCTTTTACCTCGGGAACATTTGGCTATGAAAGCAGTGTTCACTCTTCTGCAGGGCGTTACCTGTACATGACCTTAAACAAGAAGTTTTAGTCGCGCAGCAGCTCAGCCAATCACAGATACGCTGATTGGCTTTTTCTTATTACCTATATTTTATTACCTATAAAGAATGGAATGCTATCACCATGCTTAGATATTTTTTCCCCATACTATTGCTCACCACTTTTTCAGCGTTTGTTCATGCCAAAGACTGCCAGTTTGACGGTGTGACTTTTTACAGCGATTTTAGCACCGCACGTTTAAGCACCTGTGAAAGGCTGGCTAAACACGAATACCATATTGGCATTTTGCCAGAAAACGAGCCGGTCAACCCTAGTCCTTGGTTTGGTTTTAAGGTGCAATCAAAAACGGATAGCGAGGTAAAAATTAAACTCACCTTCAACGGCAATAACCCACGTTACCTGCCCAAACTCAGTAGGAATGGCGAAGATTGGCAAAATATTCCCTTTGAAACCAAGGGCAAAGAAATGTGGATAAGCCTAAGCACTGGCAAAACGCCTGTCTGGATTTCAGCCCAAGAAGTCATTGATAATCAAGAATATGACCAGTGGTTAGCCCGCCTAAAAGCGCAGCGCCCTGAGCTTCATATTGAAACCCTCGGGCCATCAGTGAAAGGCCGTCCGATTAAAGCCTTAGTGAAACAATCAGCGAAAAATAAAGAATGGCTCGTGATCATAGGCCGTCAACACCCGCCAGAAGTGACAGGCGCTATGGCTTTATTTGCGTTTAGTGAAGCCTTGTTACTCGACAACACCTTGAGTAATCCCTTTTTCGAGCGTTTTAATCTGCTCATGGTGCCAGATTTAAACCCAGACGGCGTGGAAACCGGTAACTGGCGGCACAACGCCAATGGCTTTGACCTAAACCGGGACTGGAAAAACTTCGCCCAAGCGGAAACGCGGCTGGTACGAGACAAAATGGCGAGCATAGTGAAAAAAGGCGAAAAAATCGTATTTGCCGTAGATTTTCACTCCACCTTCCACGACATTTTTTACACCATGCCGGACGACCATGACTTGGCCCCGCTCCCCCTTATGAAAGGTTGGTTAGCAGATTTAGATGCTGAAACAGGTTGGGTATTCAAAACGGTGAATAAATCAGCGTCATCTCCCGATAGAGGCATCTTCAAACAATACATTGCCGATCACTACAAGGTACATGCTGTGACCTACGAAGTGGGTGACAACACCAATCGTCAACTGATCCCTTATGTCGCCAAGCAAGCCGCTAAAGCGCTAGTAAAAAATTTGTTAGAAGTCGAACCAGACGCATTTTACGTTAAGCCGAAATAGCCCCAAAATTAGCACTAATGCCCAGTTGATCAAGGCCCAGCGCGGGATCAAGGGGCATTTTGTGCAACCGCTTCAACTGTGCCTCTCGTATACACCGTCATGCTAATATCCATAGTATCGATTAGCCGCAGCAAGACATACAAAGAACGCATGAAACTAGTCAAATCGAGCGATATACACCTAATTGAGTTGATGAGCTGGTTTGAAGACGAGGCGCAAATTGTTATGTGGTCAGGGTCGGGGTTTTGCTATCCATATGATTTAGGCACATTCAAACAGAATTTGAAATTAACAAGCCTACCCTCTTTTTCACTGGTATCGCCACAAGGCGCTTTGCAGGCATTTGGCCAATATTATTTACGTGAACAACGGTGTCATTTATGCCGCTTAGTTGTAAACCCTGCCAATAGAGGTCTGGGTATTGTGGCAACATTAATCGCAAACTTAGCTGCTCGGGGAAAAGAAGAGTTCAAGGTAAACAGTTGTTCATTGTTTGTTTTTAATGACAACATTTCTGCGATCCGTGCTTATCAAAAGTTGGGGTTTGTACAAACCCAATACCCAACTGATATGCCTTTAGCCGGCTGTACCTATATGGTTAGCTATATAGGCTGATGCTGTCTTGTCGGCGGCTTGGGAAAAATAAAAACTTTACGAGATGAAAGAGAAAATAGAGACACCCATGATAAGAGAAAATAGAGACACCCATGATAAAAATGGTCAATTTTCAAAGCTAAACTACACTTAATTCATGTCTCATTCTTGTCAGGTAGGCTACACATGCCTCAATCTCGAAAAAGCCAAATTAGTTTAATAGATACGCCTTATTACCATTGCGTGTCTCGCTGCGTTCGCCAATCTTATTTGTGTGGTACGAACCAGCTTACTGGGCAGAACTATGAGCATCGTCGAGGCTGGGTAGAAGAGCGTTTATTATTTCTAGCAACCGTATTTTCCGTCGACATTTGTGCCTATGCAGTCATGAATAATCACACGCATGTGGTGCTATATGTAGATAAATCTATGGCGGATAAGTGGGATGCTGATGAAGTGTTGAGGCGCTACCACAAGCTACACAGAGGCACATTGCTGACTCAGAAGTTTGTTAACGGCGATACCTTGAGCCAAGCAGAGCTAATCACCTTTGATGAAACCGTTCAAACCTATCGGAAACGTCTTTACGACATAAGCTGGTTTATGCGTGATTTAAATGAGTATATTGCTCGTCAAGCGAATAAAGAAGACGGCTGCACCGGTCGTTTTTGGGAAGGGCGATTTAAGTCCCAAGCGTTACTAGATGAAAGTGCAGTCTTAGCGTGCATGGCCTATGTAGATTTAAACCCCATTCGCGCAAAAATGGCAAAAACACCTGAAACGTCAAAGCACACCAGTATTAAAAAACGCATTCACGCCGTTAAAAACCAACAATCACAACCAAGCGTTTTGATGCCGTTTGTGGGAAATCATCGTGAAAACAGGCCCACAGGTATTGCGTATTCGCTCAAAGACTATTGTGAGCTCATTGATACCACAGGTCGTTGTATTCGTGATGACAAGGCGGGTCATATTGATAACACTCACAGTCCTATTCTACAAAGATTGAGACTAGACTCTGCTCAATGGCTAACCCTAACCACTGAGTTCGAAAAACACTTCTGTTACGCAGCAGGTGCGGAGCAAATGATGAATGCTTTTAAGCGCCATACTCATCATCAACGAATACGAGGCATGACCAAAGCAAAAGCACTGTTAAAGCGCGCTTAAGCCCCACAAACAAGACAACCTTTACATAACCTGTAAGGTAGACGCTTGTCTAAAAACAGACTTTGCGCGCCATTTTCATACCTCAACGCGCAAGATTTCAGTGAAAATCCTCAATCACTCAGACCCCAAGTACCTTGACGCATTTTGAAGGCAATTGTTCCTCTAAGCAGGGAAGTTTTTATAGCACTTTAACAATGGGTGTCTCTGTTTACTGCTTTAACAATGGGTGTCTCTGTTTACTGCTTTAACAATGGGTGTCTCTGTTTACTGCTCCTATTCTGGCTTATTCGTCTGCGTCGCTGACATTGCTTCGTATTGTAAAAGACAGGCCAAAGGCGCAATTGATTTCGGTAACGTTAGAAGAAGAGCAAAGCATGAAAATTCGACTAGCAGGTTTGAAATAGGTCATAGAGGAGATCGCACTTTATAACGTTATAAAGCATTTTACGCATACATCACTAATAAAAAAAATGTGTAAATTCGTACACTTTTAGAATAATTAACACCGTGCCAGATAGCATCATCATTCTACCGCGGTTATTTAAACGCTCCTTGCTTATTCTGGTATTGCCCTTTTGAATCATTTGCAGTCGACTGCCTTGTACGACTAGTAAAGAAGCCACTAAAAGTAAAAATACACCTATTGTTAATTCCGTCACTACCACAGGTAACCCCTCGCGCGTCATTTCATTATTCTTTTCTGTTAAACATAGGACCGTGAAGTGTTCAGAGCGGGTATTTTTACGCGCTCGTCTTCTCGATCGTTATATTGTTCTGTGCGGGATTTAGCAGAAACCATACCAAATAAGGAATAACAGTGAAGGTGAGCAACCATCAGCCTTTTAAGGCCGTTGGGATTGATGACACAACTTATAAGAATGAGCGACTCGGTAACCCAGACAAACCGCGTTGAAAAAATTACACCTAAGTCAGACTGTTAACTCACTTAAAAGTAAACGATATGCTCTTAATGTTTTGCTTGAAAGGCTGATTTGTGTGGCATAGTCATAACCAATCGAATTTAAAAAATGCATTATGAGAAGACAGCAGGCTCACTGATATAAGTGAGCCGCACCGAAGGAATAATTTTAGATGAGCCGAGACTGGTTGATCTGGTCTTTTTTTATCGCCAGCGCTATTCGTAACGCAGGGCGTCAATCGGTGCTAATCGTGATGCTTTTAGCGCAGGGTAATACCCAAAAAACACCCCTATCAGCCCAGAGAAGCCTAAGCTTAACAGTACTACCTGTGTTTCAATGATCCCCCCTGCCCCAATGCCATATTGGTTGCCCATAAACACAAAGCCATAGGCAATCACCACACCGATAAATCCACCCAAGCCGCACAACACAATAGATTCGATTAGAAACTGATACAAAATATCTGACGGCTTGGCCCCCACCGCCATACGCAAGCCGATTTCACGGGTGCGTTCAGTGACCGAGACCAACATAATATTCATAATACCGATACCGCCAACCACTAGGCTTACCGAAGCAACCCATGCGAGTAAGGTGTTGAATACCTGTATAGTTTCTGCCCGTGTGGCGATCATTTCTGACACATTACGAATGCGAAACATATCATCGCCCCCCACCGGAATACGCATGCGTTGACGCAATAGGCGTGACATTTCGTCTTCAATATAATCCATGTCTTCACCGTCATAAGCACTGACTTGAATAAAACGTACTGATTTAGGGTTAGTGGCACTGACACCTGTGATTTTATTGCGCACCGTTTTTATCGGTAGAAAAATCACGTCGTCTTGATCTTCGCCTCTGGAGTCTTGTCCTTTGGCTGCCAACACCCCAATAATGGTGGCATTAAAATTGGTTACCCGTATTGTTTGGCCAATAGGATCGCTAGCGCCAAATAACTCGACGCGCAAGCGCTCGCCAATGATTGCCACTTTGCTGCCGCGATTAATTTCAGCACTGGTGAATTCACGGCCGCTCGCTAAATCCCAATCTCGGACCACAAAATAGCGGTTATCGATGCCATCTATTTCAGTAGACCAATTTAAATTGCCATAAATTACCTGCCCAGCTGAAGATAAATAAGGCGCTGCAGCTTCCACCCCAGGTACCTGCTTTTCAATTAAGTTAGCGTCGTCTTCGTTAATTTTTACCACAGATTCTGAGCGTGCCCCACCGCTTTGTCTAAATGAGCCCGTCACAAAAAACACGTTGCCGCCAAGTGATTTAATTTGTTCATCCACTTTTTGCTGAGCTCCCGCCCCCATGGCCACCATGATGATCACTGCTGCTACCCCGATAATAATTCCCAACATGGTTAAACAACTGCGCAGCACATTGACTTTCAGGGCGGTGATAGCAGTTTTAAGTAAAATGACAATCTTCATGTATTGCTCTCTCGTGCCGCTTGGCGCACATTGTTATTGCGCTCATCACTTATTAGCTCACCGTCACGGAAGGTTAATTTACGCTTGGCAAACTGGGCGATATCCGGTTCGTGAGTAACCAAAATAATGGTTTTGCCTTGCTGATTGAGTTGTTGAAAAAGGGCCATGACTTCTAAACCAGTTTGGGTATCTAAAGCGCCTGTTGGCTCATCAGCCAATATCATTAACGGGTCGTTGATGAGTGCACGAGCGATCGCCACGCGTTGCTGCTGCCCGCCCGATAACTGAGCTGGGTGATGCTCCATACGCGACCCAAGTCCAACATTTTCTAGGCATTGTTTGGCCCGACTTGACCAATCTGACTCAGGCACATTGCTGTACAAAAGTGGTAAGGTGACATTATCTAGGGCACTGGTTCGCGGTAACAAATTAAACTGTTGGAACACAAAACCGATACGCTGATTGCGCACACTTGCTAACTCATTCTTTGTCAATGAGGATAATTCTTGGCCCGCAAATGCGATGCTGCCTTCACTGGCTATATCTAAACAGCCTAATAAGTTCATCATGGTGGACTTACCCGAACCAGAGCTGCCCATAATTGCCACAAACTCGCCTTGCTGAATATCCAGATCAACGCCTTTGAGTGCCCACACTTTTTCATCGCCCATGGCGTAGACTTTTTTCGCTTGGCGTACTGTTAACAAAGCTTGGCTCATTATTCGGTGACCTTCTGAGCACGCACTATGACCTTGTCACCTTCTTTTAATCCTCTAGCGCGAATTTCGCTATATTCAAGGTCGGCGATACCTATGCCAACATCCATTTTAACGGGTTGCCCATCGCGTAATACCCACACAGTGCCCGGCTGATAATCTTTGCCATTCGCTTTGCCTTTGGCAGGTCGAGATTGACCAGAAGCCTTAAACGTGTCCATTTGCTCTGGGGTTAGAATACTCTGCAACTCGATATTCATCTTGCTACGAATCTTCTTCATTGCATCATTTGGTGAGCCTCCAGGTCCCCCCGGGCCACGAGGGGATGATTCACGAGCAGCTTGCATAGCTTCACGCATATCTTGCATGACTTTTTCCATCTGTTCCTGTTGCAAATCATTTAACCCTAGTTGTTCCGTTAGCTGAGCCATGCGATCCCCAGGGCCACCTCTATCAGAAGTCCCGCTAGACGATGCTCCCTCTGGCGTAAAACGTAATGCTGAATTTGCAACACGCAGCACATTTTCACGCTCACCTAAGACCACGTCTACGTTGGCGGTCATGCCGGGTAATAACAGCAATTGCTCGTTTTGCACGCTAATAATCACCTTGTAGGTCACCACATTATTGGTCACGGTAGCCGCTTTTCTGACTTGACTGACCACGCCGTGGAACTGGCGCTCAGGGAATGCATCAACGGTAAAGTTGACCTTTTGATCTTTTGCTATGCGTCCAATATCCGCTTCATCTACGTCGGCTTCAATTTGCATTTTGACTAAATCCTTAGCGATCGAAAACAGTGTTGGCGCAGATAAGCTCGCAGATACCGTTTGCCCAGTATCAACTTGACGGTCAATAACAACGCCGTCTACAGGTGAGCGAATGTAGGTTCGGTCTAAGTCGAGTTTTGTTTGTTCAAGACTGGATTGAGATTGTTCAACTTGCGCCTCTCCCACCAAGATAGCCGCCTTCGCTGTTTCGATAGCCACTTTAGCAAGCTCATTGCTGGTTTCGCTAATATCTAGCTCAGAAGCACTAACCAGATTTTTATCTCTTAACTCTTTTGTACGATTAAATTCACGTTGCGCTAACGTTGCTTCAGTCTGCGCTCTTTTAAGCGCCGCATTAAGCTGGGTAAGCGAGGCTTTGGATGACGCTAAATCAGCCTCACTTTGGCGTAGCCGGGATAAAATAGTGCGATCATCTATGCGCGCGATGACCTGCCCGCTAGTGACTTCGTCATTAAAATCCACATTCAGCTGAGAGATTAGGCCAGACAATTCTGAACCGACTAACACGGTGACCACAGGGGAAATTGTACCAGAGGAGTTAACCGTACTTTCAATTTTACCTAACGAAAGTGGTTGAGTGTGATACACAATGTGCTCGTCAGACTGTGAAGGGCGCATAAACCACCACAATACTGCGCCGACAACAACCACAAAAACCAGTCCTTTTGTTAACTTTGTCTTGTTCATAATCTACTGTCTAATAATCTAATTAAAATACTTGGAATATGAACGGATTAAATCACTTATTTGCGCTAAATACTGTAAAGGGAATGTAAAGTTATCTAAAGTTGCTTCGCTGATATTTTATGAGTAATTTTAGCTAAAGATCAGGCACTTCCGGTTGAACCATTGCACATTAACCAGTGCTTACTTATTAGCGGGGTTGGTATTTCATCACTCATAATGGAAGATAAAAAAACGCCACATAAGTGACGTTTTTAACCTACTCACGTTCGCGATTTGACTTGGCGTGGCTATACCACGATACCTTGAGGGTCAATTTCCGGCATCAGATTTTCCTGTAATTGATCCATGTTATCGACCACGTCTTTCGGATCATCAAACAAGGCAATATGGAACATTGCATCCCCTTCTTGCACCAGCGGAATATTCTGCTTACCAATTATGATACCTGAACGGTTTGCCAACAGTGGCTCGCTGTATGTGCCGGTAGGACTACACACATCAGCCAACACATCACCGCGCTTTACATAATCACCTAAGCTCTTACGATCCCGGACAATACCGCTTTCTGGTGCGCGCAACCAAGAGCTTTTATATGCCACCAAGGGTTCAATTTTTGGCATTGAGCGGCGACGCTTCGACACCACACCTAACGCCGCTAGCACATTAAATATGCCTTTCACACCGGCACGAATCGACAATTCATCAAAGCGTAAGGCTTCGCCTGCTTCATATAATAGGATTTTAGTACCCGTTTCATCCGCTGCTTGACGAAGTGAGCCATCACGTAAATCTGAGTTAAGCAGCACGGGTACACCAAAGGCGTGGGCCAATTCAGCGGTTTTCGGGTCCTTCAAGTTGGCTCTAATTTGCGGCAAGTTACTGCGATGAATTGCGCCTGTGTGTAAATCAATTCCATAATCACACTTGGCGGCAATTTCCGTTAAAAACATGTGGGCCAAACGCGAAGTCAATGAGCCATTGGGCGAGCCAGGAAATGAGCGATTCAAGTCACGACGATCAGGCATATAGCGGCTTTGCATCAACATGCCATATACATTCACCATAGGCACTGCAATCACAGTGCCGGCGATTAATTTAAAAGAGGGTGAGTCCAGCACGCGGCGTACAATCTCAATCCCGTTTAATTCGTCACCATGAATGGCGGCGCTAATAAATACGGTAGGCCCTTCCTTTTTAGCGCGTATAACTTCAACTGGAATAGACATGTCGGTATCTGTGTATAAGCGTGCAGCAGAGAGCTGTAACTTAGTACGCGAGCCGGGCTCAATAACATGATCGCCTATTTTTAGCGGAGCTGCTTTTACCATGACTACCCATTCCCTCGTGTTTTTGTGCTATGTGGCTTGGCTTTTTTGTTCTCGATAAATTCGATAATCATATTTGCAACATCCTTTGACGTCGCCGCTTCGATTCCTTCAAGGCCGGGTGAAGAATTTACTTCCATAACGACCGGTCCATGACTGGAGCGCAACAAATCAACGCCACACACGTTTAATCCCATTGCACCTGCTGCAGCCACTGCGGTTGCGCGCTCAACAGCCGTCAACTTAACTAACGTTGCGCTGCCCCCGCGATGTAAATTCGAGCGAAACTCTCCTGGAGCACCTTGGCGTTTCATGGCTGCCACGACTTTACCGCCTACCACGAAGCAACGAATATCTGCCCCGCCTGCTTCTTTAATGTATTCCTGAACTAAGATATTGGCTTTAATGCCCATAAAGGCTTCAACGATACTTTCTGCTGCTTTATTGGTGTCAGCTAAAACCACACCAATGCCCTGTGTGCCTTCAAGCAATTTAATCACCACAGGCGCACCGCCCACATTGGCAATCAAATCTTTAATATTATCTGGACTATGAGCAAAGCCAGTGCGCGGCAAGCCAATTCCTTTGCGTGAAAGTAACTGCATTGAGCGCAACTTATCCCGTGAACGACTAATGGCAACTGATTCGTTGACACTAAAGCTACCCATCATTTCGAACTGACGCACAACGGCCGTACCGTAAAACGTCACTGATGCGCCTATACGTGGAATGATCGCATCGTATTTAGGCAAAGGTTCACCTTTGAAACGCACCGAGGGTTTGTTGCTCGAAATATCCATATAACAATGCAAGGTATCTATAATATCGACCTCATGCCCGCGGGCAATTGCAGCTTCTTGCAGACGACGGGTTGAGTACAGCTTCTTGTTACGAGATAAAATGGCAATTTTCATTATTTTTTCTTCTTTGGTTGAATGAGCTTAATAGACGAATGAAAAACACATAAAGTCACAGTACAGCACAAATAATTAAATCATGGGTTTAACCTGCCTTGAGACAGCGACAGGATACTGCCGTTAAGCCCACATTATGCACGTTTGCAGAAAATGACATTTTTCGCTTTTAAACACCATGACGCAGATCGTATATCGGCATAGCAAGCTTGCTTGTCTCTTGCGTCAAATTGAAAGCAAATTGCGCACGAGAGCGAGAGCGAACCTTTGGTTATTCACAAAATTGAACCATACTACCCCTGAAAAGTGAGAACTTTAAAACATAATTTGTACTTAAACTTACGATCTGAATTTAAACGTCGTGCGTAAACACGTTAACTGACCTGAAGTAACAAGAGTTTGAGATGTCCATAATTGTGGTTGCAATCACTGTTTTGAATTAGGTACACACTATTTAGCGTTGATAATATGCATATTAAACGGTTACAAACATTCGTCCTGATGCTGTCTGTGAGCTTTTCGCAGACATTCGCCATTTTCTATGCAGTTGCTCAACCTTTAGGAGCCAATGAAAACGCTTCGTTAATCACAACTGATTCATTTAGCAAACAATTCCTCATCACCTTCGTAGATTACCCGGGTGCAGAGCCCTATTTAGATGTGTTAAACGAAATATATACCGAACTTGGCTTTACGGTACACAAGGTCCCAGCGCCCGCACTTAGAGGTTTACAACTAGTGAACGAAGGCAAAGTCGATGCTGATGCTCATCGACTTGGACGTGTTGCCGCTCGCTTTGAGAACGTAATGCTAATAAAACCTGAACTGGTTCGCGCGACCCTCGTTCTACTGTGCAGAAGCGGTGTAGAATGCAACCGTAATATATTGAATAATAAAGAAAAAACACTGCTTACAAACGAGCGTTCTCTTATATACTTAGAGGATTTTGACATTCAAACTAGCGTGATAAAAAAAGAGATAATCATAAACACCGTCGATATGCTGCGTACAAAGCGCGCCGATTATGCGACGTTCATGATAGATGAGAGACAGTTAGTCCCACCAGGTATGCAATATGTAAAGCTACGCAGCATATTCTTATATCACACGATAAATAAAAAACACGCCCACCTGCTGCCCAAGATAGAAGCAAAAATGCGTACTAAGCGTTTGCAACTCAATGAAATACTTCTTTCGTCCAAAAGCTAAAATTGCCCTTTAAGCCAATTGATATTGCTGGTGAATAAAATCGGCAGCACGCTCTGCGACCATAATTGTCGGAGCATTGGTGTTGCCTCCCACTAAACGGGGAAAAACCGACGCATCTGCGACTCTTAGGCCCATTATGCCCCGCACATTTAACTGTTCATCCACGACGGCCATATCATCCTTATCAGCCCCCATCTTGCACGTGCCAACGGGATGATAAATGGTTTGGGCGTGCTGCTGAATAAATGCCAGTAACTGTTCTTCACTGTCTTTGCCTGCCCCTGGTAGCACCTCTTCCCCTTGATACTGAGCAAAGCCTTGCGATTGCAAAATTGCGCGGCCCTTGCGTATACCATCAATCATGACTTTTTGATCGTCAGGGTGCGATAAATACTGCGGATCGATAATAGCGGGTTGTGTAGGGTCGGCTGACGCTAGCGTAATCGTGCCGCGACTTTTTGGATACAGATTGCAAATATGCAAGCCGAAACCGTAACCAAGCGCGGTTTGACGTCCATGGTCCTGCAAAATCGCGGGCAAAAAATGATACTGGATATCAGGTACATCCGTAGCGAAGTCACTTCTTACAAAGCCACCAGCCTCAGCAATATTCGACGATAAAATGTCGTTACGCTTGCGCCAATAATTAAACGCAGCCTGCACATATCGAGGCAATTTTGCCAGCGCCACAGCATAGCTCTCTTTTGATTTACAACGATATTGCACAATAGCGTCAAGGTGATCTTGTAAATTTTGCCCAACACCTGCCACGTCCCGCTCAACCTTAATGCCACGCTCGACTAAATGTTCTTTAGGACCGACACCAGAAAGCATAAGAAGCTGCGGCGAATTAACGGCTCCAGCACACAAAATAACTTCGTTTTGCGCACCAAGAGTCTGTGACTGACCATTGACCTTGATGGCAACACCATGGGCTCGATTGTCATTAATCAGTATCTTTTCTACCAATGCATGGGTGACAAGCGTAAAGCTCTTCCTTTGTTGAGCTAATGCTAAAAAGCACTTTGCGGTGGAACAACGTTCACCGTTTTTATGAGTGACTTGGTATAAGCCTAAACCTTCATGTTCAGCGCCATTAAAATCGACATTTACTGGCACACCGACTTCTGTTGCTGCGTCAACAAATGACTGCGACATCGGGTTTACACAACGCAGATCATCAACGCCCAAAGGGCCACCGACACCATGAAATGGATCTGCGCCGCGCTGTTGATCTTCAGACTTTTTAAAATAAGGCAACACACTGTCCCAATCCCAGCCATTGGCACCGTGTTGCGCCCAATTATCATAATCCTGTGGCACGCCGCGGATATAACACATAGCATTTATTGCGCTTGACCCACCCAAGGTCTTCCCCCTGGGCCAATACAGTTCGCGGTTATTCAAATGCGGCTGGGCAAGCGTATTGTAATTCCAGTTAATCGCTTTAAATCGAGATAAAAGGGCAAGGCCAAAAGGAATGTGTATAAGAGGGTTACTGTCTTTTCCACCCGCTTCAATCAGGCAAACGCGGTAGTGTTCGTGTTCTGTCAATCTAGCAGCTAATGTACAACCTGCAGAGCCTGCCCCCACAATGATAAAGTCAAACGTACTTGATGGAAGTTCTGACATAATTTTGCGTCCATTTAACTTGAACTAGGTCATAGGTGAATGAGATTTTAAGGAAAGAGGCGCGCAGCAGCCAATAAAGATGCAGAAAGGCGTCGAGGTAGTTTCGCCTTCTTGATGTGCTTTTGTTACCTCGACTATTCCGCCGCTGTTCAGCTCATTTCGCTCGCCGAACACAAACAATGTAAATTAAATGTTAAGCGATGTCACCAGTTTTTTTACATAAGCATTTGTTTTGTTTGATCATTATCAAATTTAATCCATATTCATAAGCGGTATCTATACATCTTTCGTCACAGTTTGAGATTTATCATCATAGTGAAAACTAAGGTAATATCCCTGCTGAATGCGCAACAATAGATGCATCAAAACATATAAAAACGACATAAATCAGGGTAATAAAAATGAAATTAACGCTTATCGCAGTGGGTATAAGTACCTTATTAATGGGCTGTTCAACCGCGAACCAATCAAATCAACAATCAGCACCGTCAGGTGGTACATCAATTACGGGTAACCAACTTCAAAAAATGAACCTCTCCTATCCAAACACTAGAAAAGACGATGTAACCGATAGTTACTTTGGCACCCAAGTCGCTGATCCGTATCGTTGGTTAGAAGACGATATGAGCAGCGAAACCAAACAATGGGTTAAAGCTGAAAATGCGGTAACCCAAGCCTATCTAGCTCAGGTTCCTTCTAGAGACAAGCTGAAAGAGCGCTTAAAGGTATTGCTTGATTACGAAAAAGTCGGCGCTCCGTTTAAAGAAGGTAAATACACTTACTTCTTTAAAAACGACGGCCTGCAAAATCAAGCTGTGTTATACCGCCAACTAGACGATGGCGAGGCACACGTCTTTCTCGATCCAAATACCTTCAGTGAAGACGGCACGACCTCTTTAGCCAGCATTGAATTTTCCAAAGACGGCAGCTTAGTCACCTATTTGATTTCTGAAGGTGGCAGTGACTGGCGTAAGGCTATTACTATTGATGTTGAAACCATGCAGAACGTGAGCGAAACCTTAACCGACCTCAAATTCAGTGACATTTCATGGTTAGGTAACGAAGGGTTTTATTACTCAAGCTACGACAAACCAGAAGGCAGTGAATTATCGGCTAAAACGGATCAACACAAGCTTTACTTTCACAGCCTAAAAGATAAGCAAAGTGAAGATACGCTTGTGTTTGGCGGAACGCAGGCGCAGAAAAATCGCTATGTTTCAGGACACGTCACCGAGGACAATCGTTATTTATTAATCAGTGCTGCGGTTTCTACGTCAGGTAACAAACTGTATTTGAAAGACTTAAATGAACCGGATAGCGAACTGGTGACCATTTTAGACAATACAGATTCAGACACCCAATTGCTTGATAATGATGGCAGTACGTTACTGTTAGTGACTAATTTAGCTGCGCCCAACAAGCGCGTTGTATCGGTAGATGCGAGTCAGCCTCAGCCTGAAAACTGGCAAGACTTTATCCCTGAAACAAATAACGTACTAGATGTATCAACCGGTGGTGGTTACATCTTTGCTAGCTATATGCTTGATGCGATCTCAAATGTTAAGCAACTGGACAAATCAGGCAAGTTAGTGCGCGAAATCACCTTGCCGGGAGTGGGCACAGCCAGTGGTTTTAGCGGTAAAAAAGATCAGCAGACCTTGTACTACAGCTTCACTAATTATAAAACACCTAGCACTATTTTTAGCTTAGATGTAGAAAGCGGCGAATCAGCGGTTTACTTAAAATCGAAAGCGAAATTCGACAGTGATGCTTACGAGTCAAAGCAGGTCTTTTACACCTCAAAAGACGGCACAAAAGTCCCCATGATCATCACCCACAAAAAAGGTCTGAAACTAAATGGTAGCAACCCTACTATGCTCTACGGCTACGGTGGGTTTAACATCAGCTTGCAACCGGCGTTTAGTAGTGTCACTGCGGCTTGGCTTGAACAAGGTGGCGTATATGCAGTACCAAACTTACGTGGCGGCGGTGAATACGGAAAAGCATGGCATGACGCTGGCACGAAATTGCAAAAGCAAAATGTGTTTGATGACTTTATTGCTGCGGCCGAGTTTTTAATCGCGCAAAACTACACCAGCCCAGATTACTTGGCTATTCGTGGTGGCTCAAACGGTGGTTTGTTAGTCGGTGCGACTATGCTTCAGCGACCTGAACTGTTCAAAGTGGCTCTTCCGGCGGTTGGTGTACTCGACATGTTGCGTTATCACACTTTTACCGCTGGCGCAGGCTGGGCTTACGATTACGGCACAGCGCAAGACAGTAAAGAAATGTTTGATTATTTGATGACTTACTCTCCCGTGCAAAACGTACGTGACGGGGTGAACTACCCTGCGACACTTATCACCACAGGGGATCATGATGATCGCGTAGTGCCAGCGCATTCCTTTAAGTTTGCAGCTGAATTACAGGCCAAACATACTGGCCCTAATCCCATGTTAATTCGCATTGAAACTAACGCTGGTCATGGTGCCGGTACACCGATTAGCAAAACAATCGAACAGTACGCTGATATCTTTGGTTTCACTTTGTACAACATGGGTGTAAAGGTCCAATAAAAACCCAATAAAACTCGTGCAATAGTTAACGCAATAGATAGCACAATAAAGCCGTTATTCTGTTGCCACAAAAGCCAAAATAGCGTCTCGCCGTTATTTTGGCCTTTTCGTATTTGACTGATATCGTTCTTCCCTGAGTAGTAAGACAGCAAAACATACACTGCCCAGTAAATAACACCATCATAAGCATATAATTAGCGAGGCACTTTAAGGTAAAATAAGCAAAATCCCAAAGCGCACCTAATCTTTATCTATGGAGCAACATATGACCCAAGCCGCTTACGAAAAGGCCGTTAATTTAATCGACAGTGCCAACAGCGAAGATCCAAATATAGAACAAGCCGAAGGGAAAGAGTGGCCCAAAGAACTACTGTACAGTTTTCGCATGTCCAATATGTTAGAACGTTACAGGAATGATGCCGATCACGTAGTCAAACTGGCCGTTCGCGGGCAACATATTCAGCGCTGGCAATCTCCCCGCAGTGATTATCCCATGGACCGACAGGGTTATCATAAATGGCGCAGCGATTTATACACGTTTCATGCTGATAAAGTGGGGCACATCATGGAACAAGCTGGCTTTAGCGAAGAACACATCGAGCGAGCCAAAAAAGCAGTGGCAAAGGTCGGTATAAAATCGAACCCTGACACTCAGTTACTCGAAGACGTGGTGGGGTTAGTATTTATAGAGCATTACATGCTGGACTTTGCTGCTAAACACCCTGAGTACACAGAACAAAAATGGATCGATATCATCCGTAAAACCTGGGGGAAAATGTCAGGCGATGCTCATGCCTTCGTCTTGGCAGGTAAAATCACCTTACCAGAGTCACTCACGCCCGTGATATTAAAGGCGGTACAAGCTTAGTTGCTTTCAGGTCGTTCAAAGTAGGCCATAGGTGGATAAATGCTACTTACACCCACCCTAAAAAATGCAGTAAAAACAACCCTAAGGTAGTACTAAACATGGAGAACAAGGTACTACCGGCAATAATCGCAGCAGTTAAATGATGATCACCGCCAATCGCTCGCACCATAGGGTAAGCCGCCGCTGCTGTGGGGGTGGCCATCATGATATACAACACCCCTAACTCTTCGTTTTTGAGCCCGCAGTAATAGCCAATAACTGTGGTAACAAGGGGAATAAATACTATCTTGCTGGCAATCGCTATATAAAGCAGCTTTGAGGCTTTAAATTCTTGCAAGCGAATCGACGCGCCCACACATAATAATGCAAGAGGTAAGGTCATTTGTGCCAAGTAACTACCCGATTCATACAGTAAATCAGGTAACGGGATAGGCACAAGAGCAACCACTATGGCTAAGGCAATAGCAATCGCTAACGGATTTTTCAGCACGCTTAGCGCTATCAACTTCACTGAGGCAGTTGCAGCTTGGTGGTAATAAAGGGTTAAAATCGAATACACGTTATACAAGATAACGATTGCGGCCAAATACATGGACGCCAGCGCTTGGGCGCTTTCACCAAATGCACTAACCGAAAGCGCTAGGCCAATAATGGCCATATTCCCTCGACACGCCCCTTGAGCAAATGCGCCTCGCGCATCGTGTTGTTTAATTTTTAATGCCAAGAGATTAAACAGTATAAACGTCAACGTGGTAGCGATGGCAGCGAACACTAACAAATCGGTAGGCGTCGTAACGCTCAAATCCGTTTTAGCAATATTCACAAACAGCAAACACGGCAAGGTAACATTAAACACGAGACGCGAACCAATAATGGCAAACTCCTCGTTGATCCAGCGAATACGCTTAAATACGATCCCCAGTACAATCAACACACTGATGGGCAAAGTCACTTCAACAGCAAACATGAGTGATTGAATTGGCATGTTAGGGAGGGCTTCCTTAGCTCTTTGGGCCTAGATAGGACAAAACAAAGCAGACAGCTTAAAGTCAATTCTACTGACTGACAATCACTCGTGTAAAACCAACTCAAAATAGCACGTTAATGGCTAATACCAATTCCATTAAATAATTAACCACTCAGCGAAAATTTAAAAGGACTTAATCAAGGCGCTTAAATGATAGCCCTTTATTAAAAACTAACCTGTGCTCTTTCGAGTTTGAGCAACACAGAGTAAGTCCTTTTAAAATTCGCCCGAAGGGAATTCCCCAGCGGGTTTTGCACTACGTTCTCGGTATTTGAAAGGGAACAACCATTACTACACACCGACGCCTTGTTCAAAACCCGCTGGATGAATTCTGAGAGGCCAATTATTTAATGGAAATGGTATAAATGTTTCATACGTCACATTTTTTACAATTGCTCGCAATTAAACTGACCAATTTGCGATAAAGCTCAGCAAAACTAGGTCCGAAGGGATTGTTAGCGCCACTAGCGCCTTGTTAGAGTAGCCGAGTCTTATATGCCTGCTATTTTCGGCTTCTTTGCCCACTTCGGGCTTGGCATATTTTTATCTTTTGGAGTTTTAATGCGTATATCAATTATCGCCGCTTCTGTAGCCGCCACACTTGTGTTAGGTGCCTGTTCAAGTAATGTGGTGAATCATCAACAAACTGACACCGAGCACACGAAAACCAACATGACCACGTCAACCCAAAATGCACTGTTTGCTCAAAGTCCCCTGACCTATCAAGCGCCACAATTTGACAAGATCAGTGTACAAGATTACGAACCCGCCTTTGAAGCTGGTATCACCCAACATGATGCACAAATAGCGGCGATCACCAACAACCCAGCGACCCCGACATTTGAGAACACGATTGTCGCGATGGAAAAATCTGGCGCTCTACTGACCCGCGTCAGCAAAACCTTCTACAATCTTGCAAGTGTTATTTCAAACGATGAATATCAGCGTATCGAAGCAAAGATTGGCCCAAAACTCACCGCCCACGAAGACAATATCTACTTAGATGCAAAACTCTTTGCACGTATTGAGCAAATTGAAGCAAACAAGGCGAGCATGAACAGCGTTGATCAGCGTTTAGTGGATTACTACCACACTAAATTCTTACGCGCTGGCGCGAAGCTAAACGACGCTGAAAAAGCGCAGGTACGAGACATCAATAGCCAATTATCCAGCCTAGCGACCGACTTTTCGCAAAATATACTGCAATCATTTAAACAAGATACTCTGCTGGTAAGCGACAAGTCACAGCTTGCAGGCTTATCGGAAGGTGAAGTTGCCACACTTGCCAATGCCGCGAAAGAGGCTGGTAAAGAAGGCTATTTAATTACCTTGGTCAACACCACACGCCAGCCTATTCTCACCAGCCTCGAAAACCGTGATCTGCGTAAGAAGGTTTGGAAAATGTCTGCCAATCGTGCCATAGATACCAACGGCCCAGTACTGGTTAAACTGGCACAGTTGCGCGCCCAAAAAGCACAACTGTTAGGGTACCCAACGTGGGCGGCATATGTAACAGCCGACCAGATGGCCAAAACGCCGGCAGCGGTATACGACATACTCGACGACCTAGCGCCCAAAGCGGTCGCCAAAGCCAAAGACGAAGCCGCTGCGATCCAACAGCAGATCCGCGCGGATGGACAAGACTTTACGCTACAGCCTTGGGACTGGGCTTTTTACAGCGAAAAAGTCCGCAAAGCCAAGTATGACCTTGACGAAAGCGTCATTAAGCCGTATTTCGAGTTAAACCGTGTATTGCATGACGGTCTATTCTTTGCGATGCAAAAACTCTACGGTATCACCTTTAAAGCCCGTAAAGATTTACCTGTCTATCAGCAAGACGTTCAAGCATTTGAAGTGTTCAACGAAGACGGTAGCAGCATAGGATTATTCTACTTTGACCCTTATGCACGCGAAGGCAAAGGCGGCGGCGCATGGATGGACGAGTTCGTCACCCAAAGCGATTTGCTTGGGCAAAAGCCAGTTGTCTATAACGTGCTCAATATTCCCAAGCCTGCAACAGGGCAACCTACCCTACTTACCTTTGATGAAGTCACCACTTTGTTTCACGAATTCGGCCACGCCGCTCATGGGTTATTTTCACAAGTGAAATACCCTAGCTTAGCAGGCACGGCGACAGCGCGAGACTTTGTAGAGTTCCCATCACAGTTCAATGAAGACTGGGACATCGATCCAGAGGTTATTGCGCACTACGCGAAACATTACCAAACTGGTCAAGCTATCCCTAAAGCGTTACTCAACAAGCTACTTGCTGCCCATCATTTTAACCAAGGTTATGATACCACTGAATATTTAGCTGCCGCATTACTCGACATGGAGTGGCATTCTATTTCTGCGGGCACACAAATAAATGACGTAGCCGCGTTTGAGCAAAAAGCCTTGGCTAAACACGATATAGATTATGCGCCTGTCCCGCCGCGATATAAATCAGCCTACTTTAGTCACGCATTTGCAGGTGGATATTCTGCAGGTTATTACGCCTATCTGTGGACAGAAGTGTTCGCCGCGGATGCCTTTGCTTATATGACAGAGCAAGGTGGTTTAACGCGTGAAAATGGTGATCAGTTCCGCCGCAGTGTGCTATCCATGGGAAATAGCCAAGACTTAATGCAAGACTACATTGATTTTCGCGGCAGCAAGCCTTCCACTGAGGCCTTATTAAAGCGCCGAGGACTCAAGAAGTAAGCGAGATTTAACCCTTAGTTGCTGACGGCCTATCGTTAATGATGTTACTGCTAACTATTGATAGAGCTATTGTTAGAAGCATTGATAGAGTTATTGATAGAACCATGAGCAATACAGAAGGATTCATCACTGCGTAAATCGCAAAAAGCCCCGAAATAGTCAGATATTTCGGGGCTTTTTGCTTACTTTGCTGGGTGTTTTAGCAGTGCTTTTCTTTTAGTCAGTGATTACTGTTTTTGCAAAATATGCAACGCTGCTGTGGTCAGCGCCTCCGTGGCGGTCGTGATCACCGCGTCAGCTTTTGGCGCCCAATATGGGCTATGCAGCGAGGGCAATGAAGTGCCCTCTTCTTTCGCTTTATTCCAGTCATCTTGCTTCACACCGCCGACCCAGAAAATCAAACTCTCGATCTGCTTGTCCGCGCGATAAAAACGACTAAAGTCTTCTCCGCCCATGACAGCTGGCGTTTCAACGACTCGCTTTTCACCAAAACGCTGAGTAAATAATTCAGCCATTTTATGGGTAAATTCTGGGGTGTTGTAAGTTGCTGGGGTATATTCATCTTTTATGTTTACTTCAGGCATAAGTGTTTCTGGCATACCCGCAGCAATCGCCTCACCTTTAGCAATACGCGCAATGCCATCAAGCAAGGCTTGTCTGGTTTCGTCTGAATAACTGCGTACAGTAAGCAGCAAAGTGGCTTGATCGGAAATAATATTATGCTTCGCCCCTGCATGAAAACTGCCCACTGTCACTACAGCGGCATCTTGCGGGTCAAGCTCACGGCTGACTAAGGTTTGCAATGACGTCACAATGCGACTGGCCAACACAATGGGATCTTTAGTGGTGTGAGGATAAGCGCCATGACCGCCAGCCCCCTTTACAATCACATCTACACTATCAACATTCGCCAGAGCGAATTCAGGGGTATAACCTATGGTGCCAGCGGGCAACCCTGCGGAGTCGTGAAAGGCCAAAGCATAATCTGGTTTAGGAAAGCGCTCATAAAGCCCATCTGCCAACATGTCTCTGGCGCCTTTACCACGCTCTTCAGCCGGTTGCAGAATCATCACTAAGGTACCTGACCATTCATCTTTCATTGACGTTAACGCTTGCGCGGTACCGACCCAACTTGTCATGTGAGTATCATGACCGCAAGCATGCATCACACCTGACTCAATGCCATCTTCTGTGGTCGCACGCTCTTTGGACGCAAAGGGCAATCCTGTTTGCTCAATAACCGGTAAGCCATCCATATCCGCGCGGATCATCACTACCGGGCCGGGGCCATTTTTTAGTACAGCAACCACGCCTGTTCCGCCCACCTTTTCGGTAACATCAAAACCAAGAGCTTTTGCCCGCTTGGCTAGCTTTGCCGCCGTATTCACTTCAAAGCCACTTAATTCGGGATGAGCGTGTAAATCTTTGTACAACGCCATCAATTTTGGTAAATCGGCACTGACTTTGTCACTGACATTATCAGCTTTCGCCTGCATGCTAAGGGCAAGTGGTAATGCTGCTAAGGCGAAACAGATACGTGGTAATTTCATATTAACTCCCTTTTTCGGTTATCGTGCTTATCTGGTGTTCCCATTATAAGTGGGCAAATAATGGTTATTAGAAAAGGCCAATTGATGGAACACGTTAGCATGAACCTACAGGATTGGGCCAGTGATCAACTTGAGGTTCAAAAAGCGGTGAAAAACTGCAGATTTAGCCGCTGTGTTTGTTTAGGATATCCAGTTGATTCATTATTTAGTTAAAAACGAGAGTGATACGTGCGCCTACGCCACATTGAAATTTTTCATGCCATATACACCACAGGCTCCATCACCAATGCAGCGAAACTGCTGCATGTCTCGCAACCAGCAGTGAGTAAAGTGCTCCATCATGCAGAGCAACAACTCGGCTTCGCCCTATTTACCCGCACCAAAGGCCGACTGGTACCAACACCAGAAGCAGATATGCTATTTGCAGAAGTCGACAAGATTCATCAACAAATGCGCAGTATCGACAACACCGCACACAATATTAAGCATGCTCATTTTGGCAACATTAATATTGGTATTACCCCCGCCTTGGGATTTTCTGTCCTGCCCAAGGCGATAGCGAATTATCACCAGCAACACCCAAATGTGAGCTTCAATATTAATACCGTGCACAATGATGCGGTTTTGCAAAGCTTGATAGAACACAAGTCTGATGTGGCAGTGTTATTCCACCCTAGTCCGAAATTAGGTGTAAACAGCATTGCATGTGGTGAGTCTGAATTGGTGGTGGTTTATCCAAAAGTGTTATTTCCACACCTGCCAACACAACTCAGTATTCAGGCTTTAGTCGACGTAACCTTTATCGGTATCAGCGACTCAGGGCCGTTAGGTGACAT
Organism: Paraglaciecola mesophila; assembly: GCF_009906955.1. Taxonomy (GTDB): domain Bacteria; phylum Pseudomonadota; class Gammaproteobacteria; order Enterobacterales; family Alteromonadaceae; genus Paraglaciecola; species Paraglaciecola mesophila_A. The sequence continues at coordinate 1,310,996 of NZ_CP047656.1, forward strand.
GCTATACAGCAGATTACAAAGTGAAAATATGCAGCCTCACAGTCCTATTCAAGTACAAACCTATTTTATTGCCGCTCGGCTTGTTGCCCAAGGCTTAGGTGTGTGCGTGATTGATAGGCTCACAGCAATGGGAAATGTAGACGACAAAACAGCAATAGCCTCATTCACCCCACCATTGGCGTTCGATGTTCGTGCCTTGCATCTACAAAATCGTCCTCTGTCGACCGCGGTACAAGGTTTTTTACCCTTTCTGCAAGCGGCCATAACCTAAAGTTATACCTCAACTAAATAACGTTACTTTCTTTCTTCTCATCGCACGCTAGGATGATGTAATTCATGACTACACTGCTTTGTTAAGGAATTTTATATGGTTATTCACGCTCCCTATTTGTTATTCATTGGTGATGCCACCGACGCACTGTCCATTAAAATGGCACAAAGTGTCGCCCATTGGCGCCCTGACCTATGCGTCGGCGAATTTAGTGTCGAAGGTTGCACCGTTAGTACAGGGCTACCCAAATTAAGTATCGAAGAAGCAGCAAGAAAAGGGGCCAAAACACTGGTACTCGGCTTTGCCAATAGCGGTGGTATATTAGATAAAAAGTGGTTGCCACTCATAGAGTTAGCGATTAGAAAAGGCATGCATATAGTGAGCGGCCTGCACCAAAAACTCACCAGCTATCCGGAGCTAGTGCACTGCGCTCAACAATACGATGTAGATTTACTCGATATTCGCCACCCGACCACACAATTTAATACAGGCACAGGGCGTAAGCGTTCAGGTAAGCGCCTTTTAACCGTGGGGACTGATTGTTCCGTTGGCAAAATGTATACCTCTTTGAGCTTAGAGCAAGCCATGAGCAAGCAGAACATGGCTGTTGATTTTCGTGCTACAGGTCAGTGCGGAATTCTAGTCGCCGGGGCTGGCATAGCCATAGACTGCGTTGTCGCTGACTTTATCTCAGGGGCAGCGGAATCCTTGTCTCCTGATGCTAATGATGATCACTGGGACGTTATCGAAGGCCAAGGCTCGTTATCTCATCCAGCATTTGCCGGCGTGAGCTTAGGCTTGTTGCACGGCTCTCAACCAGATGCACTAGTGATTTGTCATGCGTTAAATCGCACGCATATGCGTGGTTTACCTGATACTGACTTTCCTAGTATAGAAACAACGATTGCACTTAATTTACAAGCCGCACGGCTAACCAACCCGGATGTGGCAATTGCAGGTATTAGTGTCAATACATCTGCCGTTAGTGTTGAAGAGGGACGCGCAATTTGCCAGCAGCTAAGTGAGCAATTTTCGCTGCCATGTGTTGATCCCCTGCGCGATGGCACCGCCGCAATCATTGCCAACCTATAACCCCGACTGAGAAGTCATTTTGTAAAAATACAGGAGTTTACCCCATGATTTTTCACGTAGAGGCTTATCAACAAGCATTGCCACTAAAAAGTGTATTTCGAATTGCTCGAGGGGCAAAAACACAAGCAGATGTAGTGGTGGTGACGCTCACGGCCGATACAGATAACGCTCAGCTCGTAGGTTGGGCCGAATCTGTTCCTTATGGGCGCTACAATGAAACAGTAGAGAGTGTTAAACAAGAAATTCATCAGTTTGCTCTATCTCTTAGCACGTTTGACGGTGACTTGGCGCAGTTGTCAGATAAAATTCAAGCGTTACCTGGCGGCTCAGCGCGCAACGCCCTCGACTGTGCGTGGTGGGATCTCAAGGCGAAAAGCGAGCAAAAATCTGTTGCTGACTTATTGTCGTTAGCAACCCCATCACCGTGCATTACGGCGCAAACATTGAGCATAGATACCCCAGAGGCGATGGCAGCAGCAGCGAAAGCCCTTGGGCATCCTCCCTTGATCAAAGTGAAATTAGACAATCAAGATATTGTGCCGAAAATGCAAGCCATCCATCAAGCTTCCCCAGACAGCCAATTCATTGTTGACGCTAACGAAGGCTGGTCTATTCAAGATTTAAAAGCCTGCGGTGATAGTCTAAAAGCACTAAATGTTATTTTAATAGAGCAACCACTGCCTGCGGATAAAGACGCAGAGCTTATTGACTACACCTGCCCCGTCCCTCTTTGCGCAGATGAAAGTTGCCATACGCGCAAAGAATTAGTTTACCTCAAAGGGCGCTACGATGCGGTTAATATTAAGCTGGATAAAACCGGAGGGCTGACTGAGGCCTACGCGCTAGCACAAGAAGCACAAGCCATGGGTTTTGAAATCATGCTGGGTTGTATGGTGGGTAGCTCATTAGCAATGGCGCCAATTTCTCTGTTGAGCGACTGTGCTAAATTTGTTGATCTTGACGGCCCCTTGTTAATCAAAACCGATAGAGAAAACGGTTTTGATATTGAGCAAGGCCTAATGCAACCATTGAACTGCGCCTTGTGGGGCAGCCCAAATAGCCAGATCATTTTATAGTGAACACCTTCCTATAAAAATGACCTTTTGTCTCTCGGCGTTTTCTCATGATAAGCGTCAGTCACTCGAAAATCGCGATAAAACAATAAGCCGGATCCCAATATGGGCATCCGGCTTTTTGTTCTGGCTAAAAGCGTTCAAGGGCCCAATTTAGCGCAACCAGCGCAATGCCAATTGAAGCCCCTGGCATTAACCATCGACGGTATAACACGGTTTTTGCCAGTAATATAAGCACGGGTAGAGCAACCAATACGATAGCCAATTGCCCTATTTCTACGCCTAAATTAAAGGCCAGAATTGACAGTAGTTTTTGATCACCAGGCAAGCCCAGTTCTCCCAAAACCCCGGCAAAACCCATACCGTGCAGCAAGCCGAACGCAAAAGTGACCCAGCCTAAACGCAGTATCAAGGGTTTAACATTGTTTAAAGCTGCAAAAAGTACGGAAACCGCAATGCCAAACTCAACCCAACGACTGCTAGGTACCAACCAACCCAATGCAGTGGCAGTCAAGGTGACTGAGTGTGCCAAGGTAAAAGCACTGATGATCCACACTGTAGTGCTAAGTATATTCTTTAACTGTGGGTTTCGTTGCCACTGACCATCCTCACGCAACAATACGCAGGGCAATAGCAGTGCTAGCAAAAACAAAATATGATCGGTACCAATCCAGATATGGATTATCCCTTGATAGACAAATTCTTTAAACGTGACCCAAGCGCTGCCGTCAGCTAGGTTTACCTCAATGTGACGTTGAGCGTTATCCAGCACAAAACTTTGGGTGTTTTCATCATCGCTTATGTTAACGACGACCTCGTGGCTATCATCCTTTGCAAAAACCGCGCTGTATTGCACGCTTAGCACACCAGCCAAAGGACATTGAGCACTGAAATCTGTTACTGCAAATACTGAATCAGCGTGGTCTTCTAAGCGTTCAATGCCGGCAAACTGAGTGACACACGCCAAACCGTCACGCTGGACTTTCAAATGCTCGGCTAAATAGCTGGCAATATCTACCCGCCTTGCAATGACTTCACCCCAAGTTAACTGACCATTTTGGTCTGCGTCTAAGCCCAAAACCAACTCTAAATCAGTTAACCCTACCTGCCATTCGCCTTGGATCCGCCCTGTGTCGTCCAAATTGGCAATAATATAAGCGGTGCTCAATTGATGACTTAAACTGGGTAGGCTGATCATTAAGCCCAACACCATAAATAGGCTTTTGATCATGTTATTGTTTTTCACTAATTTTACATCCCTGCTGGCTGTTTGATCGTTTCTTCAGCTGCGTATTGTACGTCCATTGCGCGCTCTAGCAAGCGCTGATCGCCGTCTAGCTTGGCATGTTGCCAGTTGACTTTAGCCCAAAAAAGCGCTTTCTTTCGATCCGGCTTTATATCTAAGAAATACCGAGCAATATCAGCAGCATGTGCGGTATCTTTGCGTTGTAAACGTATGTTTATCCGCTGGGTTAATCGCGGTGTCCAACGTACAGTTTGCTCTGCAATTTGATGCTCAGACAAAGCCAAACGCAATAAAAGCGCATCGTCAAAACTGTCGGCTTGCTCAACGATAGGCCCCAACACGTTTAAGACCCGCTCAGGTGAATCTAGTGCCAGTTGTACATCGGCCCACAAGGCTAAATAACTCACCGGCACATCAGTTAACTCAAAGGCCGACAAGTGCGACAGTGCTTGATTGTACAAGCCTTGTTTTGCTGCCAGCTCTGCTAATATTTGTGCTACCCAGCGCTGTTGTTGTTCATTCGTATGCTGATACAGTGATGAGCGCTCCACCAGGCTGAGAAGCTGTGCGTAGCTATCAACAACGTGGCTGCTATCACCCTGTTGCGCATTGACCTCGAGTGCACAAGCACTGCTGATCCATAAGTCTGACACGCCAAGAAGCTGTAAACAGCTACGTTTAGCGGCTGCTAATTTTCCTTGGACCAGCAGAATATTGGCTTTTAATAGCAAAGCGGAGGCATAATTTTCATGGCTAGGTGGAACACCTTCTAGCTTGGATAGGGCTTCGTCAAAACGGTGATAGTGTTGGGCAATTTTGGCTTGATAAAATAGTAGTTGCGGGTCATTTGGGGATGTTTTTAGCAGCTTATTGGTTAAAGCGCTGGCTTGACCATAATATCGACTGGCTAGTCCAGGCTGATTCGCTTTGTTAAGTAACAAAGCGACACGTTCTTTGGGTGTCTCACTTTTCGCTACCACAGTCCATTTAGCTACAACTATGTCTTTTGATGAAGGTACGTAACTTTCTGCACTTAACGATGTACTCACCAAGGTTAAAAACGCCCAAATGAGCGTCTTTTTCGGTAAAGCATAAACCTGCTTCTTCACGGGCTAAACCTCCTTTAAGGGGCGCCTTCCTTGGCGCTGTCAAACTTAAGATTTAAACGCTTCTTGCTGGGGTGTTAATCCGGCAATAAATCATTATAAGCGTCAGGATCTTCCACATCCTGAGTAAACGAACGACCATTGGTCGGCAAAGGTTCATCCTGCGGGTCTTGCGCAAATGCGGCACGACTGTACGTGCTGAACGTGACCGCTAACGCTTCGATGGTGATATTGACCGAACCGCTAACCGGCTCATTGACACCGTCACTCACGGTAAACGTGAAGCTATCACTGCCTGTAACCTCAGGATTTGGCTGATAAGTAAAATCACCATTTTCACTGACCATCACAGTGCCTAATGACGGTGTGTCTGCCAGACTAAAGGTCAGATCATCACCATCGTCGTCAGTGGCACTGAGCATATCCACTATGGCGGTTTCAGTTTGAGTGGTTAAATCGACAGATACCGCACTGGGTGCGACATTTTTATCGTCGTCATCACTGCCAAAATCACATCCAGCTAAGACAATGGTCAATGCCAAGCCTACGCTGAGCACCCGTAATTGGCTGGTACCCTTTTGATGAGGTAGCCTTTTCAGTGTTTTATTTCTCATATTTTGCTCCTTACTCTGCGCCAGAACCAGGTAGTGGCATCGCTAAATAGGGAAAGCTGCTATCCATCATAGTCGCGTCACTAGGGGCACCATCAGTAAAAGGCACATTCCCTACGCTAGCATCTTCTGGTGTACACAAGCCTAGGTCTGTGTCTTCACCATTAACCGGAATGGGGTAACATAAACGGCCCATCACTACTCGTAACGCAATATCAACTACATCGTCACCAGGACGACGTCCGTTCGGGAAGCCCGCTAAATCATCGCCTGCCACACCAAATGGAGACTGCATATCAGCACTTTTTGCAGCAATGCTGGTGTTTAAGCGCAGCATCTCTGAGGGAGTCACCACAGATAATTGGTTAACGCCTTCAAATCCCGTTAAAAAGGCTGTCACCAAATCAGTTCGCGGGAAATTAGTCGGCGCTAAGGTTTCGATATCTGTGCCAAGGGTGGTGTTTACGGCGTCCTTAAATAAGATATTGAGTAACTCAGGTAAGGTTGGATGAGTTACATAATCTGCAAACTGACCATCATCTTTTGGCGCAGCACTAGAGAAGGTATCTTTGTCAGCTAAACCAATCACTAATTCGTTGACCAAAGGCGAACCTAATCGAGATACTTGTGTCATGGCACCACCGTTAACTTCGGTGTTATCGAAACTCGCATTTGGATTCAAAATACGCGCTTGTGGCAAGCTGGCTGTTGTCCACGCACCTATACTGCCATTACCCGAGCCTACCAAGCATGATTTCGCCACTTCAATGGCGATACTAGTGACATTTTTATCAGCTAAGTCGTCGTTGTCTGGCGACTGGGTGATCCCGCCAGGGAAGCCACCTGCGTCATCAGCACCTGGGGCGCTATCACCTTCTACTGGTACAAAGTTAACTAAATCAAATACCTTGCCTAAATTCACTGCGAACGGGTCTTTACGCTGGCCAACAAATACTTTAGCTGGGCTATCACAGCCCGGTATGGTGGCGCTGTAAATAAAACTATCAGCGTATGCCTTGTATTGCTCAGCGTTGGCAAACGTTTTATTGCCTATGTAATCCAGTGGCTTGCCAAAGCTTGCACTGCCAGAGGCATCATTCATTACCGCAGCACTTGTGCCTGTGCGCATGGGTCCTGAAACCACGTTAACGGTATAGCTTTCTGTAAAGTTTGCGTTTGCTTGATCGCTCGCGCTGATCCCCCCTACATTTTTTAGCGGTACTCCAACGGCTTTTTGCTCACCTTCAGCGCCAACCATCAAAGCTACACCCGCATTGTCGTTCGGCAAGGCTTGGCTAAAATTAAACGTGAAGCTCATATCTTCGACTGCATCACCGTCGCTGTCCACATGAATGGCGTATACAGCGGCTGGGTCCATGGCAAAATAATTCGGACCGCCGTAGGCATCTTGCAAAGGAATATAGTTGGCAATAAGCGTTACATACTCACCGCGCCCTTCTTCATAACTGTTAAACGCGTAAAAGTCGGTAGAATCGACTGTTGGTAAACGTGTGATATTTGGTGCTTCTCTGTGACTTGAAGCCTGTGCAACCTGACCAAAGGTTAGACTCAACATGGCCGAGGCAATCAATGTTAATTTTGTTTTTTGCATGACGTTTCCTTTTTATTTACCTGTTGAATAAATATCAAATCCAATAAACGTGCTTCGTTATGCGTGTTTAGCAAGCGTATTTATTGGCGCTGATATTAGTTAAACGACTTACCTAGGCAACTGGATGCAAAAAAACAAAGTATTTTTCAAATAATTTAAAAAAAAAGCGAAACCTGAAGTTTCGCTTTTGATTTTCGATTCCATTTTTTACATTGCGCTTTTTACAGGATGACGAGTTTTCCGGTAAATAACACTTCTGTGGGAGAACCATTTGGCGAACCGCCTAAAGGCTCTAGACTCACAGCTAGGGCAGCAATATTAATTTGCTCAAATACCACAGGTTTAACCAAGGTACTGGCCCCTGCTTTTGGTAACAAGCCTAAAGATACAGGGGCGCTGCCATCTTCTGGCACAATCCACAGTTCATAGTCAGCATCCGCCTTAGCCTGCAAAGCTTTCGTCGCTCTGACGGCTATCTCTTGGTCGGTTATTTCTATACTCCACAACAAATCTGTTTGCTGATTATTGATAACCGCGATTTGTTTCACCTCTGATACAGGCGCTGGCTGCATTTGCACTAAGAGCACTGCGAGCACCACGGCCGCAGCAGAAGCAAGTGCAGTAAGCCCTTGCCATAGGCGAGGCTTCTTGGTGGGTAACGGAACCACATGAGAAGATTTGATTGTAGGCTCTGGTGTCGCTTCTATTTTGGGTGACGCGTTTTGGATTTGGCTAAAACCCAGGCGGTCTTCAATTTTACGCCAAACATCTGCGTCTGGAGCGACATCCGGCAATTGTTCACCCAACGAATTGAGATAAAGCTCCCACCGATTAACGGCTTCGCTGATTTCGCTGTTTTGCATAATAAGCTTGCTAAAACGTCGTCGCGCTGGGCCTCTAAGTGTGCCCAAGACGTATTGCGCTGCCAGCGCATTGTATAAATCAGGGTTCAAATAATTCATAATTTCAAACACCTTTGTAATGATTGTAAACCTCGGCGGATCCAGCTTTTAATCGTACCAAGAGGCAGATCTAAATGGGCTGTCACCTCGTGATGCGACATGCCATTAAAATAGGCTAAATGTATCGCTTGGCGTTGTTGCACGTCCAATGCCCCCATACACTTTTCCAATAAACCTTGTTGAGTTTCTGTCATCGTCTCGCTAGACGTCGTTACTGGGACTTGGTTATCACTCAAGGCTTCTTCCTTGCGCACTGCGTGATAACGTAAAATGTCTAGCGCTCGATAGCGGGCAATACTGATCATCCAGGTCAAGACGGTGCCTTTCCCTGCTCGGTACTGCGACGCATTGTGCCAAATTCTCACATAGGCTTCTTGTAGTGCTTCTTCTGCCAGCTCTTTATGTTTCAACATTTTCAAGCTAACAGCATACAGTTGCTTACTCGAAGCTTGATAAAGTTCAGCAAACGCTTTTTTATCTCCTTGAGCTGTAGCACTGAGTAAACTCAACATCGGATCTTGTTCCATAGTGTCCTCTCGCATTGGTTATACCATTCCACGTTAATAAGTAATCACTCAGCGAGAGTTTAAAAGGGCTTAAACAAGGCGCATGACTGAATGAATAGTTGTTCTCTTTCGAAGTCATGCAACGCAGTGTAAGCCCTTTTAAAACTCGCCTGAAAGGAATGCCCCAGCGGCTTTTGCTCTGCGTTCTCACTATTTGAAAGGGAACAACCATTACTACATAGTGACGCCTTAATCAAAAACCGCTGGACGCATTCTGAGACGGTCACTTATTAATGCGGATTGGTATTAAAAGTCAGGTAATACGTTTAAACGCACAACGAAGCCATTTGGATTCATTTGTGCAAAAATTATTTTCGATATACCTATACAATTAAAAAAAACCGACCTTAAGGTCGGCAAACGTGCAGCGTTAAAAACTAATTTTACTCATGTCTTGCATCTAAAATAGGGTGAACGGTGACATAACACCACGTCGCGCTACTGTTGCTTACTATCACTTGCTAACTGTTGACTCGTTATATCAACACTCGAAGATAAATAGGCAAAGCTTTGCTCCGGCATATCTTGCCATTGTTGCGCAGGCATAGGTGGACAAGACAAGAGTACTTCATCATGTGGTTGCATATTCGCCAAGCGTATTCTGAGTCGGCTCAAAGCAGGTACTTCTTCTACCTCACTTGGGCTGACAAACATGCCTAAGCTACGACTTAACTTACCTAAATACAAACTACTGGAGAACCGAATAATAGGCGCTGCCATCAGTAACCCAAGCAACACAGGTGCTAACCACCAAAATAGTATGGGCGTTAAAGAAAGTGTGATCCCCCCCCAGACGATAGCAATTGCACTTGCGACCCATGTGCGCTTGAAAGCCTCTTTCCATGGAACCATTCGACCTTCACGGCCCTGAGCATCCCAACTAACATTTTTGCCAACCAGTACGTTAAGCACAAAATAAGCGTGATAAAACATCATCAGAGGCGCAATAATGATAGCAATAACTGCCTCGATCAACGCTCCAGACATTAGCGCGAGTCCCCCGCCAAATTGCTCTCTTCGTCTGACTAACGCCACTATTGCCCCCAGTAATTTTGGCCCTAGCAACATAATGACGGTCGCACTGATAAGGGTGATGATATACTCGGTTTTAACCACGGGCCACGAGGGAAACAGCGAATAATTCGACGCAAAAAACACGGTTTCAGTTGTAGCCCGCACGACTGCATCTATCGTACTTAGCACTAACATCACGAGCCACACAAGCGAAGACATATAAGCGAGCGCACCAAATAGGAAATGCAAACGATTTACCGTGTGCAAGCCTTTACCATTGATGATACCTAAATGCTGAATATTGCCTTGAACCCAACGACGATCACGGGTGGCGTAATCGATAATGTTGCTGGGTATTTCTTCATAGCTACCTTCTAAATCTGCTAGTAGTAGCACGTCCCAACCGGCACGTCTGAGTAACGCAGCTTCAACAAAATCGTGACTGAGAATGTCTCCGCCAAAAGGCGCTTTCCCTTTGAGGGTTGGCAAACCACAATGTTGGATAAAGGCGTCAACACGTATGATGGCATTGTGCCCCCAATAGTTCGCACTATCGGTCTGCCAAAAAGCTTGCCCCGTTGCCAACATAGGGCAATATAAGCAGGATGCAAACTGTAAAAAACGACCAAACAGCGTTTGTGAGCGCACAGGGATAGGCACAGTTTGAATTAAGGCTGACATCGGGTTTTGCTGCATGGCTTTGACTAGAGTCAACATGCACTCCCCTGTCATAATGCTATCGGCATCTAACACAATCATCGATTCATACTGGTAACCCCAGCGCTGACAAAAGTCAGCTAAATTTCCAACTTTTCGATGCACGTTCTTTTCACGGCGACGGTAGTAGATATTTTCAGACAACACACCCACTCGCTGACACAAGGCATTCCATGCTGTTAATTCCGCTTGCGCCATATCTGAATCTTGCGTATCACTTAACATATAGAAATCGAAATGCTCTAGCTGCCCTGTTCGTTCCATATCAACTAAACAGGCTTCAAACCCAGCCATTATTCGATTAGTGTCTTCGTTATAAACAGGCATAACCACGGCGTGTCTGTCCTTAAGCGCCACGTTTTCTGTTTGCCCTACAAAATGTTTGTTGCGACTCAATTTTAACGGATCAATATCGAAAATTTGCAGAATAAAACCGATACATGCGCTCCAAAATGCGGCAGAGATCCACAGGAAAGTGATACTAAATAATATCAACAGCACAACTTCTAACGCTGTGATACCACTTTCTGAAAAGATTTCGTACATCATCCAACTACCTGTAATAGAGGTTATAAAAACCATTACAGCGTATATCCATTTGCGGACGGCCTTACCTTTAATGTCAATAAACATGGTTTTGCCCTCAGTATTATTTAAATTGCTCTGATAACGCGAGTTACTCGACTTCATTCGCGCTCCAAACGTAGTTCCACACTTCACTCACTCTTGTACCACCAAGTGTTAAATAAAGGCGCATGTCGATGGCATTGTCGTTTTCGGGCTGTAATTTGAACTGGGCCCGCCACGTCTTTTTGTCGGGTAATTGCAGGACTTCTAGGTCTTTGTATGACCCCGAAGATAGACTTAATTTAGGCATTAAGCGGATAGAATCACTTAAATGAGCAAACTCCTCTGCGTTAAAATCAACCACCATCTGACGCACATTCTTCTCGGGTGCATCATCTTGCCCTGGCAAAGCTGCCCAACTATTGAATACTTGACTGACCCGCGCTACAGCCTCTTTGTTAAGCATTCCGTTTACCGATCTGATGGTGTAATCAAATTCGCGCATTTCACCTTTTTTAAACGGCTGTGCTGGCACCCAGTAACTCACGATATTGTCGTTAGTTTCTGAGTTAGTTGGTATTTCTACCAGTTCGACACGTCCTTTGCCCCATTGATTGTTTGGTGTGATCCACATGCCTGGACGTTCATGGTAGTGCGCTTCTGTGTCTTGGTAGCTGGCAAAGTTTTGGTCGCGCTGCAATAAGCCAAACCCTTTTGGTTGTTCATCTTGAAGAGAGGTAACGCGCAGCCCCTTGGGGTTATTCAAGCTACGCCAAATCCATTCACCACGAGAAGTGTGCATTGATAATCCATCTGAGTCATGCACCTCGGGCCTAAAATCATCGAAATTGCGGGTATCGTTTTCACCGCTCAAATACATGCTGGTTAACGGCGCAACTCCGAGCTTATTCACATCTTCCCGTGCATAAATAGTGCTTTGCACATGCATCACTGTGTTTAACCCAGGCACCAGCTCAAAACGATAAGCTCCCGTAACAGACTGGCTATCGAGTAAGGCAAAAAAGATCAGTTTGGTATCTTCTGGTTTTGGCTCTAACATCCAAAATTTGGTGAATGCGGGAAACTCTTCCCCACTCGCTTCCGCTGTATCAATTGCTAATCCGCGAGCAGAAATACCAAATATTTGACCTGGGCCAATTAAGCGGAAATAAGACGCGCCCAAGAAAACTGCAACTTCATCTTTATAGTGATTGGTTTTTAAAGGGTAATGCACTCTAAAGCCTGCAAAACCTGCATCTTTCGGCACAGAGCCTTTCAATGGCGCTGCGTCTTTTTCGTAAATGAACCGGTCTGTTTCAAACAACATGTTCTTAATACCACTGTTATCATCCACCACTTTAATTTCAACAGGTGAGCGATACAAAAAGCCGGGGTGAAATAACTGCATCTCAAATTTTGCTTTGTCTTTCCACTGGGCTTGTTCGGGATTAAAACGAATTGCGCGATATTGTTGATAATTCATGTCCGCCAGTTCAGCGGGTAAATTTTGTTTAGGTTGCACATAGGGCCGAGCAGCCAACTCTTTGGCTTGCTCAGTTACTAGGTCAAATACTCTTTCTTCACTTGTTTTTGGCGCAATAGGCGCAGGAATTGGAGCTTTTTGCTGCTGAGCGGTTCCCTCTTCCTTTTTCTGGTTTTGCTTTTTCTCAGCTTGCTCAGTTTGCTTTTTCTCACTCACTTGAGGGGCTTCTTCAGTTGTTTTAATTTGAGTAAAAGCACCTACGCTGACCGTTAAACACACGAGACCCACAAGACGTGACAAGGTATTCCGTTTCCGCTGCGCGCTATTGGCGTGCGATTGGTTGAAGGCATTTTGAGATTTCATTTGGCTTCGGGTTCCTTTGATGTTTTGGCGTACTTTTTTAGCGAACACTTTTTGTTGAACTTTGTTCGCTTGATAAAATGACTACACAAAGAAATTGCAACTTTTGCACCAAAAATCAAAAACGTGCCAAACGGGTCTTCTTTTAGACTAAAGAAGTAACTGGGCTCAGCATGCAAATTTTATTCTCTTTGTCTTCTAAAACGACTGTTACCTATTACTCAGATGACATTAAAACAACCTTTGGATAGACCTATTATCTCCTTGAAAGCTAGAAGAACAAAGCGATACGGGATATTAGCGCATCTCGAGAATACGAAAAGGAAGAGATAAATCAGACACCTTACGGGTAATAAAAATGGTCACATCATAGACTAACGACCATAGCAAAGAATGAGGTAAATTAAGTGAGCAAAAACGCAGATATCATCTTACGGAGAATAAATTGATTAACTTACAGGTATTTGGATTTGAGTAGATAAAGATATGGGAGAAATATGTAACTTATTTGAGACACCATACTATCAAATCAAGAATAATGCATATAAAACATAAAGTTAGTTCTTTGGTGCTAATTTCTGTAGCCGTATTTTGTGGTAGAAAACTCTCAACCTCTGACTTTTATAGCCCTCCTTTTGCTCAGCGGTGTACTAGGTATATTTACCCTGAGTTTGTAATTTTTTCCTAGTTAAACGATACAACACAGCAAAAAGCCACATGTCAAATGTGGCTTCAGTAAGGATACTTTAATTAAAACGCGTATTCGCTATTATTAATCAACTAGCCCTTTAGGCATATCATCGCGCATTTCCTGCCATAATTTACCACTGGCAATACCATATTTACGAATAACTAAAGGAACACTCTCGTAATCGCCTTTTTCCGCAAGTTCAAGTAATTGCTGATAATAATCATGGGTTAGCGCTCTGGATTTCTCACTTGAGAAGTAGTAGCCACCGATACGGGAGTATAGCCCCTTAAAACCATTCATCATTAACACGTACACGGGATTCCCAGATGCAAATGCTAAATCATGATTCAATTGGTAATCTTCAACCGCGAACGCTGTGCCATCTACTTCTGGCTCTCTGTACTTTTGCAGTATTTCAATAGCCTTTTCGCGATTGTTACGAATAGCCCCTCGAATAAATACCGCGCTTAAATTAGTGCGGGCTGCTAATAAGTGATCAACCAGTTCAGAAATACCATCTTCATCCAATCGTGCTAACGTCTCTAAAATATTGAGACCTGAAGTTTCCCAAAAATTATTGACCTTAGTAGGCTTACCATGTTGGATGGTCAACCAACCATCTCGCGCCAAGCGCTGTAAAACTTCACGTAAGGTGGTTCGGGTTACCCCGATTAATTCTGATAGTTCACGTTCTGCAGGAAGAATGGTACCGGGAGGAAATCGTCCGCTCCATATAGATTCCACTATATATTCTTCGGCAAATCCAGCTGGACTCTGTGCCTTATAAATCATTTCATTGCTCGCAAGGTTATCAATATTATTTTTTGCTATTAACTGATTGTACCAGATGATTTTTCTCGGGAACAATGAATCTTTAACAAGATGTTAAGTTATAGTCTGGCTGTCACATTCATCGAATAAACTTTTGACCACTTAATTTTAAGTAAAATGTAGCTAAGCATGCGATTTACCTTGCATTTTTCCGTTACAGAATTTAAAAAGAAGTTATAAAAGCTAGAAAAATTTAAAGGTTTGAATCTATGCAACAATCCACAGTCGGAGCAGTTTATAGCAATTTCTTGGGACAAGCCCCTGATTGGTATAAAAAAGCTATTCTCGCATTCCTCGTCATAAACCCTCTTTTATTTATGGCCGACCCGTATCTAGCGGGCTGGGCTTTAGTGGCAGAGTTTATTTTTACCCTTGCAATGGCATTAAAGTGTTACCCATTGCAACCGGGGGGACTTCTGTTAATCGAAGCATTGTTTATCGGTATGACCTCCCCTGAACACATGAAACATGAAATAGTGGTGAATATTGAAGTTGTTTTGCTGCTGGTGTTTATGGTCGCGGGCATTTACTTCATGAAAGACATGTTGCTCTTCATGTTCACTAAGTTGTTGCTAAAGCTGAAAAATAAAATAGCGTTGTCGATGTCTTTTGTCGCAGCATCAGCCTTCTTGTCAGCCTTCTTAGATGCTTTAACGGTTGTCGCCGTTATTATTGCCGTCGGCATGGGCTTTTATTCAATTTATCATAAAGTCGCCTCAGGCAAAGATTTCCATTCGGATCACGACCACACCAGTGATGACCACGTTGACCATCCGAAACGCCAAGATTTAGAAGACTTCAGGGCGTTTTTACGCAACCTAATGATGCACGCCGCAATCGGCACCGCATTAGGCGGCGTTATGACCATGGTAGGTGAGCCTCAAAATTTAATCATTGCAGATAAAGCAGGATGGAATTTCGTTGAGTTCTTTCTGCGTATGTCGCCTGTCACCATCCCAGTGTTTTTTGCTGGTATTGCTACGACCTTCTTATTAGAGAAGTTCAAACTGTTTAGCTATGGCGCGCAGTTGCCTAAAGTGGTGCGTGATATTTTGACCGCCTACAGTGAAAAGCAAGAAGCGACCCGCACTAAGCAAGATAGTGCAAAATTATGGATCCAAGGGTTCATAGGGGTGTGGCTAGTTATCGGGTTAGCAGGCCATTTTGCTGCCGTGGGTTTAATTGGCTTGTCGATTATCGTATTAGCAACCTCAATGAACGGCATTATTGATGAACATTCCATCGGCAAAGCATTTGAAGAGGCTCTGCCATTCACGGCCCTATTATGCGTCTTCTTTGGTGTAGTTGCCGTTATTATTGATCAAGGCTTGTTCACTCCAGTTATCGATTGGGTACTTACCTTTGAGGGGCGATCACAGCTTGTGATGTTCTATTTAGCCAACGGTGCTCTCTCTATGGTCAGTGACAACGTATTCGTTGGCTCGGTATACATTACCGAAGTGACTGCAGCACTCAAACATGGTCACATAACGCGCGACGAATTTGATATGCTTGCCGTCGCTATCAACACGGGTACCAATCTGCCAAGCGTTGCTACACCAAACGGACAAGCCGCATTCTTATTTCTACTAACCTCTGCTATTGCACCGTTATTGCGCTTGTCATATGGCACTATGGTATACATGGCGCTGCCGTATACTGTGGTTCTAACCTTAGTTGGCTTAGCAGTGACTTACTTTGGTTTAGGCGATTTAACCAATTGGTTGTACGATATGCACCTAATAGAGCATCACAGCGCAACAATAGGTGTTGACCCCGCCGCACACTAACACGGCTTGATTTGACAAAGCACCGCTTACATTGCGGTGCTTTTTTGTTTTAGTTACATAACGAGTAAAACCATGTCTTTTATTTCTAATCTTTCTGAGACCCGCCTTGCTTGGGGTCTATTATTTTTATCTACCTTGGTGTTAGAGGCCTATGCCCTGTATACCCAACATGCGATGGATTTGCGCCCTTGTATTATGTGTATTTACCAACGTACAGCAGTCTTCGGCATTATGTTCGCCAGCGTTCCTGTTTTCCTCGCTAATAACATACTTACGCGCTTATTTGCGTATGCAGTATGGGGCGTGTCGGCTATTTGGGGGGGATTGATTGCATGGGAGCATTACGACCTTCAAACTGCGTCCAACCCTTTCTTTGCCACTTGTGAAATCGTGCCTAATTTCCCTAGCTGGTTGCCGTTACATGAATGGTTACCCAACCTATTTGCTGCAACAGGAGATTGCGGCGATATAGATTGGGTGTTTCTGCAGATGAGCATGCCCCAATGGATGATGGTGGTCTTTGCCATTTATAGCGCTATTTGGTTTGTCGTGCTCGGCGCGCGACTTTTAGTGAAACGCAGTGTTTAGGATAGACAAAAGCCAATCTTAAAAAGGGAGCCTTCGCTCCCTTTTTTCATGGTTTACTGCATCGGTCGCGCTGCTAAATGTATCCCCGCCAACATACAACGAATGGAACCACCCGCAGTCTCAATGGCCGATACGTCTAGTGGCACGAGCGTCACACTCTTTTCAAGTCTATCTCGCTGTGCACTCGTTAGCGCATCATAAGCGCGTTGCGATAACACGAGCAAACGATGGTGGGTACTTTGTAATTCGAGCGCATTACCGCAAAAATCAGCAATTTGCTCAGATGTAAGTACAATCACATCTCGGCCTGACTCTTTGAAGCGTGCGATCACTTCCTCGCGGCGACTTTCGTCACCGATCATATCGCTACCAAGCATGACAAAATCAGTACCAATACACATCAACACATTCGTGTGATACACAGCCACCCCATTCTCATCAGTGGCATCAAATAACATAGGTTCGTAATTAAAATGGCTACAAAAACGCTCTAACGCCAATGGGTTAGTTCGATTCGATTGAACCGCATACGCAACGCGTTCGATATGATCGAGCACCATGGCACCCGTCCCTTCTAAATACAGCTTATCGTGCTCAAGGCCCGAATAATCAATCACGTCTTGTACTCTGTATTCTTGTTTGAGCATATCAATGATATCGCTGCGCCTTTCTTTGCGCCGATTTTCCGCATACATAGGGTAAATCGCAATATGCCCACCGCTGTGCGTTGAAAACCAATTATTCGGAAACACGGAATCTGGCGTCTCTTGTGTTTCATCTTCAAAAATATGAACCCTAATGCCGTGTGAATTTAGGATCTCAGCGGCATGTGTAACCTGCGCATAAGCTTGTTTACGTAAACTAACATCACTGGTTAATTGCGCTATTTTTGCTTCATCACTTGCGAGGCGTTGAAATGCATTATCACCTTCAGTTTGCGGATTAGCATAGAAATAATGCGGGCGGATCATTATAACGGCTGACGGTGCCTGTGGATTGCGTTTACTCATCAGGTTAGCCTGCTTTTCTCATGATATTCTTGCTAACAAATAAGCTAAATAAATCTCGCGGATCATCGGGCGTGGCAATCAACTCAAGTTCTTTGGCAGGTAGGTGCTGTGACATCAGTTGATACACATAGCGCAGGGCAGAAAAATCTTCGATGGCAAACCCGACACCATCAAAAATGGTTAATTGCGAAGGTGACGTGCGTCCATCAACTTGTTGATTGATCACTTTGTACATTTCTGTAACGCCAAAGTCAGGGCTTAGTTGCTGAATATCTCCTTCAATACGCGTTTGCTCTTCAAACTCCACAAATACCTTGCCGCGTAATAATAAATCCTTGTCTAGCTCGGTTTTACCTGGGCAGTCACCACCAATAGCATTGATATACACCCCATCATTGACCATATCGGAAGTTAAAATAGTCGCATTGCGTTTGTCCGCAGTGCAGGTTGTAATAATGTCAGCCCCTTGAATCGCTTCTTTGGCACTGACACATATCGTCACGTCAAAACCATGTTGTAAAAGATTAGCTCGGCATTTTTGGCTGGCGTTACTGTCTACGTCATAAAGACGCAAGGTATTCACGCCCAATAATGTGCGAAATGAAAATGCCTGAAATTCAGATTGTGCTCCATTTCCAATAAGCGCCATACATTGGCTATTTTTAGGCGCTAAATAGGTCGCCATTAGTGCTGAAGTAGCCCCTGTGCGCAGCGCAGTTAACACAGTCATTTCAGATAACAATAAGGGGTAGCCAGAATCCACGTCAGCCAATACACCAAAAGCAGTAACGGTTTGCAGGCCTTTTTGGGTATTTTTAGGATGGCCATTAACGTATTTAAAGCTAAAGTTTTGCCCGTCACTGGTTGGCATTAACTCAATCACACCGTCGGGTGAATGTGCCGCAAACCGAGGGGATTTATCAAACAAAGACCAACGTTTGAAATCGGCCTCAATCGTTTTCGCCAACCCTGATATAAACGTTTCCATTCCTACTAGGGAGACCAACTCCAGTAAGTCTTGAACGCTTAAAAACGCCACTTGTGATACCGCGGCTTGTACTGGGTTTTGTTCTGAATTTGGCTTAGAAGATTGCATAACTGACTCACTCAAAATAAAGGTGACGTCAGTGTAATTAGTCAGCCAGCTAGGTTAAATGCCAAAAAGTTGCAAATATTGTGGGGATATAGTGCATATAGACACCCTACACAATACAATATGCTAATTAAGACACCATTTTGATAGTAGATATGAATAAAGGCACCAATAATGAAAGAAACCCAAATACTTGATGACCTAGACATTAATTTAATTGCTATTTTACGCAAAGACGGGCGTGCCCCAGTGGCTAAACTATCGCAAATCCTTGGGGTATCTCGTGGAACCGTGCAGAATCGATTAGATAGATTACTCAGCTCTGGCGCGATTTTGGGGTTCACAATCCGCGCCCATCACGAGGTCGAGCAAAATCTGATTAAAGCAATTATGATGATTGAAGTAGCGGGAAAATCCACTTCACAAGTGATCCAAAAACTACGCGGTCTCCCCGAACTTACCCATATGCACACCACAAATGGCGCATGGGATTTAATCGCCAATATTCAAACCACCACACTCACCGAATTTGACCTAGTACTAAGAAGGGTGCGCACAACTCCAGGTGTTCTTAACAGTGAAACCAGTATCTTGCTTAGTTCGATATAGGAATAAAAAGGCAAAAAACGTAGGTAAGTGTGCACGCTTAAAGGCGTCAATCGATCCAAAATGCCCCGCCCTCGTACAAGTCAAAAAAGCCCTATAAACGAGACATTATTGTGCACTCAGCTTGGATTATTTTCCCTCAGCAATTATTTGCTGAGCATCCCTGTATTAACGATGAATGCAAGCAGGTCTACTTGGTAGAAGACGATCTATTTTTTGGTGATAGCATTTATCCCCAGTGCTTTCATCAACAAAAACTGCAATTACATATAGCATCGATGGCGTATTATGAAGATTATTTGCGCGCAAAAGGGCTGAGCTGCCTCAGCCTGAAATATCAAGAGGGTAGCGCCAGTCAAACTCGACTGTTTACTTTACTTGTCGACCATGGCGTCACGCATATTCATACGTTAGACCCAGTCGATTACCTGTTAAAAAAACGACTTGAAGACAACGCCCATCGCAATAACCTTCAGATCACTTGGTACAAGACAGCTGGCTTCTTAAACTCCCAGCGCCAAAATAGTGCTTATCGAGAACATAAAAACCGCTGGTACATGGCAGACTTTTATCAATTTCAGCGTAAACGTATGAACATCCTCGTTGAAAATGACCAACCTGTCGGCGGGCGCTGGAGCTACGATCATGAAAACCGTAAAAAAATTCCTAAGCGCGATCTCGATAAAATCCCAACAATGGAATTAGCAAGTAAGACCCCCTATCATGTAGCAGCGATCGCTCGCTTGCAAAAAGAGTTTTCACATCACCCTGGAGAGGGGCAAAAAATAATATACCCGGCTACCCATCATGACGCGCAGCATTGGTTAGATAATTTTTTTGAGCAACGCTTTGATCAATTTGGTCCCTTTGAAGATGCCATAGTAGAAGGCCAAAGTTGGCTATATCACAGTATTCTTACCCCCATGCTCAACATTGGTTTGTTAACACCTAAACAAGTGATAAGCCAAGCCATACACTATGCTAAAGAGCATGACGTTCCGCTTGCTAGCGTAGAAGGGTTTGTACGGCAAATTATAGGATGGCGAGAGTTCATGCGGGCGACTTACAATGATTTGGGGGTATCAATGCGTACCGCTAATCATTGGCAGCATCATCGCGCAATACCAGGGTCGTTTTATCGAGGCGACACCAAAATAGCCCCCATCGACGACACCATAAGGCGTATCTTACAAACAGGCTATTGTCATCACATTGAGCGGTTGATGGTACTAGGAGGGTTCTTTTTTCTTTGTGAATTCGAACCAAACGAAATATATCGCTGGTTTATGGATATGTTTGTGGATAGCTACGATTGGGTGATGGTGCCCAATGTGTATGCTATGAGTCAACACGCTGACGGCGGACAAATCACGACTAAACCGTATTTCTGCGGGTCGAATTACATTATAAAAATGAGTCACTACAAAAAAGGGCCATGGTCGGAGGTTTGGGACGCTTTATATTGGCGCTGGATAATAAAAAACCACACCGAACTTAAAAAAAATCACCGCTGGGCAATGATGTGCAGCCAAGTGGATAAAATGGTGGAAAGTAAAAAACAAGGGTATCTAAATACCGCTAACCAATTCTTATCACAAATCTAATTGCTGATAGTGCGGAGACTATTCACCATTCACCGCGGGGTTCACACCTTCAAAATCGTACAACAACCAACTGATCGCTTTACTTTTGGATTCGTAGGTTCGAATAGGCAGTTCAAGCTCATGGCAGATATGGTCAATAAATTCGTTGGTATATTCCCCTGGAGCAATTAAACGTGCAATTTTGATTGACGCTAGCCAATTCTCTTTCTTCATTTTTTCAAACGCTTCGACTAAGGGCACTGGGTCAT
This sequence comes from Paraglaciecola mesophila, assembly GCF_009906955.1. Lineage (GTDB taxonomy): Bacteria > Pseudomonadota > Gammaproteobacteria > Enterobacterales > Alteromonadaceae > Paraglaciecola > Paraglaciecola mesophila_A. The sequence goes on from NZ_CP047656.1 coordinate 1,332,137, forward strand.
AGTTCATGCCTATCTCAGTGAGATCGAGCAAAACGCCCGTTAGCTTGTGCTCAATAGCTAAGGCAAGTGCCTTTTGGATCACAATACCCATTTTGTCCACATGACTAATGTCACCAGACGCTTCGAAGATAACCAGTTTATTGACTATGTCTAATCTGTGATGTTGAGTAAAAATCATTTTACTACCTCTTTGAGCCCTTAGGATAACACTCGTTTGTAATAAAACATCCTTATTAATCTGTGTCCTCTATCGGCCATGTGGCGATATAATCTTCGAAATCTTCTAATTCGACATCATGATCGAAAACCGTTTTCCCGCGCACTGACATTCCTACCTTGTGCATCTTGGCTTTTTTGCCCTTGTTTAAAAGTGGGTGCCATGAAGGTAAACCTCGACCTTCGTGCAAACGCCGGTAACTGCAACTGGTCGGCATAAAAAATATGTCATCAATATTCTCTTTGGTCAATTTTACGCAATCAGGCACCAATACAGTGCGTTCTTCGTAACGAGTGCAGTTGCAGGTTTTCGTGTTCAACAAACCACAGGCAATATTGGTATAATGAATTTGTTCACCTGCTTGAATATGCGCTGTTGGGGCGGCTGATTCAGCTTCATCATCATCGATAAATTTATGCAAACAGCATTTAGCACAACCATCACATATTGATTCCCATTGTGCTTCGTTCATTTTTTCTAGCGGCGTATCGAGCCAAAATCTATCATTCATAATCGTATAATAACCAGGCAATTGCCTTACTTTTCGTATCAAATGTTTTAATCGGCAGATTGAATTTTTGGGTAATCTCGGCAATTAAACCATGAGTGTGGGAATGAGCGGCATTAGGAACAAGCCTAGCCAATCTGAGTATACCAAACCAGTCTTCGTCTCGCATGCGAACAAACGCATCTATCATCAAGACGTTGTCATAAGTTACTTTTAACCCAGTGAGATCGAGTAAGATCCCTTTCAGATTATGTATATGAGCCAAATTGATCGCTTTTTTGATGACCACTTCCATTTTATCAACATGATCTACATGACCCACAGCTTCAAAAATAACCAACCTATTGACTAAATCCAATCGGTGTTGCTGTGTGAAAACCATGGTTTACTACTCTTGTTCATTGGCTTATCGCCTGTTTAAATGCTAGCCAAGGGTGAATTTTGCTTCAAGTAACTTTAGTCTTAATCAATAAATGCTCTTTTAACACTAAGCGCAATTCGTCACCTTCCTTGAGTGGTCCTACCCCCTTAGGTGTACCTGTTAGCACTATGTCTCCTGGCAATAAGGTAAAACTTTTTGAGATATCCACTAATAAAGACGTTATGCAGTGCATCATATTTGCACTATTGCCTTGTTGCCTCACGTTATCATTGACCGATAAACTGAATTCAATATTTCCCTCAATATCAATCTTATCGATAGAAACAAAAGGAGAAATGGGGCAACTAAAGTCAAACCCTTTCGCTCGCTCCCAAGGCTGGCCTTTTGCTTTTAATGCCCCCTGAACGTCACGTAGCGTAAGATCTAACCCTAAACCTACCCCCTGGATACTGCGTTTAGCCGTGTCTTCATCGCAATCGGTAAGTTGTTTGCCAACCAAAATAGCGATTTCCAGTTCGTTATGGCAACTGCCTTTATCCTTCGGAATGGAAATGGGCTGCTGTACGTCACACAAAGCTGTGCTGGGCTTTATAAATAACAATGGCTGTTCGGGTACTTCGTTATTTAACTCTTGAATATGTTCAAGATAATTGCGCCCTACACAAACCACTTTGCCTACGGGTAGATCGATAGGCCGACCATTGACATCATGATGCTGATACATTTAATTGCCCTTTTTGATGCGATCTGACAAATATCCCACAGATACACCGAAGTAACTAGAACGATTCCAGCCCATCAGAGTATGAAAATTATTGTAAACCAAATAGATACGCCCTTTTTCACCATCAGGCATAATGAGAGAGGCCTTCACATTCACAGCCGGTAGGGCGCTGCCATCATATTTGCGTACACCTAGGTCTTGCCACTGTTGCAACGTGCGCATTTTAGCTTTTTCTAACCCAGCTAACGATAAATCAAAGTCAGGGCTCAAGGTTACTTGTCGCCCCCATGTTGCGCTGTCACTCCAGCCTTCTGTTTTTAAAAAATTGGCGATTGACGCGAATACATCAGCAGGGTTATTCCAAATATCTTTCTTACCATCACCGTCAAAATCATAGGCATAATGTAAGAAAGATGTCGGCATGAATTGACTCTGTCCCATGGCCCCAGCCCAAGAGCCTAAGAATTGTTCCTGATTAATATGGCCTTGTTGCAAAATATCTAATGCGGCGTAAAGCTGCTTCTTAAACATGGTTTCACGACGTCCCTCATAAGCCATAGTCGTCAGTGATGAGATAACAGGATACTTGCCAGTAATTTTGCCAAAGTTACTTTCATTCCCCCATAGCGCCACAATAAACCGTGCCTGCACACCAAATTTGTTCTCAACTTGGTGTAGCACATCTTCATGCTCCTTTAGTAACTCAACGGCTTGCTGCACTTTCCAGTCAGGTACCCGCGTTGCGAGGTAAGTATCTAAGGTTAGTTTTCGTTCAGGCTGATTTTTATCCGCTGTTACCACTCGTTGGCGAAAAGTGGCATCAGTAAAGACCCGCTCAAGAAATGATGGTTCGTAGCCTTTGGCGATAGCTTCTTCTTTGAAATTCTGAATATAGCGTTCAAACCCTTCTTGGCTTTTATCAGCTTGTGCGTTGGCCGGTTCGGGTAGCAGTAAAAGACACGTTATGATTAAAATGTAAAAAGCCAAACGAGACATTATACGCTCCTTAAAGAGTAATAAATGGAAAGTCGGAGAAATAGGAAAAGCGTTTTCCACCCAAGACATTATTCCTTGGGTGTTTGTGCAGCCAGATGTTGCTTGAGTAAATTTTCTTGTGGAGGGGGTAGCTGTAGATAAAAACCATTTTTTGTCAATTCGTCTCGCAACGTCTGTATATCAACCTGCCCCAAAGTTCTATCTTTCTTGATAGGCATGATCATAATAAAATGAGGCGTACCAAACATTTCCATCAATGGTTCAGGAACGCGAGAAAAATCATCACGACCAGGCACATATAAATAAGTATCTGCTTTCCTTGTGCTTTTATACACCGCGCACAATAAATTAAGCATCATTTGATTCCCCCGCTCTGATTGACACCAACATATTCAAACCATCGACATTTTCTAAGGCCCCACGTAAATGTTCCCCTCGCCAGCCTTCTAGCAAATCGGGTAACAAGCCTTGTGCTCGCGTGTCATCTTCCTTAAACCAGCACCACTTTATTAGTTGGTTGATTTGTTTTTTCGAACCAATAAGTTCCACAGGTATGTGGAGTTTTTCTGCCGTTTGTACACAGACTTGGCGCACAGCTGCTGCGACTTTTTTAAAGCGTGAGAAATCCACTAGCCGCTCTACCGGTTGGGGATACTGCGCGGCATCTACTTGCTCAGCTGCGGCAACAATATCAAGCATTGCTTGCCCATTGATACGAATTTCTTGCGGCGTGAGGCCAGATATTTGATGTAGGGCATTTTTACTCGTAGGCAGTTTTTTCGCGACTTCAACTAAATTGGTTTCCCGCACAACAAAATTCAGTGCCAAATCGCGCTGTTGCGCTTCTTTGGCTCGCCACGCGGCGAGCTGCTGTAATACATACAAAGACTTACCCGTCACGTGCCAATTGTTTTTGATATTCAAATAGAGCAATTCGTAAGGAATTTGACTTTGTTTTTTACGTGATAAATTTTCCATTTCAGCAAACACCCAAGCTTGTCGGCCTTGAGCGCGGGTTTTATTCAGTAAAGTGGGATAAAGCTGGAACAAGTACAACACGTCATAGGCGGCATAGCGACACTGCTCAGGGGACAAAGGCCTAGCTAGCCAATCGGTGCGCGATTCACCTTTATCTACCTGGATATCCAGCATGACTTCAACTAACTTTGCATAGCCTAATGACGGACCCATACCGACGATAGCCGCAGCGAACTGGCTGTCAAAAATAGGTTTAGGCACAACGTCCAATGCACAGATAAAGGTTTCAATATCTTCAGAACAGGAGTGCAAAACTTTGACGATATTTTCATCGGTTAGAATCGCTTTAAGTGCACTAAAGTCACTGATTTCCAATGGGTCAATAAGCGCGATTTGCTGTCCATCGTATATTTGAATCAAACCGAGTTTCGGATACAAAGTACGGGTGCGCACAAACTCAGTATCAACGGCAATCGCGTCAGCTTTTGCCAATTGAGCGCAATAGGCGTTCAAGGTTTCATTTGTGGTAATTGATATATATTGCACGTCTTTCCAAACACATAAAAAAGCCAGCAAAAAGCCGGCGTTTATCTATAAAACAATCACAAGCGTCTTGAACGCTGCCATTATTTCTCGTCGCGAAGTTCTCTGCGCAGTATCTTACCAACATTCGATTTTGGAAGCTCGTCTCTAAACTCAACTTTTTTCGGAACCTTGTATCCAGTTAAGTGTTTACGGCAGTGCTCAATCACGTCTTGCTCTGATAGGCTGTCATCGTGGCGAACCACGAACAACTTCACCACTTCGCCAGATGCTTCATGGGGAACACCTACCGCAGCGACTTCAACAATCCCATCATGCATGGCTACGACTTCTTCTATTTCATTCGGAAATACATTAAATCCTGACACCAAAATCATGTCTTTTTTACGATCTACTATATAGAAATAGCCGTCTTCGTCACAGCGGGCAATATCCCCTGTGGCCAACCAGCCATCATTTATGATCTCATCGGTCGCATCAGGTCTGTTCAAGTACCCTAACATTACCTGCGGACCCTTAACTAACATTTCTCCTGGCTCGCCGATGCCGACATCTACCCCATTGTCATCAACTAACCGAATATCAGTCGAGGGCAACGGCAAACCAATTGAACCGTTGTATTGTTCTAACTGAGGCGGGTTAACGCTAACAATAGGGCTGCACTCTGTTAGACCATAGCCTTCAAGTAGCACGTGACCGGTTAGTTTATACCAACGCTCAGCGACAGAGCGCTGCACCGCCATACCACCACCAAGAGAAAACTTCACATTGGAAAAATCAAGTTCAGCAAAACTTGGGGTATTAAGTAAACCGTTAAACAGCGTATTGACACCGGTTAACACAGTGAAGGGATACTTACCTAGCTCGTTAACAAACGCGGTCATGTCTCTGGGATTGGTGATCAATAAATTGGCACAGCCTAGTTTTAGGAACAACAAGCAGTTCGCCTGCAATGCGAAGATATGATAAAGCGGCAGAGCAGTGACGACCAATTCTTTATTGGGCTCGGTTACGGTATTTAAAATCGCCGAAGCTTGTTCTAAGTTAGCCACCATATTTCTATGAGAGAGCATAGCGCCCTTCGATACACCTGTCGTTCCCCCTGTGTATTGCAAAAACGCAATATCATCGCCACACACATTCGGCCGCTCATAGGATTTGCTTGCCCCTTCTTTCACTGCGTCCATAAACTGCATAGCAGAGGGCAAGGTATAAGCAGGAACCATTTTTTTCACGTATTTAACAACAAAGTTAGTCAGCCATTTCTTAGGCACTCCTAACATATCGCCTATTTGCGTGAGCAAAACAGACTGAATCGGGGTGTCATCAATCACTTCACTTAATGTGCACGCAAAGTTTTCAACAATGATAATGGCTTTGGCGTCAGCATCATTGAGTTGATGCTTAAGTTCCCGTGCGGTGTATTGAGGGTTAACATTGACCACGACCATTCCAGCACGCAGCACGCCAAACAACGCAATAGGATATTGCAGCAAGTTAGGCATCATAATAGCGACCGCATCGCCTTTTTTTAAGCCAGAATGTTGAAGGTAAGCTGCGAATTGCTTAGATTTTTGCTCAAGCTCTTTGAAAGTGATCGACTGACCTAAATTGATATAACTCACGCTGTCAGCGTAAGTTGATACAGCCTGTTCAAATATATCGTTTATAGAAGCGTAACTATCAGGATTGATTTCATGAGGTACTCGAGCGTCATAACTCTTTAACCAGGACTTTTCCACATTGCCTCCTCGGCGCCACCTCGACCACAGAAAAATGCACAAATGCGATGGTCGACGGTATTATACTACTTATTGCGCCGCATAATACCCAAAGGCTATAGAAAGATAAACGCAGATCCCTACAAATAATTAACATTTTAACCATAAATAGTTAATTTTCGTGTACAAAGTGCAATATATGCGCAGAAACTGCCTGCGGATTATCCAGCTGCGGATGATGTGACCCTGGGGCTTGCAAGAATTTAACCTGCTTTATCCAGTTTTTTCGTAGTTCGGCGTTTTTTTTCACTATTTCGTAACCGTTATCCGCAATGATTAAAATGGTCGGACAAGTAATGGCTTCTAAAAATGCCTGAGCTTGCTCTTCGGTAAGTCGTAAAGAAGAAAACGTTCTCAGTCGTCTATCTGTAGTGAATTCAAGTTGTCCGTTTATCTCTGTGAGATTACGCTCAACTAATATCGCTGCACAATCCTCTGAAAATCCACCGGCAATTGCGCGTGCGCGAATAACACTTTGCTTATTTGACGGATGCTTGCCCGTACTCGCCGCACCGGCTAAACGGCTCTCAATAGATTCACGTAATTGTGCTGGGCTACTTTCACTTTCTTTAGTAAACGGCCCTAAGGATTCGATTGTTATATATTTACTCACCTTCTCTGGAAAGCAACTGGTATACATAGAGCCGATAATGCCGCCCATCGAATGCCCCAGTAAAATAAAATTATCCCAGCCTTGAGACTCGACCACCTCATGTACGTCATAAACAAAGTCAACTAAATGATAGTGGGCATCTTTACTGCGGTGATCAGATTTACCATGACCAGCGAGATCCAGTGAGACCAAATAAAAATCGGTTAAATAGCCGGCCAGTGGTTCAAATGTGGCGGCATTGTCTAGCCAACCATGTAACGCAACAATAAGGGGTTTAGAGGGGTTGCCAAAACCTAGGCCACGGAGCGTGATATTGCGCAGGGGAAATTCAAGTTCTTGTTTACGAATGTCTTTTATATTCATTTCTTGCATGATTTATCCATAAAAAAACGGCTATCAGAGATACCAAAAAGGTATGACATGAGTAGCCGTTTCATCTGCTTTTTACAGCAACACTCGCTAAATCAGTTGCTTTTCGCCTTAGCTGACGACTTCGATTTTGCTGGGCTACTTCGTGTGCGATGCGTATTACGTATAATCAGCCGGTTGTGGAACGGGCGATTGTACCAACCGTATCGCCAGTAATCATAAGGCCAAACGCTTATCATATTCACATCAACTTGCTGAATCTCTTTCCATAAGTAATAGCCACTTGAAGCAAGTGTCGGAAACACATATTCATGCTCACCTACCATACCTTTCTCTAAGCGCACGAAATCACCGGTAAAGGTCATGGTTCGGCCTTTCTTATACACCATAGGATCTAAGAAACCACTTACATAAACCCGAAAGCGCCCAATACTTTCATCGCCTTGCAGTGGACGACCATAACTGCGCAGCGGGTAATACACCATTTCAATCAGTGTATCATTGGGTTTGTTTTCCACTTTAGCTATCACCCCGCCCCAACGAGCCTTCTGACCTAAAACATCTTTAGATTTCGACGCCGCTTCTTGATACGTAATCAAGTTCGTCTCATCAGGTAACTGAATTTGCTCCGGAAGTGTTGAACAACCTGCTAACCACATTGTAACGAATAGGAAACCTATTTTAGTGTACATAACGACCTCGACAAAAATACATCAATGAACTAACGATACTACAGATCTGGCTAAAGCAGAACTTAACAATCTTTAAATGGCTTGTATCAAAACGTTACAGGCAGGAAGCATACTAAGGGACAGTTTTACTAAGGTAGTGACTCTAAAAGGCTTATTTAAACAACAAGAAAGCGTTGCTAACTGGCACTTAAGCGAAGGTATCAACGCCTAACATTTGCTGAATCTCACTGCGTCGCTCTTCTTTGGACACACTCTGATAGATATCAATCGCGTTTTGCGAACTAAAGGTTGAGGTATCGTCAGCACTGGCTTGCTGACGAAATGTATCTGCTTGGCTGAACGCTTCTACTGAGCCACTGCGAATAATGTCCTGTACATTTTTAGCACCGTCAAACGCCGATGCCACATCTTGCTTGGCATTATCTTCTTGCTTGTTGCGCTTAATTGCATTGTCGTGCAATGGGCGTTGCAATGCGCTAACGGACGATTCGACTCTCACGTGACCCTCTTATTCACTCAATTAAACAGATAACGATGTATTAAAGACATGGCAGAAGCAATACAGAGTTAACACATCGTTGTTTACTTATAGCACAGGTTTACCCAGCTTTGCTATTCCCCATATGGCTAGGCAATATGGTTATTACTCTCGCCCTGGTAGCTTTTTCCAAGTAACTTTATCGCGCAAATACACCGGTTCGACCTCTTCTATCTCTTTAGCAAGCCCCGCTTTGGCCGCGTTTTCTACCAAAGGCAACATGTATTTCGCATTTGGATAGAGAACAGCACCTAACACCTTTGGTTGTCGTTCACTCTCGACATTACCTAGCAGAGCATCATACGCCGCCCAACCTGTGCCAACCCCAAATGATGATGTTGTGGACTTTTGCAAAAGAATGTCAGCAGCTTCCTCTGGGGGTAACACTTGCTCATGGCCAACCAGTGTTGCTAGGCCGTCGCATGCTTGATAGTGCGCAAAGTACACTTCCCCCATACGGGCGTCTATGGCACAAAATATATCTTGCGCTTGGTGTTCATCTATCGCTTGCTGTGCCATCGTCGCTAATGTAGATACCCCTACCACGGGCAATTGTGTACCTAGAGCTAAGCCTTGCAAAATACCTGTGGCTATACGCACGCCGGTAAAACTGCCCGGGCCTTGTCCAAAGCCTAAATAGTCAAGTTGCGCGAGTGTCCCACCAGCTTGATTAAGTAAGTCCTCAATCATGGGTAATATACGCTGGCTATGTTGCTGAGGGCATATTTCAAATTGCTCAAAGTGTTGGCCGTTTATATTGAGCGCAACAGAGCACGCCTCTGTTGCCGTATCAATGATCAAAAGATTCACTGTATTTCCTTCTTTAAGATGTCGCTTGTATCCGCTGTGTTCGCTGGTGCTGAGTGGCCTTCTTCTGCTTGGTCAGCTCCGGCTTTTACAGCTTGCAAATTTTGTTCGTCTGCAGATTTTTTAATGGCCTTAAGCGCTTTTTTTGCTTGCTGGGCATCCTCATGGATTTCTTCAAGGAACGCCAGCGCATTTGGCAAGTGTCGCGTTCGTTGCATATCCGGCAAACTGCGTAAAAATGTCTTTGCGTAGTCTTTCGTGACTAAGCGGTTATCACAAATAACCAAAACACCTCTGTCAGTTTCGTCGCGTATCAAACGCCCTGCCCCTTGCTTTAACGCAATGGCAGCTTGCGGAATTTGTAGTTGAGCAAATGGATTGCCACCCGCTTTGCGACAATCTTCAATTCGCGCCTGCAGTAATGGGTCATCCGGTGAGGCAAACGGTAACTTATCAATTAACACACAGGTTAAATCATTCCCTCTTACGTCCACGCCTTCCCAAAACGCACCCGTTCCAAGCAAAACTGCATTATCGCTATTTACATAGGATTCCAGCAGCGCACGCTTCGTGGTGGTGCCCTGTACTAAAATTGGATTATCGACCTTGTCTTCTAACATAGCAGCAATCGCTCGCAATGTAGCATGGCTAGTGAACAGCAAGAAACAACGCCCACCGCTGGCAGCAATCAATTTAAGCGAAATATCGAGTAGGGTTTGGCGCATCTCTCTGGCATTAGGCTCAGGTAAAAAACGTGGCACACACAGCATGGCCTGCTTTTGATAATTAAATGGACTATCAAGAGAAAGTGTTTTTGCTTGCTGCAAGCCCATTTGGCGCTGGAAGTGCTCAAACCCATCCCCGACCATTAATGTTGCTGAGGTAAATACCCAGGTGCGCTCTGGCGATGAGACAATTTTAGAAAATTTCGCCGCGATGCTCAAAGGGGTTAGATGCAGCACAATATGACGCATGGTGGTTTCGTACCACAAACTGACGCCCTTTTGGTTGGCGTCGGTCAAGCGCGTCAGTTTCATTCTGGCGTCACTAACCCGTTCAAAAATGCTGTCTAAGTCTTTGTCTCGGCTCAAATGTAGTTTGATCACTTCATACAAAACATTGAGTGAATCGGTTAACTTGCTGATTTGAGTTTGCACGTCACTGCGCGTTAACATTTCTCGCCAGTTGCCCTTTTGTGCCTGCTCAGGAAACAACAAACGCAAATCAGCTGAAATCATTTTGCATTTTTCACCTGCCGTATGGAGTTGCTTCGCGTCTTTAAGCGAGGTGCGGTACACCATCTCTAAATCACGACTTAAATCATGCAATTGGCGGCTAGATAACGCTTCACCAAAGTACTCGCTGGCGATATCGGGTATTTGATGGGCCTCATCAAATATCACCACGTCAGCTTCAGGGATTAGCTCACCAAACCCGGTATCCTTAAGGGCCATATCAGCGAAAAATAAATGGTGATTAACCACGACCAAATCTGCATCGAGTGCTTTGCGCCGCGCTTTGATCATGTAGCAATCTTCGTAATCGGGGCAGTCCTTACCTAAGCAATTATCTACCGTGGAAGTAACAAACGGCAGTACTTTGGCATCTTCAGCGAGGGTTTTCATCTCCCCCATGTCACCGGTTTTAGTTGATGTGGCCCAGCGGCGTACATCAGACAGTTCAACCATTGTGGTCTTGTCAAGCAAGGTACTACTGCCACCATGCTGACGAAGGCGATGTAAGCACAAATAATTAGAACGCCCTTTAAGCAGGGCTATTTTACCATTGACCCCAATGGCTTTTTTAATTAGGGGTAAATCTCGATGATAAAGCTGCTCTTGCAGGTTTTTAGTGCCTGTTGAGACGATAGTTTTCTTTTTTGCTTGTAGCGCAGGGGCTAAATAGGCAAAGGTTTTACCTGTGCCTGTTCCAGCCTCTACAATCAAAGCCGACTTGTGCTCGATTGCCTCTTCTACTGCATTCGCCATATCGGTTTGCGCTTGGCGCACCGTGAATCCGGGTATTGCTTGAGATAAAATACCCTCAGGGGCAAACAGTTTAGAAGACTTGGACATAACGAACGGCGCACATACCTTTACGGAAAAAGAGGAGGATTATGCCAAATAATCGCTAGATTTTCAGAGTTTAATCGCCTTTAATCGATAAATTATTATTGCCACCTAAACTGAATTCATTGCGCTATCCTCCATTCCCGCATCCGAGGATGTCGCTCTAGCAATTAACTTGATGACACAATGCCGATGCTATCCAAGACAAAACGCCCGACTAGCGCAACGTTAAAGTTGCCCGATCAGCGTCGTGGGTATCTTTATAAATATTCTAAAAACGTTACATGGCCCCCATCCAAAAACGTTATATGGACACCCATGATAAAAATTCCAACAAAGCGTTACATGGACCCCCTCCTTTAGCCTTTGGCGCCACCGTTCAATCAGTTTCCTATCACCGCTAGTTTATCGAGAATAAACAGGAGCCACTTTCGTTGGTTTTAGGACGGTGAAAGCAACATGCCTCGAATAGATTACAACCAAGACTGACCGTCATTAGCATGGGTGTCTCTATAGCGATAATTAGCATGGGTGTCTCTATAGCGATAGCGGCGTCACTACACTGCGATAATGACCGGCCTGATTATCGTTATGGTTTCGCCATGCATTCAGCCATTCGTTACGCAGTGAAAATCAACCATTGCCAAGGCCCTAGGTTAAATTCGCATTTGCTCGTCAACTCAATACGCTCACCCGTATGCCAATCCTCTACTGAGCCAAATACGGCCCTTGATGTTAATGATAAAGGGATTGACTCACCACTTAGATTAAGCATGACAATGACCTTACTGGCTTTATCCTGACGCATAAAGCTGAACACCTTGTCAGGGTGAGAGTTAGTGATGGGCATCATTCGTGCCCCCCACTGGCCGTTGTGCAAAGCACTGTGGGCTTTTTTTAAAGCAATCAAATCCGTGTACAAGTCTCCAATGCGATGACCTCGCCAGTCGATAGGGTCTCGTTCGAAAAAAGCCAAGCGCTTTGGATTACCAGCCTCTTGCCCGTTATAAATTAATGGCATGCCCTCCCCTAATACTGATAACACAATGGCGCACTCTAACGCGTCGCCGAACTGCTCGAACTGGGTGCCGTCCCAGGCGTTTTTATCGTGATTACTGACAAAGGTCATACGCATGGATGCTTGAGGAAAGGATTTCTCATTCCATGAATAATATTTGTAAAGTTTACTCAGGGGCAGTTTCCCCTGCGCGATGCCGTGCATGGCTTCATTCCATGACCAAGCGTAACTCATATCAAATGCATCGTAATGCAAATCGCGAGATTCCCACTCTGCAAGCATAAACACGGGTTTAATTGCGTCTAACTGCCTACGTACCAATACCCAAAAGTCCTGTGGTACAAAGCCAGCCACATCACAGCGATACCCATCAATGTCTGTTTCGTTGACCCAATAGCGCATAGCACTGGCCATATAGGCTCTCAGCTCAGGCTGACTGTAATCAAAGTCTATTATATCGTTCCAATCCCACCAGGGCGTGGGGGTGAAATTCCCCTCAATGTCAGTGGCATACCAATTTGGGTGTTGCTCAACCAACACATTGTCCCAGGCACTATGGTTCGCCACCCAATCAATGATGACGTAAAGCCCTAATTCATGGGCATAATCCACGAAATGACGCATGTCCTCAATACAGCCGAACTCAGAGTTTAGGGCGAAGTAATCTCTTACAGCATAGGGGCTACCCAAGGAGCCTTTACGGTTCTTCTTACCTATGGGATGGATAGGCATCAGCCATAAAATACCCACACCAAGCTGCTTTAATCGAGGTAAATGCGTTTCGGCTGCGCGAAATGTACCTTCTCTGGTAAATTGACGGAGATTAATTTCATAAATAACGGCATCCTTGCTCCAGTCTGGTGTTTGAATGTTTACCAGCGTCTGAGGTTGGTAAGGATCAAGCTCAGTTGAAATTCCGTTAGCGGGTTCGATTACGGGCATTGAGGCTCCTTTTGTTGTAGCGATTAAACAATCTAGAGCATTACCTCATGCAATCATCATGCTTACGTCTTGCTAGCTAAGTCATCAATCGGTTAGAAAAGCCGAGAGACAAACTGATATGCATTACTTGATTCTTCAATTGGTGCGTCACTGGTTTTTAAGGCTTCTTGCGCAGCTGCCGCCTCAGGGTGATCACCAAAGAACGTGCCAGCGTAATCAAAATCGACTATTGCATCGCTAACCGTAGTACCGGTCACGCCTTTAACCACTAGATCGGCCGCTGATAAAGCGAGCCCGGTTGGGCCACCATATAAAAAGCCCCCAGCTAGACTTGCCGCCGCACTCATACCCTCCCCAGTCATATCTTGATATAAGCTCGACAGAATAGGAATGTGCTGCGCAATGTTGACCGTATCAAACAGTTCATTCAAACCCAAACCGTCTTCACCGAAAGAAACCTTACTTATGTTCTGTAAAAGGGAATAGCTTGATTGCACATCATCCACAACACGTTTTGAGGTTGAGGGTATCCCTTGCTCTAATCCAATGGTTGACACAGCATTTTCATCAGAACTGGTAAGGCCGCTGAATAAACTTGAATGTAAGCTCGTGAGTAAATTCGACTGCATGGTGGATAATGACTCTTCAGAAAATGATGAGCCAAGTCCAGCCATTAAAGCGCTGGCGCTATCCACACCGGCGCTCTCCCCTAGCAAACCGCCGAATAAATTAGCATTTAGAGATGCCATTAATTGCTGCTGAATTTGCGCAATACTTTCATCAGCACTTAACACCTTACTTATTATCGCTTCGGGCGAAGCATCCTCTAGATTTTTCTCGCTGTTATCGCTCGTGTCATCCATAGATAAAAGCGCTGAAAACACACCACTTACAGCAGAACCAGTCGCCAGCGTCGATGCGGCCGTCGTATCATTTTCGGTAGCACTTGAGTCTATGGCTTGCGACGTAACACTAGGCGTATCATTCTCTATGAATTCACCAGCGGCCCCCTGCAGACTGGCCAGAATATCCGCGAAATACGCACCTACTCCAGTACTACTTTCAAGCGATGAACTCGTCGCCGATGCAGCATGAGTAGCATTGGGTGGAACATTGCTTAATACTGCCGTGTCTGTCTCGCTAAATTGACTTAACGAGAATTGATCAATGATGCTCACCCTGTCCCCTGATTAACATAAATGTAAACGTGATTTTGATATCAGTCATAGCAAAATAGAACTTCACCAGTCAGTTTATTTACCTATCTTTGCAAAATTGACGCTTCATTACACAACCTTGACACTCGTCATACAGACAAGCGTCAAATGAATGTGCGAACATCTATATTCGTTCTCTAAATGTAGTTTAATGTCATGTTAATCAGAATCTTAACGCTACTTTTGGTACTTGTTATTACCGCTTGTAGTACGCCTATCACCAATGATGAACAGGTGATAGCCAGTAGCCCTACCAACCCCAATGTAAAACAACGAGCGATCCAAACAACAAAAACAGACATTGAGCGTGGAGATCCTGACTTTCGTCCAGTGAGAATCGACCCTTTTCCGGCGGTAAAAGTGCCTACTGGCTCTCTTTTTGACCCTGATAACTTAGTCGGTTTGTATCAACGGAATAATCGGTATCGTGTGGGCGACATGATTTTGGTGGAGCTAGCGGAAAAAACATCGTCGAAGAAAACCCTCAATTACAGTCGAGACAAAAGTGGTAATTTTACCCTCGACCCTGTCACAGTAAACGCTGGGCCATTACAAATTAATGGCGACAAACTGAATGCTGATTTCGAACAGGAAAACGAATTTGATAGCTCCGCTGAAACTAAACAAGACAATTCACTGGAAGGGGATGTCACAGTTTACGTGCTTGAAATCATGCCTAACGGAAATTTACTCGTGGCCGGTGAAAAATGGATGACCCTGAACAAAGGTGAGGAGTTTATTCGGTTTTCTGGCGAGATACGCCCAACCGATATCGATAACGACAACACCGTCAGTTCGGTTAAAGTCGGTAACTCGCGCATCGAATTTAGCGGTAAAGGGGAACAGCAAGACAACCAAGAGTCATCCTTGCTAGGCAAACTATTTGGTATTCTTGAGTAAATGAACACGCTACTCCGCTCTTCAAGTACACTATTACTCCTCGTTTTCGCTGTTAGTCTATTTAGTCAACCCGCGTTAGCGGTATGGTATCAAGGCAACGCTCAGCTTGCGGTTGATGGGGCTGACTTAAATGTTATTCGCGCTGCGGCGATTAAAAACGCCATCGCCGATGCATCATTTCAGCACGGGATAATGATCACCGCTAAAGACATTTCTTTAGACGGCCTACTGCAAAGCAGCAAAACCGAACTACGCAGTGAAGGCAAAATTAGACGGGTCGATATTCTCAGTGAAGAAGTTATCGACGATATTTTGCATGTATACGTAAAAGTAGATATCGAGCCGTTATTTGATTGTAGCCATGACAACTACATGCGGGCTCTGCTTGTCACCCAACTCCCCGTACTTAAACCCACTCAAGCCAGTTATGGTGCAATTTTCGACTTAGGCCCTCAAGTCAGTAAACGGGTAGAGCAGCAGTTATTCTCAGATGAGTTGGTGGCCAAGGTGCAGCTGATTAATCAGGTGTTCATTCCTAAAAGTGTTCTGCAAGAGCCGACCTTCGGTTACATTTCAGACACTGCGCGCCACTTAGCAGATCAGTATCACAGCCAATTTGTACTTTTTGGCTATATCAGAGACATTAGCCTGTTTGAACAGACGACCAAAGGGCTTATCAGTGATGAGGTTGCTTTAAGACGGAATTTTACCATGCAGTTGTATTTGTTTGATGCGTTCAATAACAAAATGCTGGTTAACCAAAGCTATCATGGCGAAGCCGACTGGAATTTTAATGCCACCTACACTGTGGATACTTATAACAGTTTATTCTGGCGCAGTGATTACGGCCGAGTCGTTTTGAATACCATCAACAGCGCTGTGATTGATATCAGCAATACCTTGACCTGTCAGAAATCGCTCGGGCAAATTATTCATAAAAACAACCAGCACATCGTCATTAACATCGGTAGTGAAATGGGCGTAGCAAAAGGCGATAGATTTCAATTAATTAAAAGCGAAGCCTTGCCTGGTCAAAATGGAGATGTGTTCAACATACTGACCAATGAAGAAACGCACGTATTGACAGTAGTCAGTGTCGATGCCCAAACGGCCACCCTCGCAAGCACCGATGCAAGCTTATTCGACAACAGTCATTTGTTTGACCTAGTAAGCCCGCTTGCTGGCTATTAAGAACAAGCCCGCTCGCTGGCTAGTAAGAGCGCTTCGTTTTATATGATTAGCAGCTTTGGGTTAGCCGCTGTGTCTATCCAGCCATTTACAAAATTCGTCCTCTGAGTTTTCATCACCAAACTCAGCGGGGTATTTAACGATGTCTAATGCCGTAATTGGGATAGAGGTGTCGAATTCATTGACCACCCATTGCTGGAACAAAACATTCGGTTCTACCTTAAATTCATTTTCCTCGAAGCTCTGCTCAGGTGTTTTATCGAAATCGTCATTCCAACATATTTCATCATAACCAATGGCCAGTAAGCGAAGAAAATCCACAGCGGTTTCGGCTAGCACACAGGCTAAAACCGAACCGGAGCCTGAGCCAATATGCACAATTTTTTGTTCTCTCTTATCATCCAGCCAAAAAGCAGCCACTGAGCCATCTCCACCAGTGCGAGCAAATATACGCAATCTGTTTTTAATACCTTCATGAACAAGGTAAAAGTCGTCACTTTGTTGTTCAGCGTAAAACTCTATGATCGTTCCACCTGGTCGTTCTTCGCCCGTCCATTGATTTCTTAACGTTTCGATCGGATATAAATACCCTACACGACCTTCCTTCGTCTCTTTAATAAACCCATGGTGCTCAATCCAATCAAATAACTTAGCTAGAGGTTCAGGGACGTACATTTCGTCAGGCAAAGTTTCATGTATGCTTTTATGCAGTAAATTCAATTTGTGGTTACCCTTTTCACTTTAGGTTTTGCGATACTGAAGGTAGATCATTGCCTTTCTTTAAGGGCAAGAAAAACGTATGTCAGAGCCTAATACCAATTCCATTAAATAATTAACCACTCAGCGAAAATTTAAAAGGACTTAATCAAGGCGCTTAAACGATAGCCCTTTATTAAAAACTAACCTGTGCTCTTTCAAGTTTGAGCAACACAGAGTAAGTCCTTTTAAAATTCGCCCGAAGGGAATTCCCCAGCGGGTTTTGCACTACGTTCTCGGTATTTGAAAGGGAACAACCATTACTACACACCGACGCCTTGTTCAAAACCCGCTGGATGAATTCTGAGAGGCCAATTATTTAATGGAATTGGTATAACTATCTTATCGAAAGACGTGGCCAACATTTGCACGTCACCGGTTTCATGAAACCATAGAAAGACCTTATCTTGAAATTGTCCCCCTTCTTTTAGAAATATCAATTGATCCCCCACCCCATTGCCAGCTAAGGCAACAGCGTTTTGAGGAAAGTGCTCATAGCCACGACATGCCATAGTTTCATTGAGTATATGGTTACACGTTCGCGAGAGCCTTTTTCTGTCTGACGTATCCTTAATTGGGTATAATATCCAATCATCTTCATCTGTATTTATTTCACCTCCATTATCGACTTTCATCGCTTGTCGATATTCCTCTGGCAAGGTTGCATTTAGGGCTTGTTCAGTTAGCACTAATTGCTCATCAGATATTGTAAAGGGCATGGGATACTCCTTGGTTATCATGCTCTGCTAGAACGGTTATACACGGCAACTTATCAAGGTTTTGGCTGATAACCCCATTAAGTATTCTCATTTACAACCCCCTTGTGTGCGCCTCACAAGGATGCTAAAGAAAAAGCCAAGCATATTTAACCACTTGCTACACGTTTCTATATAAATCATGCAGGTATTCTTTATGCGCGTCATTAAGCACAGTCTCTTTGTGAGTTAACGTGAGTTCGTTCGTCTCATGTGCATCAGAAATAGCCCTAACACCATCAAGTACACACAGAAAACCAAATACCGACTCGTTAACAGCGCGCGAGACTATACGTTTCAACATGTCTTGGTCACTATCACTTAGGCTGTTGTACCACACAGATTGTTGAATCAAGGATCCATCAGGCTTTCTGCCTGGCGGTGACGACAAGGTACTGATGGTGTCATTAATCGCAGCTTTCGCGACCACCTGTTCGATGGTGGTAATAAAATCTTCGTTATTCAATGAACCTCCAAATTTCTATTTAATTGTTCTGACCAAGCAAGATGTATTGTCAAGATTACACTTCTGCCATAGCCAAACGTTCAGTTATCTATCTCTTAATTCACAGACACTGAATCAGTTTTACACCTGTTTAAACGGCACATACTCGTTCCACAACGCGCCAAATTTACCTCGCCATTGTGGTCCAATAGAGTCAAACCATTCAAGCGTAGATGCGACCGTTTCTTCAGATACGAGAAAATTCTCAATGTGATGTTTTATCGTTTCATCCAAAATGGTTAGCTTGTTCAGGTACTCATTAAACGAATTTGCCACTAGCACCAATGAGCTTTCTTGGCGTAAGCCTGTCCATTGTGGAAGCCCAGACACAGAAGCGACAACCTGTCCCCCATTTCGCAGATCTAAGTAAAGTACACTAGACCCGCCATCCCCACCAATGGGCAAAACGCCGACGTTAGGAAAGTCTGCTTGCTGCTTGGCCTGATTCAATTCGAACGGGTTGGACTCCCATTCATCTTCACAACTTAACGGGTAGAGAGTGGAAAAGGATAAATATTCAGCTGACGTTTTACCCACCTCTAGCAGAATATCGTAATCTAAATATCCTCCGTTGCAGGACCGTAAAAAGGATTTGTAATCATTTGGAAGCTGCTTTTTAAGCATTTCCTCTAACAGGTTAATTTCTGACGCTTGCGCTGGGGGATGTGCATCTTCAATGATGAGATTCTTATATTTCATAGGATGTTGAATGCGCTCCTTATCGAATTTGGGTGGCTTAGTGTCATGCGGCGGTAATTCTCTAGAAATAGTACTAGCAATTACCAACATAGAGGTTGGCTAGAATTTCAAGTAGGAGTTACCCCCTACTTTTTTGATATTGAATTAATGTCAAACGTTTACTCATTTTTAGAGATACCAGAAAAGTCATTCGCATAACCATAAATAAAAAACACATCCTCTTTGTGTTGATAAGGAATATGTTGCTTATTAAGTACCTCGATAAATTGTGCTTCAATACTTTCGAGCTCGTTTTTTATTAACCTTCCTCTGGGGATCACACGCCTCGGTCGAACGGCTATCCATTCAATTGAGTAAAAAGGATGTATCCCTTCGTCGTAATCACCGATATACCACACATCTTCAGCAAAGGGTTGTGCATCACTGTCTAGCACGTCCTTTCGTATATACGGCGGCGGAAATGGAAGTGCTTTATACATAGCATCACAGAACGCTCTCCATTTCGTGTTATTCATTATTGAGGTTAACCCTCGCTTTTCAATTTCCCGCCGAATACGTAATTTATGTTTGTCTTCTTTATTCATTTACACCTAACCGTTACTGTATGACACACTTATTAAACCAAATCGCACAGTATGCATATTTGTGTTGATGTTAAATGCCACTATCGCTCTTGCCATTTGCTAAGCACTAAATTGAACTCATAGTGGCTATCATGGGGAGCGATAAAGGCATTTAGCTCAAAATCTTGCCCCTTGGCGGCTAACCAACGTGAAGAAAACCACTCAATCAAAGCTGTGGTGGCAATCTCCCAGGGGTCAAGTGAATCATCCATATTGATGTATTCATCTTCAAGTTCATTAGGGTATACGTGCTCAATCGTTAACAAGTTACTCGCACTGGACACGCCAGTCTCTGTTTTTCCATCAACACAGATAAAATGTGCATTATTGTCTTTATCCAAAAAGCTGACTTTTACCGGAAACCCAGACGAAAACCCATCTACAGCAACCTCAAACGCCAATGTGGTCACCTCTTGAGGATATTCATATTCAAGTAAGGAACTAAGCCTTGCTTGCAACGCCTCACTTAGTTGCTCTAAATGACTAATGACTTGCTGCTTAAACTCAGGTGTAAGACTCATTTATCTCCTTAAAAATAGAACTAAATTCAATGCTTGGTTTTTACAAGAAAAGTGACAGAAATGACAGAGGCATCCAAGATAAAAATAACACAACTAGTTATCACCCAAGCTAGACTTTCGTTTTCAGTGATTCAGGTTCACACGATCA
Source organism: Paraglaciecola mesophila (assembly GCF_009906955.1). Taxonomy (GTDB): domain Bacteria; phylum Pseudomonadota; class Gammaproteobacteria; order Enterobacterales; family Alteromonadaceae; genus Paraglaciecola; species Paraglaciecola mesophila_A. The sequence continues at coordinate 1,352,626 of NZ_CP047656.1, forward strand.
TTTCCTTACCGGACAAAGATGAGCAAAACCAATGGATTGTCGAAAGGAATTGCGCAATCTAATATAGATAGTCATTCCTTTAGGTGCGATGCCTGTTAGGCGTGCATCCTGTGCGGCACAGAAATTAATGAGGGAGAAAATGGAACAATCAATCGTTACAATCCAAGAAACCGTTTTGGTTCTGCTTGCCATCGCAATTGTATCAGTGCTGTTCAGCTACTTCTTTGTCGCTAAGGCTTTAATTGCAAATGGCGTCTCTAAAACCAAAAGCATTATAGCGGGCAAAGCGAGTACTACGATTTTGATACTGCTAGCGTCATTCCTTTATCTATATTTTAGATAGCTGATTACAGTGCATTGCAAATGATTGTCTAGTTTAAGACCCCTATGATCTTGCAGCGGCATTGGAATACTATCCAGCTATGCCAGAGGGTTGTAAATGGTTCAAAGCCACGTTCGCGACCTATACATATTTTGGACGTGAACTAGGCTGCCTAATGGTTTTTCAGATCCTCGCTTATCATTCAAATCGCTCTTTTTGTTACTTTTCATCCAGATGCTACTAGCAGCAACGCGACACGAAAATTCCTCGCTCATTTGCCCTGCAAGGGAGTAGCGATATCAATCTTCAATAAATGAAAAAGTTACAACGCCGAGTATATTTTTCCTTCTTACTCAACTCAAAAATGTAAGCGATATTTCTTCGACTCTTAGCTCTCTTCGCTATTCCTGACCAATTAAGGGGATCGTCAATTCACTAATATTTGGCATGTCAATTGAAACCGCATTAGACATAAAGCCTTTGCAACGAGAATTCGAGGTGTAAACGCTCAGAATGAAACGGCTAAACAATCAGCAAATTTATAGAAGTGGGAATGTTGCATATAGATCAATTATGCAATTTAACTCTTTGAAAAAGAGTAAAGCTCGGTAATATCAACCCAGATAAAAATAGGTATTCAGATGAATAATAAAGATCAAAGCTTAGAAAAAAAAGATGATGATTCAGTTAAAAAAGACGATGACACCATTGAACAAGATGATGCATTGCAAGATTCAGAAGCACAAGCGGGAAGCCCGATTGCGCAATCAATAGCAGGAGAAGAAGATCCAGGTTCTGCCCTTGAAGAATTCATGAAAGATCAGAAAGTTGATGAAAATCAAGAAAAGAAGTAATGCTGTATTTTATTCTTAATAAGTCTGTCTGAGTATTAATGGTCAGACAACTAATCACTTAGCTAAATATTAATTCGATACATTATCTAAGAATATATTGGAGCCGAGAAACATTCTCACTCGGCTAAATTCGGATGATATTAAGTCAGCTGGACGCCACAAACAGTATGACAACACATGAGTTAGCAGAAAGTAATCGTGCTAAGGAAGGTGTTGCCCGCCCGTTACGCCCATTATCTCAGCCGTTACATAGCTGGATTCTTGCGACGCTAAATAGACATAAACCGGTGCTAATTCAGCGGGCTGCCCTGGTCTCCCAATTGGTACATTTTCACCGAATTTCGGTAACTTTTCGGCTGGTTGTCCCCCACTTTGCTGTAATGGCGTCCAAATAGGTCCGGGGGCGACACCATTAACCCTTATGCCTTTATCTATCACCATTTTCGCTAAACTTTTGGTAAAGCTAGTAATAGCTCCCTTAGTCGAGGCGTAGTCTAAAAGCCCAGCTGAGGGCTGATAACTCTGAATAGAGGTGGTATTGATAATGCTGGCCCCTGGGGGCATATGTTTTACTGCAGCTTTTGTAATCCAAAACATACCGAATACGTTCGTTGCGTATGTTTGACAAAATTGCTCTGTGGTTAAATCTTCTAGGTCGGCAACAAACTGCTGCTTTCCTGCATTATTAACCAGTATATCGATTGCACCTAACTTCTCTACGCTGTGACGCACTAGGCTGTTACAGAATTCTTCATCAGATACATCCCCTGCAATCCCCCAAGCATCACTGCCGCTGGCCTTTAATATGTCTAAAGTGTCTTTCGCATCGGTTTCTTCACTGGCTAAGTAATTAATCACAACATCGGCCCCTTCCCTAGCAAATGCGATAGCTACTGCTCTGCCAATCCCAGAGTCTCCACCTGTGATGAGTGCTTTACGCCCCTTTAATCGATTGCTTCCCTCATACGTGTTTTCGCCGTGATCCGCTTTAGGATCCAGTATTTCATCCAGCCCTGGATCAGGTTGTTCGCCGTCTTTTTCAGTTTTCCCCATCTGATATTGGCTTCTCGGATCCTGCATCGTAAATTGATTGGTTTTCATTCTCAAAGACTCCTTCAAACGTAAATCTGCATTAAATAAATCAAATTTGAGTAAAGGTGATTAATGGCTGGATAAATGTTTTATGTCGCGTTCCTGCCATTTTTCTTTGCGGTGGTGGGGGGTCGGTTTATGTAACGAGCGAGTAGTACGATTAAGCTTGCGGAAAGTTCCATCTACATAATTTTCAATGGCTTCAACATCAACATGAAGGTTATATCTATCTTGGAATGTTTTCACTTTGCATCTCCTGTTTAATTTTAAGATCTACAACTGTTGGTTTGCTATCTACTTCGACTTAAAAACAGCAATAGATATGCCAAATGAATTATTTTTAAGTGCAAACGTTATGCTCCTTATCCTCGAGGCAATTGTTTACTCTGCAAGTGGCGAAAAATAGTAGTGATGATGAATGAAATTTTGACATCGAATGTATATGCAGTGGAAAAAATTACACATTAGCCCCCACCGTTGGCGCTCGAGCTCGACCGAAACGGGGCTTTGTAGGAATAACGCTGCGGCCGAGTAAGGATTACTTACATTGCCACTGCAGAGAAAGAATCGGCTGGGCTGAATCAACACACGAATGAAAATGAATAGCTATTTCGCGCTCAATGCAGACAATTAGATCGTTGCTCGTTTAACTATTTGGCGGGGCCCCATTTGCAGCTACGATTGTGAGCCATGTCCTTATAATTTACAGAGAAAACGCTGGCTCACGACCTTGACGAGATTTGACCCACTCGGCGCTAGGGCCTTTTTACGAAGGTGTTTTGTGATAAACCGTGTCTAAACGAGGTCCGCTTCCTCTTGTCTAAGCGTTAACACCTCATAACCCGTCTGCGTGACCAAAATAGTGTGCTCCCACTGAGCAGAAAGCTTTTTATCAGCGGTAATCACTGTCCAGCCGTCTTTCTTGGTCTTAGTTTTCGCCTTGCCTTGGTTAATCATTGGTTCAATGGTAAACGTCATGCCCGGTTGCAAGGATATTCCTGTTGCTGGCTTTCCATAGTGAAGCACTTGCGGCTCTTCATGCATTTCTCGGCCTATCCCGTGCCCACAAAACTCTTTGACCACAGAATAACCTTTTCCCTCTGCTAAGGTTTGTATTGCTGCGCCAATATCCCCTAACGTCGCTCCTGGCTTTACTTTGTTAATACCTGCCCACATAGCCTCGTAGGTCGTTTTAACAAGGCGTTTGGCCAGAGGGTCAGCCTCCGTCATTACGTACATTTTGCTAGAGTCAGTGATAAAGCCATTCTTCTCAAGTGTGATGTCTAGGTTAATAATATCTCGTGATTTAAGCCGGTAGCTATCACGCGGTACACCATGACAAACCACTTCGTTTACGGAAGAGTTTAACGCGAATTGATAGCCGTATTGCCCTACACTTGCGGGTCTTGCATTTAAGGTATTTCGAATAAAGTCATCGACTTGATTGTTAATCTCTAACGTAGACACCCCTTCTTGCACAAAATCGTCTAGCATGTGAAAGACTTGCGCTAGAAGTCTTCCTGACGAGCGCATCAACTCAATTTCTTCTATGGTTTTTATATTTACTTGCATACTATTTTACGACTTTCAAAACGCTATCGGCGTTTGCGTTTTCCAGTTCCTTCACAATCAGCTCTGAAAACGTCAAGTTTGGATTTAGCTCGGCTAGACGCCCCATTTTTATCCAAAATTCCGCCTGAGCATTAATAGAGCGTGACATAACCTGACAGCTTTTTCGTACTTCGTCATGCACTTCATCAGATATTTTAATTATTCCCATAACAAACACTGTATATATAAAACATATACACATCGTATATTTCGAGTCTGAATTTTACAAGTTCTCATTAAAACAAAGAATACACTTGCAACTTAGACTAAGCAGGTGACAAGCTGCAAATGAATGGACTGGCTACAATTCGCTGCGATGCCTACAGTGACTTGCTATTTCTACGGTCATCGCCGATATTTCAACCGATTTATAGAAGTATGCATACTTCGTGGAAAAACAGCAGACAGTTGCCGTGAATCAAACGTCGAATTAAGGCATCATAGCCACAGAGATTAGAACAGCAGGAACTAATAAGAAGTGACAAAACCGATGAGCAAAATTACCCTCTTAGACGGCGGCATGGGCCAAGAATTACTGCGCCGAAGCTCCCGTAAGGTCACTCCTATGTGGTCGGCTGACATTATGCTGAATGAGCCGACTCTGGTCAGAGATTTACACTGCGAATTTATTGAACATGGTGCTCGCGTCATTACACTCAATACCTACACCGCAACCCCTCAACGCCTCAAGCGTGAAAACGAACTCGCACAACTTGAACATTTACATCAGGCGGCGATGCGCGCAGCTCAAGAGGCAATTGAACTGGCACAGCGTGATGATGTGGCTATCGCCGGCAGCCTGCCACCACTCGTCGCGAGCTACCATCCTGAGGTCTCTCTATCATTCGAGGATTCTCTTGATAGTTATCGTCAACTAGTGGAATTACAGTCACCTGCAAGCGATATCTTTATTTGTGAAACCATGTCATCTATCAGCGAAGCCCGAGCTGCCTGTACCGCCGCCAAAGAAAGCGGCAAACCTGTATGGGTGGCATTTTCAGTGAGTGATAGTCACCCTGAACAACTTCGCAGTGGTGAGTCCCTAGAAGAGGCACTTAGTGCACTTGACACACTTGCACCTGAGGCGATATTGCTTAATTGCAGTCAACCCGAAGCAATCAGCGCATGCTGGCCGCTAATGCAAGCTTCAAATACGCAGATAGGCGCATATGCGAACGGTTTTGTGTCTATCGACGCGCTTTACCCTGGAGACACAGTAGAAGCACTAGAAAGACGCAATGACATGAGCCCAGCACAATACGCCGCACACGCCATGCACTGGGTAAACAAGGGGGCATCTATCATTGGTGGCTGCTGTGAAATTGGCCCTCCCCACATAAAAGCACTCGCAGCAATATTGCAAAGTGAAGGTTTGTTGTAAAACTATTAGGCTGCTTTCCCAGCGTCAAAGCGAAATTAATAACGGATAGGCAATTAGAAGCCACCATCACTCGTTCATCAACTGCAATACTGGCGCTGGAACATGTGCGGATCATGAGTGAAAGCATTTACACATCGCTGGCAGATACACTGCTTATGCTGACGGTTCGCAGGCACTAAATCAATAAGCGCTCGAGGAATCGAAGTCACAAAACACCAGCAATCAGCCTGATTTGGTGGTTTTAGCGGTTGTTGATCATTACCTGCATTTTTAGTTGGCTCAGGGCTGAGCGTTTGCACCTCTGGTACTTTTTGCTTTGGCGTATTTTGAACCATTTGCGCATTATTACACCGATTATCTTGCTGGCAAAATGGGCAACGCATGTCATCAAAAATAGCGAGTTCTTCTACTTTACGCATTGTTATTTCTCGAAACATTCAAATAGTTAAAATAAATAATGTGATTATTATCACATGTGAGCGCCATCCTGTTTAATACCATTATTCCAGTAAATAATTGACCTGTCAGAATTCATCCAACAGATTTTGAACAAGGCGTCGGTGCACAGTAACGACTAACCCTTTTAGATACCGTTAACACAGTATTATAAATGCTGACGCATTCTCTTACGATGAATGTTGCGAGCAGACTGACCAAATTTGATGGTTATTTCACTGTTTTGTTCATTGACAATCACCGCTCGCAGTTAGCAATTTTTGTCATTTTGAATATTTTTGTCACAATTTTGCATCCACTGGGCTTAGTCAATCGTTCCTTTAAATGTACCGCGCGTTCTCCGCGCTTTGCAATATGGCAATTATGCTACTTTAAGGAGCTAAATATCATGATCAGGAATACACAATCTACCCACACATCAACCCGAAAATTTGTAACTACATTAATCGGTCTATCCGTCGCTTTATCACTTACAGCCTGTGATGGTGATGACGGAGCCCAAGGCCCTCAAGGCGAGCAAGGTGAAATGGGTGCACCGGGTAATGACGGTCAACCAGGTACACCCGGTTTTGCAGCAGCGCAATTTTTAATATCAAACAATGGCCCTGACAATGCAGGAACGGTTGATCTTGTCGATCAGAATGCGGCCAAACTAAAAACCTTTTCTAGCGGCAACAATGAGGGCATCGCCCTTGATGCACTTAATAATATTGTTCACGCTGGCGATTCGACAGCGGGCAGCGTGCGTTTTTTATGTGGGATACAACAGCGTTCAGAAGATAACGTGTTTAATAACACTGAAGACCGAGAAATTACCGGCGCTAACACCGGTTTAGTAAACCCTAAAGGTATCGACATAGCACATAGTGCTGGCTTGGTCATGGTAGCTGACTTCAACGGGATGCGTATTAGTGTATTTGGCTCAGCCGCAGCGGGAGATGTAGCCCCTTTAGCGGAAACCTTAACTGACGCCAAACCATGGGATTTGGATTACGATGAAATCAACGATCGCTTATTCGTAGCACTAACCGACGGAACGATAGCTGTTTACGACGACTACGTATCCGGTGGGTTTGCTGCCATGCCTGCCCGCGTTATCACTCCTAGTGACGATAGCCAAAGTACAATTTCAGTAAACATTCACGGTATCGTTTACGACCGTGAGACAAACAAACTGGTTGTCAGTGATGTTGGCGATGCCGCATCTGCCACTGACGGCGCTATTTTTGTTATCGATAATGCCGCTAGTGCCGATGGAAATGTAAGCGTTGCACGTGCTATCTCTGGTCCATTGACATTATTGGGTAATCCAGTCGATATCGTACTTAGCGGGACAGATTTACGCGTTGCCGAGAAGTCGAACGATGCCATACTGGTGTTTTCAAATATCTTTTCCGGCCCAAGTGGAGACATTGCACCAAGCTTAACCACCAGCAGTATTAAACCTGAGTCGTTAGTTGAAATCACTCAAGCAAACATGCATGCCGACTCATCAGATATTGCCACACCTAACGTCAGTTTTAACGGTATCGCAGTAAGCGGAAACCCAGCAGCAGGTGTTGATACCTTTGGTATGATTGCTAAATTTAACACAGCATTAAATACTCAGCTTAGTGGATACGATTATAATCAAAGCATAGAAAGCGTTGCATTTGATATCGCCGGAGATGCCTATGCAACCTTTGATGATCCAGATTCAGGAACAGCGGGTATATTAGTGGGCAATCGCGTAGCTAAGTCTCGCGACACGGAATCGTTCAATACCGCCAGAGACAGAATTATATCAGGTGACAATACAGGGCTTGTTGCCCCTAAAGGCCTAGATATTGCCTCTCAAAGGGGCCTGATATTTGTCGCTGAAAACAATGCTACCACCCCAAGTATCTTGGTATTTTCATTGTGCGCATCGGACGATGCAGCACCAGTGCTAACCTTAAACATGGCCGACAATGCTCGCCCCTGGGACGTAGATTATGACGCCAACTCAGACCGAGCCTATGTTGCCCTAACCAATGGCACAGTTGCCGTGTTTGATGAAGTAACCGCCCGTATGAATAGCGGTATGACAGCGATAACCACACAAGATCGTACCATCATTCCAGCAGTAGGAGGCACCGCGCAACTCGCACCATCGAATATCCATGGTATTGATTTTGATCCCGCGTCAAGTAGCCTAATACTATCGGATGTAGGCAGTGCCGCTGACGCAACTGACGGCAAATTGTATGTCATTTCCGCCGGTGACTCAGCAAATGGTCTTACCGAGATAAGCGTAAATATCAGTGGGGCCAGCACCAACTTAGGTAACCCAGTTGATATTATGTATTCGGGTAGCCATTTGTATGTAGCAGAAAAGTCAAACAACCTGATCATGCGCTTTGATAATATCTTAGCTAGTGCAGGCGGTGATATAGCTGCGAATGCCACAATGAGCTATAGCGCACCAGAGTCAGTTGCACTTATTTCGCACTATATTTCTAAATAAACGTCCGAATTAAACTGATTTCGTCACTGAGTGACTTTCTCGCTCAGTGGCGTATTGCTCATCATGCGTTTTACTCCCCCTCCCTTTTTTAACCTGCATAATCATCAGTCTAATTAAGACCCTATGCATACTACATTTCGACCGTTTGGTTCACCTTATGCCACACATGTCAGTGGTGATTTAGTACAAAGCGCCAACTCGTCGTGACGACTTCCTTTAAGTAAGTTGCTCAACACCCGTCTCAAGGAGTAGACTGGGTAAAATACCGCCCAATTTTCGATCAAAATCTATTTTAAGCGTCCTAGCAAAGAGGTCTTAGAATCGGTTCGCTTAGGATTCACCACATCGTTCATGGTTGCTGCAGATATTCGTAAATGACCACGAGTAAAGGAGAAAGGATTTTGACAGTAAAGACAGGCTTATCGATTCGCGCGCGTTATATATTCGCTTTGACACTCGTCGCCATCACGGTGACGGGCTCTGCCGTTATCCTCAAATACATTTTCAGTGCACAAGCCAATGATGCGTATATTATTAACATCGCTGGGCAGCAGCGTATGTTGTCACAGCGTATTGCTCTGTCTATTTCAAGGTTATCCTCTTGCCAACTCAGCGCTCAATCTACGCAGCAATATCGACAAACCTTAACCAGCGCCCTAACGACCTTTAATGATAATCGGCTGTATTTAACGAACGCCAAAGACTCTCCGGCAGCAGTACGGACGTTATATTATGGTGAACGCGCCCTAGATCAAATGACCCAAGATTATATTACTGACGCCCGGGATTTTTTAACGCAAGGTACCACCTGTACTAAGCCACCTTCGCGATTCAATGGGCAAAATAGCGATACCTTACTCAATGATCTTGACCGTGTAGTGCAAGCCTTTGAACTTGCCGCATCAAACAGAGTACAACGTGTTGAAAAGGTTGAAACATTCTTGTGGTTTTTTACCTTGGTCTTATTGATATGTGAAGCGCTATTTATATTTCGGCCCATGGAGAGCACAGTCCGAAGTGCGCTTGCATCGTTAAAAAATGCATTACAAAAAGCAGAAAATGCCGAACAACAAGCCATAGAAGCGAACAAAGCAAAATCAGAATTTCTTGCCAGTATGAGTCACGAATTACGAACCCCAATGAATGGGCTGTTTGGCATGATGGAATTAGCCTTAGACAACCCCCATAAAAGCGCTGAATACCTCAAGAAGGCAAAAAATTCCGGTAAACAACTATTAGTATTGATCAACGACGTACTTGATCTTTCAAAAATCGAAGCCGGTAAGTTACGCATAGAGCGCACTTCATTGGATTTGCTTCAGTTACTTGATGACGTTATCTCGGTGCAATCAGCCAATGCTCGCCTGAAAAATCTAAATTTTATCTACACCAAGACCACCCCACTGCCCACTCGCATATTTGGCGACCCCACTCGCATTGCCCAAATCATGCACAATCTATTAAGCAATGGGATCAAATTTACCCAAAAGGGCAGTATAACGTTAGATGTGGGGGTCAACATTAAAGACAAGCACTTTTGGTTAAACATAGTCGTCACCGACACTGGCATTGGCATCAAAGCGGAAAAACTGCCGACAATATTTAATAAATTTGAACAAGCGGACAAAAGCACAACGCGCCTACATGGTGGCACAGGTCTTGGGTTGTCTATTTCAAAACAACTAACCGAATTAATGAATGGCACCATAAGCGCTAAGAGCACAGAAAACCAAGGCAGTGTTTTTGCTTTGTCGCTACCTATCGAAGTGGATCAAGCACAAGTTGAAAGTATTCAACCCCCTATTCCGCTGAATTGTGCCATAGTGGATGACCTACAAACCAGTCGAGATTACTTAGAACACGTTGTTCATGCTCAGGGCTATAAGGTGACCACTTTCGGCCATGGCGCCGCATTTTTAAGAGTGGATATCAGCCAATTTGATGTTTTGCTGCTTGATTTATCTATGCCAGACATCAATGGGATCGATGTTATCAATGCCATGCGTAAACAAAAACGACGTAAAACACCTTACATTATCTTGATATCAGCGGTCATTGAGCACCTGGATTGCGAAGAAGAAATACGACGTCTTATCTGGCGAACTCATGCAAAACCAATACTGAGGCAAGAACTCGAAGCTGATCTGAGAGAGCTGCAGAATATTCACCTAAAGCTTGAGCAAAGTCCCCTTGTCGCATCAACAAGCCACAAAATTCTCATCGTTGAAGACAATGAGATAAATGCCGAAGTGGTTAAAGTCATGCTTGAAGGAGCAGGCTTTCACGTTGCCATAGCTACTGACGGCGAAAAAGCTATTCAAGCCTGTATTTTTGAGCAATATGACTTGATTTTAATGGACATGCACATGCCAGTAATGGACGGCATAACCGCTACGATAAAGCTAAGAACTGAAATGAACTTTACTCATCCTATCGTGGCCCTGTCAGCCAATGCGTTTGTTGAAGATAGAGATAACTGCCTAAAAGCAGGGATGAATGACTTTTTATCTAAACCCATCGATAAACAAGCATTACTATCCACCATTAAGCGCCAGTTAGTCTAACTTGTTGGTCAACACAATACATAGCCATGTTGAAAGCGCTGTTCACGAACGGAACAGCGCATCCCAGTTAAAACGAATACCGAACGAGCGCACCTAGCGTGCTAACATCTGAAATGTTTGTGAAATTTACCCCAACAGAAATGTTGGTGTAGAAGTAGTAGTTTGCCGCCAGCATAGTGATGGCTTCACTGTCTCCGTCAAAACGAATGATCCCTGCGGACGCTTCTAAATCAATCTTATTGGTTACCATGGAACGAATACCTAGGGTTGCGCCGAAACCATCTGTATCAGAGCTTATATTAACACCCGGGCCATTCGCAGAAATTTCAGCATAATGGTACGCAAGTGTGCCGTATATGTCAGTTGAGCCCGTCATTTTGTAACGATAGCCCACTTCCGCGTTACCTTGGTCAAAGTCAACATCACCGTTTAAAATGTCGTCATTTGTCATGGTATAACTTCCTCTGACAAACACATTTTTACCGAGTGATTTTGCCCCTGCAATCCCAAAACCCGTGGGATCCAAACCATCAATATCATCGATATTCGTAATGTAATATCCTCCCTGCACGTAATCCCAGTTAGGAGACGCAGCAAGCGCTGACGCAGTTGAGAATAATCCACAGATGAGCAACACAGCCTTTGATTTCATTCTATTTTTCCTTATACCAATTCCATTAAATAATTGGCCTCTCAGAATTCATCCAGCGGGTTTTGAACAAGGCGTCGGTGTGTAGTAATGGTTGTTCCCTTTCAAATACCGAGAACGTAGTGCAAAACCCGCTGGGGAATTCCCTTTGGGCGAATTTTAAAAGGACTTACTCTGTGTTGCTCAAACTCGAAAGAGCACCACTATTACTTCATTTAAGCGCCTTGATTAAGTCCTTTTAAATTTTCGCTGAGTGGTTAATTATTTAATGGAATTGGTATTAAATTAATGCGAAGGGCGTTTGTAAGCACAAGCATCGTATAGCCCATCAAATCAAGGGTCAAATATTTATCCGAAAAGTTCATCCCAGCGCATTCACGGTAAGTGTAACAACATGTAATTTAAACACTTTACTGGAAACTAACGGGAGTGCTAGCACTCTTAGGTATGTAAATTAATTTCCATAAGAGTTGAAACTATTATGAAACATGTCGTGATCCTAGTGACTTTATTATTAGCATTAGCCGGGTGTGCAACTCATCGACTACCTGACCCTGAAAGGTCCGCCATTATTGAAAAGTTTATCACCACAGAACAACTCGAAGCGCGTAATACCATTAGCGCATTTGACTTAGATAGCTGGACGTCATTGAGTGACCAATATCTTATTATTCGAACGTCACCGTTTCGTTCATATTTAGTTAAACTTACCATGCGTTGTAGTGATATCGATTACTCACCAGCTCTGCTCGTGTATTCGCGCATACCCAATACACTAAGTGCGGGTTTTGATAGTGTATTTACTCCAGACAACCATAGATTCAAATGCAATATCAGCCGTATTTATCCCCTGAGCAAAGCGCAAAATAAAAGTTTAATTACTGCGGTAAGCCCTAAAGCAGAAGACAAGCCGTTACAAAGCGCCCAAGAAGAAAATATGAACGCTAGCGAACCGAGCACATCAAAAGATCTCTAGCCAGTTACGTCGCTATGTTTGGAGTACGTAGTAGGAGAAGGTCAGTGCTGGGTTAGTTAACCTTAATCGAGCCCTTTTTAGTTTGCGTATAAATTGTATATGGCAATATAAGCGTGTCTGTGGCGGCAGAAAGTACACTGTCAATAAGGAGGTAAGGCACACCGCTGAAGCTATTTCCAATAACTTGTTTGCTAGGTTCACCGTACATTAAACAAAGGTTGTGACTAAGCCCACTGTAAATCCGCGGGATACTATCGCAGTAACTCTTTTTATCATAATAGGCGATATCGACATGATTTCCTGACGGATTAACCGTTTTAACCGTTGCACATGCTTGGCAAATCATAAGTAAAAATAATAGAGTGGCGACTTTAGGCATAATTGAATCCATTAAGAACAACAGATTAATCAAAACCATGCTGAAGCGACAAAAACCAATTTTTCTACCTTCCCTTCATGAGCAACCTGCCGATTTTGCGATTTACCACGCTTCTTATATACCGATATAACTTAATGCGACTAGTAAACTATCTTCAGCACTATGTATGGCACTAGGTTAAATACAAAAACGAGCAACTTGTACTGGGCTAGATAATTCATATACATGATTTTTAACTGGTGAGCTTGTACGTTGAAAAACTTACTATGCACTGACGTTATTCGCTCTCCCATCCAGATTAAGGCCAATGTAGCCAAACTCAGCAAACCAATATTAATCAATGACATCCAACCAAATATTTCGCTTAGTAAAACGGTGTTATGCATTTCATCTACCTTTGTGTTTGATGGCTCATTTACAGTTTATTGGCTTACTTGTATTTTATCGCCTAGCTGATTGTTTAGTTCTTAACCCACGCCCATGCTTTACTCAGCTCATTTACAGTAAAATATTGTTCATCAATATTGACTATTTTGGCAAACGGGCGATCAGCCTCCACTAACCATTTAATCACTCGGCTAGTGGACACTATGGCTAATTTATTCATATGTTTGAGATGAGAGAATGTCCATTTTATATCGTCAAAAAACGCGTTTAGCGTCATATCAACATTATCGTCAATAACGACCACTACGTTGATTTTGTCGTACTGTTTTATCAAGGAATCAAAGGTGGAAATCCACTTCTGCTCTTCTGCGCGATCAACCTTACCCGATACCTGAATACCGATTGTGTCGCCTTCACTTTGGGGTAACTGGGTTATCATGCATGCTCTCCTTACAACGTAACGTCTAAGGTAAACATATGGCGTAAACAGTAATATTCAAGTTCTTAGCTCAGCGCTTCCCACCGCTGCCGAAGCCCAATGATATGCACCATAGCGAAAACACAACACACAATTGAACTGTACAACCAAAATTCTGGGCTGCGGCCCATTGGTGCGAACATTAAGAAAAACCCAACGAGACCACGTATTGCATATATAAAGCTAATAATTATCAGCACGCTTTTAACGAGCGGTAAACGAGGTAACAAACTTGCCCCTGAAAACGCATACACAGCCCACACACTTAATACGCAAAAAATGCCTAATGTGATGAGCGAAGGTTTTAGGCTGCCCTGCTCTGCCAAGACAGCCATATTCTCACCGGCACCGAAAAAGCGATACCAAGACGCACCGAAGTAGATACACCCTAAATGCAATAACCCTGCAAGCCCACTTAAAGCGCCTGCAAACAATAATGTCCCATTCATTGAACTCTCTCTATTAAGTTGAGGCCTTGAGGAGACTTAAGACCAAATACATCGCGCTGACGTTAACGGCCGTTCTTTTCGTTGAACAAAACAACGTTGCATTCTGACTGTTTATCCTTTTCACATAAACGTGACTAACGTAGCGTGACTCAACTGCGAAAGAACACAAGTATTGCACTTTCTAGGGTAAATAACATACTGTCATACTACACAAACAACATTAGAGTAAGGCGCGACTATGTGGATAACAATAATAAAAAAGCACCTAATGAGATCATGCATAAGTACAATGAGTGTCCTAACGTTACTCGGATGCGGTGGCTCAGGTGACGCCCCCTCTGTCACGCCCATAACGTCAACAGAAGAGCCAGCCATACCAAGTCCCTCCGCCGAAGAAGCGGACCAACCTCTGGAGTCATCACCGTTTACTTCTTTTCAAGCGTCAAGCAGCATCACAGTGTCCGCAGATGGGCCAAATTCAGGGTTATCAGCTTATAAAATAATCGAAAACGCGTTTGCTGAAGGGGCAATCGAAGCGCCCGATATGTACCCGACCGATCACGTCGATGTGTTGCATATTCTAGAAGATACAGATGAAATAGTGGGTCCTCACTTTATATTTCTGGCCCATAGAGATCGCGATTTTAATAAAGGTGTCGAGTCTGACCGGCAACGTAATGAAATTAAAACCTATGACAAATCAGCTGAACCACTCAAAGGTTATCAAGGTGAAACCATGCAATTTAGCTGGAAATTCAAGGTATCCGGTGAACTAGAATTATCAAAAAAGTTCAGCCATTTTTTTCAACTAAAAGCTAAAAACTTTAACGAAGATAATAGCAATGGCAATGACGATCAGCCCATGATTACCTTGTCAGGAGTAGATAAAGACAGCACGGGAAACGAACTGCAGATCCGCTACAGTAGCGGCTTTAACCCCGATGGCACAAGCACCTCTGATATCTATTTAATAAAAACGGACTGGTCATCTATTACTGATGAGTGGTTAGAGATCAAGGTGCAAGCAACCTTCGCCGAGGAAGGTGCATTTTACATGCAAATCTCGCGCATACGTGACGATGCACTTTTAGTGGATATATCTGAGCCCAATATTGATATGTGGCGCGGTGTATCGAGTGAAGATTTTGTGCGGCCCAAGTGGGGAATTTATCGCTCGTTAGCAGATGCAGACAGTTTACGCCCAGAAGAAGAACAAATACGCTTTGCAGATTTTAACGTGGCGAAAGACGCTGTAGCCGAGTAAGAAACACCATTAAACATGCCCGAAACGTCCACTACCAACGGGCATGTTAACAATTGTATTTTGATGTGAGCTAATGCCAATAAGACAAGAAAGTATGAAATAAAACCAATAAAAATAATGATGAAGTGACTGAAGTTAATTTTTTACATCTGGCACCGCAATCTCTAATTGCGCAAAATATTCACCATGGCTTTCCCCTTGGCAAGTTCATCAATCAACTTGTCTAGGTAGCGAATATTACGCATCAAGGGATCTTCTATCTCATCAACACGAACGCCACAAACACCCCCCTTAATCAATGATGTGTTGGGGTTAATTTTCGGTGCTGCGGCAAAAAATGAAGCAAAGTCATTCCCGCTGCTAACCTGCTTTTTCACCTCTTCAGGGCGATATGCAGTGAGCCAACAAATGATCTGCACGACTTCCGCTTCCGTTCTGTTCTTCTTCATTGCCTTTTGGACATACAAAGCATAAATCTTTGAGAATGCCATGGAAAAAACCTTGTGCTCTGACATGTATTAACCTCCCAATGTGAATGCTCCTGTATAAGGGAGCATAAAAACGTAGGCTATCATATCGAGTCGACAGCAGTCATTTAGGTACGTTATCCCTGTGACTCAATGCATTGTTGCGTATTTTATTAAACTCAACGAATTTACCCTCTACTTTGGAATTAAAATGAAGGTGAAAAAGAATAACGTATTAAAAAAGTTGTTCTTTTGCGACCTCCTTAATACATTGACTTAGCTCCCCAAGCGCATCCGACTCCAGTTCAATCCAGTGCCAAAACAGGGGGACACTCAGAGATTTATCTGGAAACAGAGGCACCAACTGCCCTGAAGCGACTTCATGTTTCACTTGCAGTTTGGGCAGTAATGCCCAAGCAACTCCGGCGACTGCCATTTGCAAAAAGCCATAGGATGACGGATACCAATGGCAATGCTTAAGTGTTGGGGCAACACTTAGGCATTCACTCTGGTATTGCGTCAACAACGCAACGTCGAACTCATCATAGAGTAATCCGGGAGAAGAAAAGACTTCATCTGGCAATAGGCCCTTAGTCAGGTATCGCGCTATGTACACGGGAGACGCGTAAAGCTGATAATTCATAATTCCTAATCGAGCAGACTCGCCACCTGTTATCGGCGTGCCTGTTTGGCTAATGCAGCCCATCACCTTTCCCTGTTGAAGTAGGGTTCGCGTCTGAGTTTGATCCGCATTAAATATGTGCACTGGGTTTGCTCGTTTAACACTAAAGCGCGCCATCACATCACTAAACCAGGTCGCCAATACGTCGTTGTTAATAGCAACGCTCAACGCTGAGGCTTCATCAGAAATACCTGTGCGAACATTAAGTTCATCTTCCAACACATTGACTCTTTGGACATGGGCAAGCAACTGTTGACCTAAAGGAGTAGGCTTAAGCGGTTTAGTGCGCACCAGTACGGGGCTGCCAAGATGCAACTCAAGTCGTTTTATTTTCTGGGAAACGGCAGATTGAGTAAGATGCAGTGCCTGCGCACCTTTATCAAAGCTACCGTAGCGCAGCACCTCGCTTAAGCAATGTAACGCGTCATAATCCAACATAAATAAAATTAATTTATAAAAAATATTATTAATTTAATTAAAACCACTTACCTCGATAAGATCAACGTTTATTAAACGATGAGGTGATAATCAATATGATAACGGCGGCAATTAGTGGTTTTTTGATGGGAGGCACGCTCATCATTGCAGTAGGAGCGCAAAACAGTTTTTTGATAGAGCAGTCATTGAAGCGCCAATGGGCAGGGTTATTTGTCACCCTGTTTATTGTCAGTGATGCGATTGCGATAAGTTTTGGAGCAATGGGATTTGGTTTATTGTTACAACAGCACCCAACGCTGGTGGCTGCTACTAAATGGTCGGGGGTCATATTTTTACTGTGGCTTGCATTGAACAAACTGAAAGCGTCTATGGCAAATGATGCCATGCTCATCGCGCTGTCTAAACATAAAATACCATTTCATCGTGCTTTGCTAACCGCATTGGGTGTGACCTGGTTAAATCCGCATTTTTACATCGACACAGTATTACTCATGGGCAACCTCGCGGGGCAATGGCAACAACAGAAATGGTGGTTTGTTATCGGTGCAATTTTGGCGTCTGTAGTATGGTTTATCGGGTTAAGCGGGTTAACCTCAAAGTGTGCAAAGTGGATGGAGCGCCCTAAATTTTGGCGCTGGTTCAATCGTATCAACGCCTTGGTTTTAGGTGCGATTGGCGTGCAGCTAACCACTTTGTAAAACATATTTTTGAGGTAGCGGTCGTAAGTCATCACTTACGACCTATAAAGTAAGGTTACTTCTTTTTTGGTCTTGGCTTAGCGCGACCTTGATTAATCTTATGCTTTTGCACCGAGCGGCGCATACGACTCAGGCGGACGTGATCCAGCTTAGTTTGTTTATCTTCAACTAATGATTCTTGCTCTAAGTCGAGTTGTACACTCTTACGTAAGGTATTCAAATCAGTCAGTGGCAACTCAATCCAACCGCCTTGGGGCAAGCGATTTTGTAAATTTAACGTGCCATAGCGCACACGGATCAGGCGACTTACCTGCAAGCCTTGAGATTCCCACAAACGACGTACTTCACGGTTTTTCCCTTCCGATAGGCTCACGTTGTACCAAGAATTCAGGCTTTCTTCATCCCCAGGACGTTTACGAATTTCGGTAAATTTCGACACGCCATCTTCAAGCTCCACCCCTTTCTTAAGGCGTTTTATCATGTCGTCTTCTACTTCGCCGAAAACACGAACCGCATATTCACGCTCGATTTCGTGCTTAGGGTGCATTAAGCGATTAGCTAACTCACCATCATTGGTAAATAATAAAAGACCGCTGGTGTTGATATCTAAACGCCCTACGGCAATCCAACGGCCATTTTGAATTTTAGGTAACCGATCAAATACGGTGGGGCGGCCCTGAGGATCTTTCCGGCTACATAGTTCACCTTCAGGTTTGTTGTACATCAACACCCGGCATATGGTGCTTTTCGCTGCAGCAGTAATCAGATTTCCGTCGACACGAAGTTGATCCGCAGGTTCAACGCGATCCCCCAAGGTGGCGACTTTTCCGTTAACCGAAATGCGCCCAGAGGCTATCCATTTTTCCATCTCACGACGGGAGCCCACACCAGCATTGGCTAGGACTTTTTGTAATTTTTCACTCATTAGTGTAACTGCTCTCTTTGATTAGGGTTGTCAGTATTATCAAGCTTAGTCTCTTGTGCTTGCTCTGACGGTATTTGCTCTTCTGCCGATAGGTTTTCATCAGATGATTGCTCATCTGCTTTCACTGGCCGTGATATTCGACTGCTATTTTGTACTGGCCCATCATTTTGCCCGGTCTTTTGCTCAGTCGATTGGGCTGACTCAGTAATGACTCGGCGCTCATCTTGGCTATTACTCGCATCAAACGCATCTTGACTAGGTAAGTCTTTCAGGCTCTTTAACGAAAAATAGTTTAAAAATCCTTTGGTTGTTGCGTATAAAGCTGGACGTCCAGGTACTTCTTTGTGCCCAACCACTTTAACCCAATCTCTTTCGATCAGAGTTTTCATGATGTTGCTACTCACTGCAACGCCTCGCACATCCTCAATTTCCCCACGGGTGATGGGTTGACGATAGGCCACCATAGACAAGGTTTCCAAAAGTGCTCTTGAATATCGTGGCGCTTGCTCTTGCCACAGTTTACTGAGCCAGGGGCCTAAGCTATCCATTGATTGAAAGCGATAACCGCTTGCTACTTCAACCAGTTGTACACCGCGAGATTGGTACTCAAGCTGCAATTCATCTATGGCCTGTTTTAATGCCTTTTTACTGACCTTAAGGCCACTTAAAACAGTATCTTGTAACTGCTCTTGGCTAACTGGCGCGTCAGATACAAACACCGCTGCTTCAACTAACTGCTTTAGCTGCACTGGGGATATTTTAGCCATTTATTGGGGCTCTCCGGCGTGCAATTTCACGTGTATATTCGCCATTGGCTCACTTTGCACCAACTCAACTAACTGCTCTTTGCATAACTCAAGTACAGCAAGAAATGTCACCACCACCCCTGCCCTGCCTTCACTGGCCTGAAACAAACAATCAAATCCGGTAAAGTCATGGCTGTTAAGTTTCTCTAAAATCAGTGCCATACGCTCCCGAGTGGATAATGCCTCAGGGGCAATCGAATGATGCTCAAAGGCACTTGCTCGTTGCAAAACATTTTGAAAACTCACCACCAAATCCTGCAAGTTCACTTTTGGCAGAATCTTGATAGGCGTAACAGATTCACTGGTTAGTGCTTGGGCACAAAATACATCTCGTTCTAAGCGCGGCACAGCATCCAGTTCTTGGGCGGCGCTTTTGATCAGTTCGTATTCTTGTAAACGCCTGACCAACTCCGCTCTTGGGTCGTCTTCGTCTTCTTCTGCATCTGGCCTTTTAGGCAGTAATAAGCGCGATTTAATCTCCGCTAAAATGGCTGCCATTAACAGGTATTCAGCCGCAAGCTCTAGCTTCAAATCTTTCATCATGTCAACGTACAACATGTATTGCTTGGTTATTTCATACACGGGCAAATTAACTAAGTCGAACTTTTGTTTGCGAATTAAGTACAACAGCAAATCCAGCGGACCTTCAAACGCATCTAGAATCAGCTCTAGTGCATCCGGCGGTATATATAAATCTTCAGGATGCTCTGTAAAGGCTTGACCATTGATAAACGCCAAGGGCAAAGGCTGTTGTACGCCTTGCCCTTGGTTTGTAGCCTCTTGCTGCTGAGCAGTTTGAAGCGCTTTATCAATATTCATCTGTGAGTCACAGCCTGATTAATTAAACGGGCTTGCGTCGCCGCTGCCCTGGCGAATAATGACAGGTTCACCTTCTGATAAATCAACCACTGTGGTGGGTTGCTCACCCAAGAAACCACCGTGAATGATCAGTCCCACCTGCTTTTCGAGTTTATCGCGAATTTCATCAGGATCAGATTCAGCCACTATCTCATTAGGTAAAATAAGCGTGGTGGACATCATCGGCTCCCCTAACTCTTCCAATAATGCTAAGGCAATGGCGTTGTCAGGAACACGGATACCTATGGTGCGTCGTTTCGGGTTCTGCAAGCGTTTTGGCACTTCTTTGGTGGCCTTTAAAATAAAGGTGTAAGGGCCTGGAGTGTTATTCTTAATCATCCGAAAGGCAGCATTATCCACCCGTGCATATTCAGACAACTCAGACATATCACGGCACATCAGCGTGAAATTGTGATCTTTACCGATTTGACGAATACGACAAATTTGCTCTAGGGCGTTTTTGTCGTCCATATGGCAGCCAATGGAATAACCAGAATCTGTTGGGTAAACCACCACTTCGCCGCTATGAATTAACTCACACGCTTGCTTAATCAAACGCGCTTGAGGGTTATCGGGGTGAATATAAAAAAATTGGCTCATAATCGTTACTTCCCAGTAAGTTACACGCGTAATTACGCGTTAGATGTTGCGTTAACTGACGGGTCGATGAATGACCAGTCATGCCAAATAGGGGTTAAATGTTCTGGCACCCCCAAATTTTTACCTAATTCAGTCCAACGACTCACAAAATGAAAATCGGAACCAGCTGATGCTTGTAAGTTATGCTCTGTGGCTAATTCAATAATCAACTTTCGTTTTTCAGGGTTAATACGTGCGTGGGTGGTTTCTATCCCATCGCCCCCCGCAACCTTGAATTCACTTACTAATCTACGCAGCCATTTGGCCGTCATATCATAATGACCTGGGTGGGCGATAACCGCTTTGCCCCCAGCGTCGTGGATCCACTCAATGGCCTCTTCAATTGAGATCCATCGTGGCTTAACATGGGCGCGTTTGCCCTTGCCTAGATATTTTTTAAAGGCACTATCGAAGTCACGCACTTCTTTGCGCTCAACCAACACACGAGCAAAGTGCGCACGAGTTAGCTGCCCTTCCCCTGCTAATAACTTTGCATCGTCTAGCACATTTTCAACCCCAGCTTTTGCGAGCTTATCTGACATTTTCTGAGCTCGCTCGTCTCGCTCTTGTTTTTGCGCCACTAAGCGTTGACGAAATACTCTGTCGTCTTTGTCTAGGTTGAGCCCTAATATATGAATGTCGAAGTTATGCCAAGAAGTAGAAAGCTCTATGCCGTTAACAATGTGCATCATGCGCTTTTGTTTGGCTTGATGGGCCCTAGCCTCATCTAAGGCTTGCACTGTGTCGTGGTCAGTAATAGCCAATACGTCTACTTGCATATTGTTCGCGCGGTCCACCAGCTCAACAGGAGAAAGTTGACCGTCAGAATAGTAGGTATGGCAGTGCAAATCGATTTTCATCAAACCCTAAATAAACCCTTTTAACGTGTACCCGAAAGATACATTTACAAAATTGACTGTTGACAGAGAAGCAAAATTGTTTTCTTCTATACACCTCAAGTGTGTATTATACGCATTTGGTGATGAATAGCAGACAAAACCTGAAAAAAGACCATGTTTGTTATCAAACGATAGATTATCGCACGCCCGACAATGATTTGCGCGTGCACAAAACGAGATTTTATACTAATGAATACAGCATTACGCGTTTCAACTAAACTAATTTGGTGGTGGCACATCCCTAACTAGCGGGCTGTGAGCGTATGTATTTGTGCGATTAAACAAGAAAAGCCCGTATAATACGGGCTTTTTTTATGCCCGATTGAAAATTACGACCCGATTAATGCCCAATAAAGACAACACCTGTAACAGGTTATAAACAAGGTTATCGAGAAAAATCATGAGCTTAGCGCAACTAACAGAACAAGCCGGAAAAGTAGAAACGCTACTTCTCAGTGCTGATTATGTGGCGGATCCACTTCAAGCGTATCAATATTTATGTCAGGGCCAGCCCCACAATTTGCTGCTTGAGTCAGCGGAAATTGACAGTAAAGACAATTTAAAAAGCTTAATATTGGTCGATGCAGCGATAAAAATGCAATGCGATGGCAATGTCGTGACCTGCCAAGCATTAACCGATAACGGTGCCGCTGTTTTACCTTTGTTTATCCAGTACTGCCCACAAGGTGTCGAGCACGCTTTTGATGTAGCCGCACGCACAGTAACCTTAACGTTTACCTTTAGCGACAGCGAATTAGACGAAGATAGCCGATTGAAAGCGCCTGCGGTATTTGATGCACTGCGCCTACTAATCAACCAAGTTGTGGCTATTCGACCACATCCTGAAGCGCTGTTTTTAGGTGGCGCATTTGCATATGACTTGCTTGCGACCTTTGAGCAATTACCTCATGTGAGGGACAGTGAAAATACCTGCCCTGACTTTGTTTTCTATTTGGCCGAAACTTTATTGCTAATTGACCATCAGGCGAAAAAAACCGAATTAATTGGTAGCGTATTTAGCGGCAAAAATGTTGGTAATAACTATTTCGCCATCAGCCAGCGTTTAGAGCAAATTAAACACAAGCTGGGCAAAGACATGCCCGTGCCAGAGCTTGATTCACCTAGTGTTACCCCAGATGAATTGAAAATCAGCAAATCGGATGCTGAATTCATTCAAGATGTAGAAAACCTCAAACAACATATTTTAGCCGGTGATATATTCCAAGTCGTGCCCTCTCGTACTTTTAGTTTACCTTGTCCTGATCCACACAAAGCCTACAAGGCGTTAAAAGTGCAAAACCCGAGTCCCTATATGTTTTTCATGCAAGATATTGATTTTTGCATGTTTGGTGCCTCTCCTGAATCAGCGCTTAAGTACTTAAAAGATACCAACCAAGTTGAGATTTACCCTATCGCTGGCACGCGTCCTCGGGGTAAACATGCTGATGGCTCAATTAATTTGGATCTAGACAGCCGCATCGAACTGAATTTACGCGAAGATGAAAAAGAAAAGTCAGAACATTTAATGTTGGTCGATTTAGCCCGCAACGATGTGGCGAAAGTATCAAAACCAGGTACAAGGCACTTAAAAGACTTGCTAAAAGTAGACCGCTATTCTCATGTAATGCACCTTGTTTCCAAAGTAGTTGGCCAATTACGCGACGATTTAGATGCTCTGCATGCCTATCAAGCCTGTATGAACATGGGCACCTTAGTGGGTGCGCCTAAAGTCAGTGCTGCCAGCCTTATTCGCGAAGTCGAGAAGCAACGCAGGGGCAGCTACGGAGGCGCGGTGGGTTACGTTAACGGCCATGGTGACATGGATACCTGCATCGTTATCCGCTCCGCGTTTATCAAAAATAACACTGCTCATATCCAGGCGGGTGCAGGCGTGGTATTTGATTCAGACCCGCAATCTGAAGCAGATGAAACCCGAGGTAAAGCACAAGCGGTTATTCGCGCAATACTTACCTCTCACGAGGGGCGAAGCGCTATCTCACCTAACCTTACTCAAACAGCGAAGGAGGCAAAATAATGACGTTACCTAAGGTGTCTTCTTCAGCCAATACGACCCACGTTTTCTTGGTCGATAATTTTGATTCATTTACCTATAACCTAGTAGATGAACTGCGCACCATGGGCATGGCATTAACGGTTTATCGTAATTGTGTGTCACCTCACGCTATTTTCGAAAAAATGCAACAGCAAGCCAAGCTTAGCCAAGTGATTCTGCTTTTATCACCTGGGCCAGGAGCGCCAGCTGACGCAGGTTGTATGCCTACGCTTATCAACCTGGTAAAGGGTGTATTTCCAGTACTCGGCATTTGCTTGGGTCATCAAGCTATTGTGGACTCCTACGGCGGTAACATTATACGCGCTGATGTGGTCATGCACGGTAAATCATCTTTAATCAGCCACAATGGTGATAAAATGTTTGCCAACTTACCACAGCCTTTGCCGGTTGCTCGCTATCATTCTCTGATGGCCAGCAACATGCCAGCCGAATTGACAGTATTAGCTCAATTTGAAGCAGTGCCTATGGCAGTTTGCCACGAGCAAGATAGAATGCTGGGCTTTCAGTTTCACCCCGAATCTATTTTAACCGCCTTTGGCAGTCAGTTATTGATGCAAAGCATTGATTATTTAACCCAAGACCAAGTGAACGATTAGAGGACAAACATGCTATTTCCATTACTTGAAACGCTTTATCAAGGTAAAGCCCTTAGCCAAAACGAAGCCACGGATGTGTTTAATCAAATCGTAACAGGCCAGGTAGATAACATAGTGTTGTCCTCGTTGTTAACTGCGTTGAAGATCAAGGGTGAAACACCAGAAGAAATAGCCGGTGCAGCCCAAGCGATGATCCAAAATGCCAGTGCTATCAAGCGCCCAGAATATGATTTTGCTGACATAGTGGGTACCGGTGGTGATGGTCACAACACCATCAACATTTCATCTGCGGCCGCTATCGTTGCAGCCAGCTGTGGCGTTAAAGTCGCTAAACATGGTAATCGAAGTGTTTCGAGTAAATCTGGTTCAGCGGATTTATTTAATGCCTTTGGTATGAAGCTAGATATGTCACCAGCAGTGGCCCGTGAATGTTTAGACAAATCAAATTTATGCTTCCTATTTGCCCCTGTTTATCATGCAGGGATCAAGCATGCTATGCCGGTTCGTACCACCTTAAAAACCCGCACTATTTTTAATCTACTGGGGCCTTTGGTTAATCCAATGCAACCTAGCCATATGATGATAGGCGTATATGCACCTGAACTTGTTATGCCCTTCGCACGTACATTGCAGCTACTAGGCTACAAAAAAGCACTCGTGGTACATGGCAGTGGTCTAGACGAACTGGCGGTTCATGGACCCTCTATGGTGGTCGAGATTAACGGTGACACGCTGAACGAATACTCACTGTCGCCCAGTGATTTTGGCCTTGAAGAATATCCTTTAGCCGCCATAGAAGGTGGGGTACCGGATGAAAACAAACAATTAATTCAAGATGTGCTAACCGGTGAAGGTCAAAAAGCCCATGAAGCAGCGGTCGCCATGAATGCAGGTGCTTTGATCAAATTATGTGGACACGCGGACACCTATCAGCAAGGGGCTAAGTTGGCGCTCGATGCGATGCAAGCAAAGCGCCCATTGCAGGTAATTGAAGCCTCATCTGAAGTTAGCCGCAGCCACGACATCATTTAAAGGAAGCCTAAATGGCCAATGTATTAGAAAAAATTGTTGCCGATAAGCGTCAAGAAATAGCCCAGCGTAAAGTGGATTTCCCTTTAGCGCACTTTAAAGATGGTCTGACGCCTTCAACGCGTAGCTTTTTTGATGCGCTCAATCAGCCCAATGCCGGCTATATTTTAGAGTGTAAGAAGGCGTCGCCTTCAAAAGGTTTGATCAGAGACGATTTCAATTTAGATGAGATCATTGAAGCCTACTTACCTTACGCTGCGTGCATCTCGGTGTTGACTGATGAAAAGTACTTTCAAGGCAAGTTCGAATATTTAGAATATGTTAGAGAACATGTTACCCAGCCTGTGATCAACAAAGACTTTTTCGTTGATCCCTACCAAGTTTACTTGGCTCGTCATCACAACGCTGATGCCATCTTATTGATGTTATCAGTGCTTAATGACGAAGAGTATCGCGAATTAGCCGATATCGCCCACAGCCTTGACCTTGATGTATTAACGGAAGTGAGCAACGAAGAAGAGGCCCACCGCGCGGTTGCGCTTAAGGCCAATATTATCGGTATCAACAACCGCAATTTACGAGATTTGAGTACTGATTTAGCCACCACTGAACACTTGGTCCCATTAATTAATCAAGCGTCTCACGAACACGTGATTATTTCAGAGTCCGGTATTTATACTCATCAAGATGTACGCCGCTTGTCCCCCATCGTTGATGGATTTCTTGTGGGTAGTGCACTAATGGCTGAGGATAATGTAGCCCAAGCCGTGAAGCGTTTAGTGTACGGGACCGTGAAAGTGTGCGGCATGACCCGCGCTAAAGACGCCACAGACGTAGCGACTATGGGTGCCAGTTACGCAGGGCTTATATTCGCCGAAAAGTCAAAACGTTACTTATCACTTGATGACGCAAAAGACATAGTAGCGGCTGTACCATTTAACTATGTAGGCGTATTCGTTGACGCCAATATTGCATTTGTCGTTGAATATGCCACCACCCTTGGTTTAGTCGCCGTGCAATTACATGGAAACGAATCACAGGCCTATATTACTGAATTGCGCGCAGCTCTGAACGATGCAAATTTACTTAGTTGTCAAATATGGTTAGCCAAGGGGATCACTGATACCCTACCCGCCCTTGATGAAGATAGCGTTGACCGTTTCGTTCTGGATTGCAAAGTAGGCGATCAAAGTGGCGGTACTGGTCAAGCGTTCGATTGGCAACTGTTCGCACAGGCTGATCTAAGTGCCCTAACCCGCAGCAAAATCATTCTGGCCGGTGGCATCAACGTAGACAATGCACAGCAAGCCGCTGCCCTTGGCCTAGGTGGAATTGATGTAAACTCAGGCGTTGAAGACGCCCCAGGCAAAAAATCTGAGCAAAAGCTGCAGCGCGTGTTTGAAAAGTTACGCGCGTATTAGTCTTAGGCTCTATGAGCCGCTCACAAGTTAACGTATTAAAAAACGAGAAACGATTATGAACCATTTAGAGAGCAAATTCGGACAGTTTGGAGGCATGTATGTGCCAGAACTGCTTATTCCCGCGCTTGATCAACTAGAACAAGCATTCATTGACGCGCAAAACGATCCTGAATTTCAAAAAGAATTCATTGAATTACTCACCGACTACGCAGGGCGCCCAACAGCCATGACCTTGTCGCGTAATCTGGTATCAAACCCCAACGTCAAACTTTACTTAAAACGCGAAGACTTACTTCATGGCGGCGCGCACAAAACCAATCAAGTATTGGGTCAAGCACTACTGACTAAGCGTATGGGTAAAACCGAAGTTATCGCTGAAACAGGCGCTGGGCAACACGGCGTTGCCACGGCACTGGCCTGCGCACTGTTAGGCCTAAAAGCACGTATATATATGGGAGCGAAAGACGTCGAACGTCAAGCACCGAATGTATTTAGAATGCGTTTAATGGGCGCAGAAGTCATTCCCGTGAATGCGGGCTCAGGCACCCTAAAAGATGCCGTTAATGAAGCCATGCGTGACTGGTCAGCGACATACGACAAAGCCCATTATCTGCTTGGCACTGCAGCTGGGCCTCACCCATTCCCGACGATTGTGCGCGAATTCCACCGCATGATAGGTGAAGAAACCCGTGCACAAATTATGGCTAAAGAAGGCCGCTTGCCTGATGCGGTAGTCGCCTGCGTGGGTGGCGGTTCAAATGCGATTGGTATGTTTGCAGATTTTATTGATGAACCAAGCGTACAGCTAATTGGTGTTGAACCTGCTGGTAAAGGCCTGCACACCGCCGAGCATGGCGCTGCAATTGGTAAAGGTACGACCGGAATTTTACACGGTGCGTATAGCTACATAATGCAAGATGAAGACGGTCAAATTGAAGAGTCTTACTCGGTCTCCGCTGGGCTTGACTATCCTGCTGTTGGCCCCCAGCACGCCCATTTAAGCGATATTGGCCGTGCTACTTATACCGCAGTTACGGATGATGAAGCCCTGTATGCGTTTCAATTGCTATCACGCAAAGAAGGCATCATTCCCGCACTTGAATCATCCCATGCCCTAGCTCACGCCTTAAATATGGCAGATGAAGCCGAAGACGGGACAATCATCGTAGTCAATTTATCCGGTCGTGGTGACAAAGATTTAGCCCACGTACACAGCATTTTGGGAGGCAAAACCAATGAGTAATCAATTGAACAGCGACCGCTACGGAGATATGTTCACGCGCTTAGACGCAGCCAATGAAGGGGCGTTTGTACCTTTCGTCATGCTTGGCGATCCTGATATTGCCACCTCATTAGAGATTCTAAAAGCGTTAGCTGAAGGCGGTGCAGACGCACTAGAACTAGGCATTCCTTATTCTGACCCTATTGCTGATGGCCCCACTATCCAGCAAGCAAGTATCCGCGCCCTAAGTCACAAAATACACCCAAGAGATTGTTTTGAGGTGATACGTCAGTTCCGTGAGATCTACCCTGATACGCCAATCGGTTTATTACTTTACAGTAACTTGGTTATTAAACCGGGACTTGAAAAGTTTTATAATGATGCGGCGAATGTGGGCGTTGACTCTATTCTCATTGCTGATGTACCGCTTCGCGAAGCAGACCGTTTTATTGATATCGCCACACAAACAGGCGTTAAACAAATACTGATCGCTCCACCAAATGCCAGTGATAAAACCTTGGCTGAAATTGGTAAAAAATCACAAGGCTATACTTACCTACTTGGCCGAGCTGGCGTAACCGGAGCAGAAACAGCTGCAACCATCCCTGCTAGCGAACTGATTGCTAAGTTAACCCAATATAAAGTCGCGCCGCCTCTATTAGGGTTTGGTATCTCCAAGCCAGAGCAAGTTAAAGAAGCGATTAGTGCTGGGGCTGCCGGCGCTATTTCAGGCTCCGCCACAGTGAATATCATTGCGGAAAATTTATCTCAACCTGAAGTCATGCTTAGCAAGTTGCGCGATTTCGTCAGTGCGATGAAACAGGCGACTAAAAAATAAGGAAAGCCCATGTGGTATTTAGTGTATTCACAAGATGTAGAAAATAGTTTGCCCCTGCGCAAACAAACGCGCGCTGCGCACTTAGCACGCTTGCAACAACTAACTGATGAAGGGCGTTTGTTGGTCGCAGGGCCATGCCCAGCCATTGATAGCAAAGATCCTGGTGAAGCTGGGTTTACCGGCTCTGTGGTTATTGCTGACTTTCTCAGCTTGGAGGACGCCCAAGCTTGGGCTGATGCAGACCCGTATATGGATGCAGGTGTGTATAAGGAAGTCACAGTAAAACCTTATATCAAAGTACTTCCTTAATCGGTATTCCTTTGCATATAGGAGTAACGAACCTTCAGTGCGGGGCATTCTTCGGGTTTACTCGAATTTGTCTCGCTGATTGTGTCATTAATTGTCTCGCACCCTGCCCCACATTTCGTGACGCGTTAGCCAACGCTATTCAAAACAAAAGTAATAGAAGGACAACGAGATGATATTCATTAAAAGCTATATTTCGCTGCAAGATCATGAGGTTGAACTGACGGCAATTCGCGCCCAAGGTGCTGGCGGGCAAAATGTGAATAAAGTCTCTAGTGCTATTCATTTACGCTTCGACATCAAAGCGTCTTCTCTACCGGAATTTTACAAAGAGCAATTGCTTAACAGTAACGACAAACGCATTACCCAAGACGGTATACTCGTTCTTAAAGCGCAGGCTCATCGGACCCAAGAGATGAATCGTCAGGATGCACTTGAACGTTTAGGGCAAATCGTCAGAGATGCTGCAGTCGTACAAAAACCACGTAAAGCCACTAAGCCAACCAAAGGCTCACAAATACGAAGAGTCGATAGCAAGAAAAAGTCTGGCCAGAAAAAGCAGCTTAGAAAAAAGGTCGATTTTTGACTGTGCGTTGTGCTGGACTCACCTATTCAACGCAAATTCAATTCAGGCGCAATTCAGTTAACACCCCGTAAGCTTACTTCCAAAGCAAACTTCGTCACTGGCGTACATATCCTTTTTAGGAACTTTGACCAGCTTGGAATTGTTTCCACCTAGGTATTGATTGCGCTAAACTATCCGTAACCGTTTGTGAATGGGGTCAATCGTTGAAACATATCGCCAAAAATACACTATTTGTTTTATTTATCAGTCTATCGTCTGGTTTTTTAGGCCATGCCTATGCACAGAGCGACAACGCAAAAATTGATAAAAACCAAGCTGCCCAAAAAGCACAGCAGCAGGTGCAAGGCCGTGTATTGAAAGTTGACCAAAGTAAAAATAAATACCGCGTAAAAGTACTGCAAAAATCTGGGCGAGTGGTCAACGTTGACGTTGATAAGCGCTCAGGTCGAGTTGTAAAAAGTGGTAAGAAGGACGACTAATGCGCATTTTAATTGTCGAGGACGACAGCCGTTTATTAACCCAATTAGACACGCTTTTGCAGACTAATGGCTACAGTGTTGATTTGGCCGATGACGGTGCTAAAGCACTCTTTTTGTTAAGTGAACACCCTTACGATTTGGCGATTATCGATATTGGCTTACCGGTTATGGATGGCTTTGAAGTCATTCAAAAAGCCCGCAAAAATAGTGTTACTTGCCCTATTCTTATTCTTACCGCCCGTGATCGATGGCAAGAAAAAGTAGAGGGGTTAGATGCAGGGGCCGATGACTATCTGACTAAGCCATTTCAAAACGAAGAACTACTCGCTCGCGTTAAAGCGCTGATTAGACGCTCTGCCGGTCAAGCTAACCCCACTATCGAGCTTGGACCAATCAGCTTAAACACCTTGAGCGAGCAAGTGAGTGTTAGCGGCCAAGATATCGAGCTTACCGCCTATGAATATAAGGTCTTTGAATACTTGCTTCTCAACCCGAAAAAAGTGATATCAAAAACCGAGCTCACCGAGCACATTTACGATCAGGACTTCGATCTGGACAGTAACGTCATTGAAGTTTTTGTGGGGCGCTTGCGCAAAAAACTCGACCCTGACGGAAAAATCAATCCTATTGAAACCATGCGTGGTCGTGGTTATCGCATCAGCCGAGAATTCCAAGTTTAGCGGGTGCGTAACTTATCTTTACGCCTTCGCAGTTTTGCTGCAGCGCTGCTGGTCTTGGTGGTATTTATACCGCTGGCGGCGTTTACCCTTGAAAGTGCATTTACCAGCAGTTTAAGTGAGTCAATGCAGCAGCAACTCAGAGTGCAAAGCTTAACCTTGATCTCTGAATTTGAAATGTCAGGAGACGAACCTGTCATGCCTGAACAACTGTTCAACGACCAGTTGAACATTCCAGGTTCCGGTTTATATGCATTTATCAAACTTGATGAACGTATGGTGTGGCGTTCTCTGTCTACGCTAAACTGGCAAGTTATGCCTGAGTTTGTGGCCCCCGAAGTTGGGAAAGAACGTTTTGACGAAGAATATGCTCTACTCGAACCCTATTTTTTATTCGCTTATACCGCAGAATTTGACGCGGGCGGTCACTTCGTTCCAGTTAGCTTCTATATCTTACAAGATAAAAGTGCCTACAATGTTGAAGAGCAAGGCTTTATAACGACACTGTGGCGTTGGTTGAGCTTAATTGCTTTAGTACTACTAGGGCTACTCATCCTCAGTTTAAATGCAGCATTATGGCCAATCAATCGTCTAATTAAACAAATTAAACAAGCAGAAGCCGGTCATATTCAGCATATCAACCAAACCTATCCCCCTGAGCTTGAGAAACTAAAAAGCAGTATTAATCACTTACTCGCCACCGAGCAGCAGCAACGTAGCCGCTATAAAAATAGCCTGAGTGACTTAGCACACGGCTTAAAAACCCCGTTAGCCGTATTATCAGGTAATACCGCGCTGCCAGATGATGCTAGGGAGCCCATCAACCAGATTGATTTACAAATTCAGCGTCAGTTAAAACGTGCCGTAGCGGGCAGTAGCGCTGCGTGGGAACAAGCCGTTGAAATTACGCCGATACTGCGCAAACTCGTCAATGCGATGAATAAAGTCCATGCTCAAAAACAACTGAAAATATTACATATTGATTCTGATAGTTCCGCCCAGTTCTATGGCGACAGTACAGATTTAATGGAATTGCTGGGTAACCTTTTGGATAACGCCTGTAAAGCCGCTGAGCAAACCGTTCGCGTTGACGTTGCTGCGCACCCTAGGTTCGTACAAATTGATGTTGAAGATGATGGGCCCGGTATTCCTAAAGAAAAGCGTCAGTTATTGCTAACCCGCGGCACCCGTTTAGATAGCTACAAAGAAGGCCAAGGCATTGGCATGGCCGTAGTGGCAGATTTAGTCGATGCCTATCAAGGCACCTTGATAATCGAAGACAGTGACTTAGGCGGCGCGCGCATCAGTGTGCGCTTTCCCAACATGAAAATACCACCTACTTAACGTGCTCACATTTACGTTAATACCAAGCAACATCTAGCTCAAAGACTAGTTTACTGCTAAGTGAGTTATTCAGGTTTCCCATTGGTATCACTTGCTCTGCGCTCGGGCATTTCTTTAATGTACAAGTCATGCTTGGCGTAAGGTATTTCAATGTTACGTTGTTTAAATTGTTTAAAAATTTCACAGTTAAGTATGTCTACTACCCTGCCTCTAAGTGCAGGTTTGGTGATCCACACCAATAATTCAAACTCCAGTGCAGACGCACCATAGCGACGAAAGCGCACTCTTGGTTCAGGGTCGTCGCACACGTATTCTTTTTCAGCGATAGCGATTTGCATCAAAACCTCACGTACCTCATCAATATCGGCATCGTACGACACCCCAACAGGTACTCGGCAGCGGGATTTCTCGTGCGGCCCACCAGATTCATTGATAATTTTAGAATTGCCCATCACAGAGTTGGGTATGGTTACTTCAACATCTTCTCGGGTCAGCATACGCGTGCTACGCATGCCTATATGTGTTACTTCTCCTCGCTCCCCCGAATCAAGTACGATGTAATCGCCAATCTTATAGGGTGCATCGGCCATAATAAACACGCCTGAAAACAAATTAGCCAAGGTGTCTTTGGCTGCGAAACCCACCGCGATACCAACGATACCAGCAGACGCAAGCCAAGCCGTCATGTCCACGCCCCATACCGAGAACACGAAGTAAACAGCAAGTACGAGAATGATGATGTTCACTAGGTTTAAAAACAGTGGCAGGGTTTTATTGTTGATGGCATGAAAACGGTTGGGGTTGAGGGCAATTTTACGCAGAAGAACGTGATTGGCGCGCAAAAAAAACGCGGTCCAAATTAATACGGCAACAGATTGCAGTGATGAAAAAATGATATGCCCGTACAAGGCAGTAGGCGCAAGGATTGAAGCTGCGCTAGAAAAGCCCATTAGCAACAAACTGTAGTAAATGGGGGTATGCAATAAATGTAAAAAACTTCCGTCTAAGTCAAGGTGAATACGTGAAATGAGTGCTTTAAGACCCACAATTAAAACGTATTTGAAAATCGAAGCGACGATAAATGAAAGGGCAATAACCAACCCTGCTTGGGTATAAGTGTTGGTGCCAAATAAGGTTAAAAAGGGGGCAATGGTTTGATGTAACTGCTCAAACATGTATTTATTCCAATGGTATTTATAGGAAAAGTATAACCGAATCCGCTATTTATCGTAGTTCATACACTTGTGCAAGTATTTACCGAGTAATACGGTTTAATTCATCACTCTCATGCTCTTTAGGTATCGATGCAATTAATATCGAGCACGCTATGTGACTTTCCCCCCAGACTCAACGTCTACTGTGCATGATTTATTAATGCGAAGTGAAGTTATCTACCTTGTGATTTGTCGCAGTGACAAGGGAGAACAGCTAAGCACTCTCGTTGAAAGGACATTTTATGCCACAACCTCATGCACAAACACATGCGAATAACAACGATGCCTCGCCCCTGCTGTTCGGCGCAGTGCAAGGCGTCACGATGGATGGCGTTGTTTCATATTCGTCAGATTATGACTCGGTAGATGAAAACCACTACCCCAATCGAAAAGCGTTTCGAAGCTATTATGACGGCATTTACATGGGCTACAAATGGCAGTGTGTAGAGTTTGCTAGACGTTGGTTGTATATCAATAAAGGGCAAATTTTTAATGATGTCGCCATGGCTTACGAAATATTCAAACTTCGCTCAATTCGTGATGTCGTGAATAACGTTGAGTTACCACTGAATGCGTTTGCCAACGGTGCAAAACGTCGTCCAGAGGTCGGTAGTATGCTTATTTGGGATGAAGGTGGTGAATTTGAACACACGGGGCACATCGCAATTGTCACTGAGGTATTTGATAATAAAATTCGGGTTGCTGAGCAAAATATGAATTTTTCTCCGTGGCCTGTTGGCCAACACTACGCTCGGGAAATCGAAGCAAAGATAGGTGCTAGTGGCGACTACTGGCTTAAGTGTGCTTTTAGCGAATCGACTATATTAGGCTGGGTGACACAAACAGCAGATCCAACCCACAGTGAATCGTTGCCTGATGCAAATCCCGCGCTTTTTAATATCAAGCAAGTTGAGCATGCGCATAGTGATGCCAATGAACGCCCTTGGCTGAACATTGCCAACGAAGACGAATCAGCATACGTAGATATGATGCAAGGCCATTGGTTAAGCTCGATAGAGCAGGATTACTATAAGTATTTTGTTGTCTCCCAAGGTGCGCAAGACATGTTGGAGTCAGCGACCGACGAACTACATGGTTTGTTTATGCACGCAACCGACTATGTGTTACAACACCCTGAATTATTAGCGGCATTTGAATTACCCCCGTCCATTTTGCCTAAGGTATTGCGCTCTTGGGACAACAGAAACAACCAACTGATCACCAGTCGATTCGATTTTGCCATGAGCGCAAGTGGACTTAAAGTATATGAATACAATTGTGATTCAGCATCATGCTATATGGAAGCAGGCAAAGTCCAAGGAAAGTGGGCACGCCACCTAGGCATTAAAAGTGGAACGGATAACGGTGCCCATTTGTTCAAAGAGTTGGTCGAGGCTTGGCGCAAGTGTGATGTCGTCGCGGGACCAAATGCCACCATACACGTATTACAAGATACGGATCCTGAAGAAGACTACCATGCACTGTTCATGAAAAAAGCTATCGAAGGCGCAGGTTTTAAATCGGTTCGGGTGATTGGCTTAAACACGCTGAAGTTTGGTGAGCAAGGGCAAATTCTGGATCAATTTGGCCACCCGATACATTGGGTATGGAAAACGTGGGCGTGGGAAACAGCCCTTGAACAATTACGCCAAGAAAGTGAAACAGGCAGGAGTATAACGCGAAGTGCAAAAGACAAAATGGCCAAAGAAGCGGTACATCTGTCTGACGTACTGCTCAATGACAATATTATGGTATACGAGCCATTGTGGACCCTCATCCCGAGTAACAAAGCGATCTTACCTGTACTCTGGTCTTTATTTCCCAATCATCCTTTGTTGCTCAACACCAGCTTTGAACTAAACGACGAGTTAAAAGCCAGCGGCTACGTAATCAAACCAATCGTGGGGCGCTGCGGCGAGAACATTCAACTTATTGATTCTAATAGCAAGGTATTAGACGACAAAGGGGGTGCGTTCGGTGAACGGGAGCAGATTTATCAGCAGTTGTTTGCTCTACCAAAAATAGATAACTATTACGTGCAGCTTTGTACTTTTACCGCTGCCGGGCACTATGCTGGCAGTAACGTAAGAGTAGATAAGTCTATGATTATTGGCAAAAACAGTGACTGTATGGCGCTGCGTACTTTAGAAGACGACGCATTCTTACGGCTTAAATAACGCTTTTATGGGGCTGTGTTACATCCGCAACCGCATGACCGCATAACTACATGCAGTTATGCGGTTGGTTCATGCACAACTCAAAATGTGCCATGCGAAAGCCCTATCCTCTTTAATCATGCTCAATTTTAACCAGTAGCTCATCGATAGCCATCCGGCGATATTTATCAGCTACAGGTCGATCAAGGCGTTGCGGTGCTTGTTTTGCTCGAAGTAAGTATGCTTTAGCCTCTTGACTATCCCCGTCATTGAATAAAAATTCGCCAAAAAAGAAATTACTGTCGATGCTTTTAGGATGGCGTTCTACCGCGCTCAGTAACAGTTTTTTCGCCTTTTTGTCATTGCCGAAGCTCAATGGCCAGCCAGGCACCTTGTGATACAAAGTGCCTAATGAGAAGGTTGCTACCCCTTCTAGGGCGTCATCGTCTATTTTCAATGATTTTTCAAATGACACTTTAGCTTGCTTCACCAAAGCAAGCGCGTCAGTTCCACCAATAGCAGCCGCCGACGTAGACTGACAAATACCAAGCCATGCCCAATAACCAGCATTCTGTGGTTCACCTTGAACCAACTCATGTGCTTGGCTTACAAGAGATGTAAATGCAGTTAACTGCTCATCTCCAGTAAGGGTATAATTTACTTTTGCCCAGCGCTGTTGCAATGCGTGTAATGCTGGAGTGACGCCAGCATCAAGTGGGTAATCGGCCAAATGCTCGGCGCTATTGCTAACACTAACTGGGTGCTCATCATGTTGCCCTGCGTTAACAAAAGTTGATGTCGCGCAACCGATCCATAGTGAAAGCGCTATTACGGAATTTATCGCTATATTTCTGCCTGTATTAAGGTGTTTGTTGCTCACTGTGTCGTGTCTGCCTTTGTTGTTAGAAGAATACCCTATTGAATCTTCAACGGCGCCTAAGCATGCAAGCTAATAACAATCGACTTATAAGCCGGTGTATTGCTTTTATCTGCAACGCTATCAATAGGAATTAAATCGTTCGTTTCTGGGTAGTACGCCGCAGCGCAGCCCCTTGGAATAGCATATTCAACCAAAGCAAAGTCACTGACTTCACGCAATGTGTCTTTGTCATTTGGCCAATAACTGCGGATCCTAACAAGTTGACCGGCTTCTAAGCCTAATTCTTCTATGTCCAAGCGATTAATAAACAGCACCTTACGTGTACCATGAACGCCACGATAACGATCGTTATTGGTATACACAGTAGTGTTAAACTGATCATGACTGCGAATGGTCATCATTAATAAGTGCCCAGGTGGCACGTCAATATCGGCAATCTCATGCACCACAAAATTGGCTTTGCCTGTGGCTGTGGCAAACTGACGACTGTCACGTACCGCATTGGGTAGTACGAATTCGCCTAACTCATCAATGCGCTGATTAAAGCGTTCAAACCCAGGGATCACATTGGCGATATGGTCACGAATAAGCCGATAATCAGCTCGCAATGCCAACCAGTCTAACGGGTCGTCACCCAGTGTATGAACCGCTAATTCGGCAAGAATATCGATTTCGCTCTTAAGTAATTCAGATGCCGGAGGAATTTTACCGTGAGACGTTTGGATCACTCCCATGGAGTTTTCAACCGTAATCGTTTGAACCCCACTAGCCTGAGTATCTATTTCAGTGCGGCCCAGTGCCGGTAATATTAACCCTTGTTTACCTGTATGTAAGTGTGAACGATTCAGTTTAGTGGATACCTGCACCGTTAATTCACACTGACTTAAGCCGCGATCATTTGCTTGGTGGTCAGGCATGGCTCTGAAAAAGTTGCCACCCAAGGCGAACAAGACTTTAATCTCTCCTTTTTGCATACCGTGTACGGTTTCTACTGCATCTACACCATCCTTTCGAGGCGGATTAAAATGAAACTCTTTTTCGAGTGCATCTAAAAACGCGGGGGCTGGTTTTTCCCAAATCCCCATAGTGCGGTCGCCTTGTACATTACTGTGGCCTCTTACTGGGCAGACGCCTGCGCCGGGTTTACCTAAATTCCCTTGCAACATCAAAAAATTAGTCATTAACTGAATATTGGCTACTGCGTTTTTGTGTTGTGTCATGCCCATTGCCCAGCAACAAATCGTTCTTTGCGAGGCACAGGCAATATCTGCAGCCTGTTCAATCTGAGCTTGCGTTAGTCCACTGCCCTGTTCAATCGCTTGCCAAGTCGTTTGCTCAATATCCGCTTTGAACGCATCAAAACCATGGCAATACTGCTCAATAAACTCATGATCGAGCACTGGCTGATGATGGCTGTCACGCTCTATTAGTGACTTACATAATCCTTTGAGTAGGGCCACGTCACCGTTAATTTTAACAGGCAAATACAGGTCGCGTAACGCGGTTCCCTTGCCTATCACCCCAGACACCTCTTGGGGGTTTTTAAAGCGCTTTAGTCCAGTTTCATCCAGCGGGTTGATAGCAATAATTTTTGCCCCTTGGCGTTTCGCAGCTTGCAGCGATGACAACATACGTGGGTGGTTTGTCCCTGGATTCTGGCCAAACACAAAAATCGCTTCAGCATGCTCTAAATCTTCAAGGCTGACCGTACCTTTGCCAACACCTATGGTTTCCCCTAAACCTACGCCACTTGATTCATGACACATGTTTGAGCAATCAGGCAGGTTGTTAGTGCCAAATTTACGCACAAATAATTGATATAAAAATGCCGCTTCGTTTCCTGTGCGCCCCGAGGTATAAAACGCCGCTTGATCCGGTGTATCCAATTGATTCAACTGTGTGGCAATCATCTCAAAAGCCCTTGACCATTCAATTGGCTGATAGTGACTCGCACCTTCTGGCAACCACATGGGTTGTACTAAACGTCCTTGGTCGTTTAGCCAGCGGTCTGATTGGCCGCGCATTTTATCAACACTGTTCTGGGCAAAAAATGTCGCATCTGCACGTTTGGTGGTGGCCTCATCGGCAACGGCTTTGGCACCATTTTCACAAAATTCGAACGTGGCGCGTTTTTCAAGTGGATCAGGCCAAGCACACCCAGGACAATCAAACCCTTCAATTTGGTTTAGATCCGATAGCAAGCGCGTGCCTTTGAGGGGCCCAGCTTTGCTCGTCACATTCTTGTATGCAGATAACACAGCGGGGATCCCCGCCGCCCACTCTTTCGGTTGACTGATTTCGATACGCTGGGTGTCTGACGGGTCAAATGAGGTTGATTGTTTACGTTCAGGTGCTTCGGTTTTCATATTGACTCCTTTAGTCAACGCTCGCCTAAAATGCCGACGAGCACTGAGTAATGATTTTAATTAAGTAACCCGCTAAACAACTCTTTGCTCACAGGTGTATACGTTAATACGTTTTTGACTGATAAAAC
This sequence comes from Paraglaciecola mesophila, assembly GCF_009906955.1. Lineage (GTDB taxonomy): Bacteria > Pseudomonadota > Gammaproteobacteria > Enterobacterales > Alteromonadaceae > Paraglaciecola > Paraglaciecola mesophila_A. The sequence goes on from NZ_CP047656.1 coordinate 1,391,701, forward strand.
CTACTAGGCAAATGTCACATTCTTTCGCCAGCTCAATGGCTAAGCTAGAAGGAGCTCCCATCGCTAAAATAATACCTATGTTGGCCATAGCCGCTTTTTGCACGATATCAAAGCTGATCCGCGAACTTATCACCACACCATATTCTGGTGCTTTTTCAGCCGTTTTTTGAGACATTTTATTGGGCTTTAACGAGGAAAGATTTGCCCCTATCAGTTTATCAAGGGCATTGTGCCGACCAATGTCCTCTCTTACATCGATAAGTTCACTAGGTGGTGTATGGTCTTTGCCGAGCGTAAATAACCCTGCTCCGTGGCACCCGCCAGTGAGTGCAAAAACACCTTGCTGGCTACGCAAGGTAGAAGCCAGAGATAATACGTCATGGGCGTTTAGTTTGCCTTTACTTGGCGGTTCACTTGCGGGGATCCTCTCAAGTAAAACATCAATTGAGCGCTGACCACAAACACCACATCCGGAATTCACGTATTCAAGGTGACTTGCCCCTTGGCTTTTAGCTGAATCAATGTCAAAACGTGATTGGGGGTGCAAGGTGATTAATACTTGATTTGCATCATGACCTTTAATCCGTGCACTGCCGGTATGAGTAACGCTTTGAACATCAGATCTTACGTCAAGCAAACCACTGGTATGCAACCAACCATAAACCAACGCAATATCATCCCCGGGACTGCGCATAGTGGTCAGCAATAAACCTGCTTTTCCAGCATGTTTAAGTGGGTGTTTTAGCCAAATTTCAAGCGGCTCTTCACTGACAATATGATCGTCCATTGTCAGACGTTCATGGCTTTGCTCGAGCTTAAAAGACAATTCGCTCGCCGTTAAAAGACGTGTGATAGAAAATGTTTTGACTCTGTTCACCTTAATTCACAAGAAAAATAAATCAGCACGTTACGTTTTAGCGCATAGGGTTTGCCGCTAAAACAATGTTTTTGTGCTCCAAGGTGTTAAAAAATTAACCCCGTTAAACCTAAGATTAAAATCCAACCCGCGAAAAACAGTTTTAAGTGAGTGGGCGAAAAATGCAGCACCAAACGTTTTGCCAATATCCCCCCGATCACTGCACCAGGCCCGGCAAACAACACAACAGGCCAGTATATTCCTTGACTGATAATGACATGATGTACCACACCCGACCACACAGTCACCGCACTCAATATCACGGCACATGCAATAGAAAATGTCACATTGAAACCACGCATGATTAAGTAAACAGCAAGCAGTTCACCAACACCAATGGACAAATATGCCGTAATTACCCCGCCACAAATACAAATAATCGGTAACAAAATACTATCGATCCGGCATAAATGTGTTTTTGGAGCAGTTCGACCGGACACAGCGATCATTAAAAACATGCTTATGGCAAGCATGATCGAAAACACACCGAAACCAATATGTAATTTATCGCCATGGGCAAGTGCGCCGAACCATTCAGGATTATATTGCGCGATGAGTAAACCGAAAATAGAAGTGGGAATACTCAGTAACAACACCGCATATAAGCTTTGCCACTGTTGTGTGTGCAAAGTTTCTGTCGTCCCAACGTTCACTTGCGCAAAGGAGGGTTCAACGAAATGTTCAATAGCTTGCACATTATCGCCGCTTTGGGCTAAGTGAAAGCGCCACCAGGTTACCGCTCCCGCTGTCATGCCAAAACACTGAATGGCAAAACTAGTGGCTACTGTGGTACTCGGGGAAAAGCCCATTTGATTGAAAAAAGGTACAAATACTACGCCACCACCTGCACCTGTCGCGTTCGCAAACACAGCGCCCATCACACCTAAAAAAGCGAAAGCCGCGTGCTGAGTAAAGAGTTGAATAGGCTCTTGCTGAAACGCCAACACGGCGCACCAGATTACGACTAAGAAGCTACGAACATACCCAGCAGAAAATTGAGAAAACATTGAATTTACACTACATTTCGATATCGACAGAACTTTGCCAGAAAACCTATATTCTCGCAAAGTAATTCAGTTTATTACGGTTGTTGACCTTTCATGATAATACGTGCTTTTACACATCTTTCCCTAACGTTTTGTGCCGTTTATCACGAGCTTTATTTGCTTGTAAAAGGATGGGAAACCACTATAGGTATAGATAGCTCAATATCACAAATGAAAACGCAACAAGCCCATGGTTAAACTAACGAAAACAGCCGAGTGCTGGGTACTGACCTTAACACCTAATCGCTCCGCTAACTGGGCGCAAACTAAACGGCTGATCAGCGTGATAGCGTTTATGGTGATGACGATTGGGTTAGCGTGGGCACTTGTTGGTGCTTGGTTAATACTGCCCTTTGCAGGCATTGAAGTGGGTTTACTGTGGGTTATTTTTTATCGTGTGTCGCTTTTTACCTATCAGCAGCAAGTCATTACTATCAGCAAAGATAGTATTAAGTTACAAGCGGGTACGTATCGACCACGCAAAAACTGGCTTTTTAGCCGCGAACAGACCTACCTTGGCCTCATTGAGGCTGACAGCAAATACGATTGTGTACAACTGCGTTTCATTGACGATAAACAGCATGTGGCGTTTGGGGAGTTTTTGAGTCAGAGCGATCGCCTAATTGCCTTAGCACATTTAAAATCGGTGCCCCTCCAAGTAGTAAGCAACAAGTGGTGGCACGCTTAGCCGGCCACCATTTCTCTTATGTCTTAAAACGTCAGCACGTTAATTTCTTCGTTATTCAACGTGCCTGCTAACCCTTGTTGATACAAATCTTGAATGGCCTTTGCACCTTGGTATTCCACCACTTGAATTTTATCTTGCATGTGCGCGTTAAAACTTGCCCACGCTTGGGCGTAACGCTCATTGAACCCTTCGCGCGTCCACTCTTCTGTGCGTTTTTTCACTTGATGGGGCGCAAAGAACAATTGCCCATGCAGCTTTCCTTTTGGTTTATTAGTTTGTGATTTTACATCAGTGGCGCCAATAAAGACCTCTCGTGACAAGTTGTCCCCCAATAAGTCTTGTAAGTCTAGAAGCAGTTGCTTATTGCCCGCAAAGTCCAGTACCCAGCTTTCGCCATCACGGCTTATCTGATCGATATCCTGATATTCAAGTACGTCGTCATAACAACCAAAGGACTCCGTGAGCGCTTTGTTCGCCGTACTGGTTAGCCCAACAACTCGGTATTGCCCACCGCGCAGGGCTTTATGCTTCATGAGCAAATGTGCGCAACCATATGCGGTTTTGCTTGACGCACTGGTGAGTAACACTGTGGTTACTTTGTCGTTAATATGCTCGCCGACAAAATCATCCAACACGAAGGATGTCATAAACAAGGGACGGTAATTCAGCAACCAAGCTTGGGAGTCTTGTTGGTAGGCAGGATCTTGAGCGCAGCGTAAATAATTGTCATACACGGGCGAGCTACTGACACGCTGTGGATGATTATCATAAAAGCTCACGTCGTTGGCTTTATCCACATTGATCACCAAATGCGTCCCCATAGGGAAATAGCCATATACCACTTCACCTACTTGCGCGCTCGGGTGCTTCGATGCGATAACGGTGCCAAATCCCCAAACAGGCACAATGCCCCATTGCTCGTCTGCCGGAAAAAAGCCCCAGTAGCCCATTTTTTCACCGGTGACGGCGTAACTGATATTGTTGGCTGAAAAACCAAAGCTATCGACTTTTAAAATCGCTTGGCCGTCTTGCAATTGAGTGGTGTCTAATTGTCCCTGCACCACCTTGGTTTGTGTTATATCTGCTTTGTTTACCCAAATCTCTGTGCTATTTAGTTGTGTATCGTTGTGCTTGTTATTTGACATGAGATGCGTCCTTATTGTGAGGTTCGCTAAAAAAGTAGCGAGAAGAAAAGCTCGAACGATTATAGGGAGCGAGTGAAATTTTTATGCAACAAAATCCATCATATTTGTGAATACGACCACATAACAGCGACTAATTTCTGTGCAATTAGCCCATAAACCAAGGACACATTATGCCAACAACCGCCCTCTTCAAACGCTCTATTTCATTCCAGCAGATCGTGTCAAACGCCCTATTTACACTTGTGTTAGGAGCTAGCGCCACACATGCACATGCCCAAAGTTGCAAAGAGCAAGACGTCACATTGCAAGTCCTTGGCTCTGGTGGCCCAGAATTAAACGACGAGCGGGTGTCTTCTAGCTATCTGATTTGGCATAAAAATAAAGCCAGAGTTTTAATCGATGCAGGGCCTGGCAGTAGTATTAATTTTGGCACATCAGGGGCGGATTTCGCTGATCTACAGGGTATATTGTTAACTCACTTACATGTGGATCACAGTGCAGATTTACCCGCTTACGTAAAAGGTTCATATTTTACTCAGCGCAACGAAGACATAACGGTATATGGGCCAAGTGCAAATGCGTTAATGCCAAGTACAAGCGATTATTTAGCCAGTTTAATGGGCAATCAGGGAGCGTTTGCTTATTTAAGTGACTATACCGACGCCACCAGCCAAGCTGACTATCATATCAACGCGCAAAACATTCCCCTGTCGCCGATAAAGCAGCACAGCCAAAACATCAGTGATGACATCACCATCACCGCTAGCCCAGTACATCATGGCCCTGTAGGGGCCGTCGCTTGGCGCGTGGATATTGCTCAGTGCAGCATCACGTTTTCCGGAGACATGAGCAACAACTACAATACATTGGCTAACCTGGCCAAAGACAGTGATATTTTGGTTATGCACAACGCCGTACCACAAAGTGCAACTGGCGCCGCTATAAATTTACATATGCGCCCCATCGATATAGGGAAAATAGCCCAGCAAGCACACGCAAAACGGGTGGTGTTATCCCACTTTATGAACCGCACTCGCAATGACAGCGAAGCAACACTTGGTTTTATTAGGCAGCACTATTCGGGCAAAGTAGAGCTGGCAACAGATATGGCCACGTTTTGACAAGATAAATCACCAAAGTGATTTAACACCGACGTTTTCAGCAAAATATGACCGCAACGTCGGTGTTATTTTCTATTTTAAGTCTCTTTCAGCCCCTGCATTTGGATATGGCTGGTCCCATATTTTTCGACCGCTAAAGGTGGGGGTTTCATATTGACTAAAAAAAGCTTCTAGCTCAGATACTAGTAATTCTCTTAATGTCTCTCGAGGAGGTGGAACATCATACCTCTCAGCGAGAGGGTTTGATAAGTCATACCAATAATCTATAGGGGTAGCCGCTTCAGAACGCTGATAATAACGCACCAGTTTCCAATGGCCATCAGTAATCATGCGCGCATTCCCCCTCTCAGCTATATGATAGCGTTTCCAGTTAACTAGCCTTTTTCCCTCAAGTAGAGTTGAAAAAGAATGCCCTGGGCCATACTCAGCGCTTTTCTCACCACCACTGGCGAAATCGATAACAGTGGCGTGCAAGTCTATTAAGCTAACGAATTCATCGCGAGTTTGTTTACCTCGAAGCCTATCTCCACCACCATAAACTATCATGGGTATTTTCAAGTTATGCTCGTAGAAATTACTTGGATTGGTCGCATTGGTTTTCCCATACAAGCCATACTGACCCATCAGTAATCCATGATCCGCCGTGTAAATAACCAGTGTGTTATCCAGTATTCCTTTACTTTGTAATGCATCGACAATACGTCCAACCTGCTCATCTAAAAGTTGGACCGCGGCTAAATATTGGGCAAGCTTCTCCTGATGATCCATTGGCACTAATGTGTAATTACTGCGACTTTGAATATCAGAAAAGCCACCAGCCCGAATAATGTTAGCGGCTTTATCACGATATCGATTCACGAGTCTTTCTGGTAGCCCCTCAAAGGGAGCGTGAGGCTCAACAAAGTTAAGATTAATGAAAAAAGGTTCATCACTTGGTGTATCCATAAACTCAATCGCTTTTTGAGTTAGATACCAAGCTTGCACACCGGTATAACTGACGTTTGTTCCGTTTTCAGAAAATAGCACGTTGCCGCTATGCTGATATTGATTTTGCCAACCTGCTTTGAGAGCGTCGTAACTTAACCACTGATCAAATCCTGGTTGAGGGGGTTTACTGTCTGTAGTTGCATGCCATTTTCCTAATAGTGCAGTGCGATAGCCCTGCGACTTCAGACGTTCGGAAAGTAGCATCTCCCCAGCTAACCAATTAGCGTCGTACTTTCTATCTTCGCCTAAAAAATCATGAACTCCATGTTGTGAAGGCATTTTCCCTGTATGAAAACTAGCTCTAGCAGGAGAACAAACCGGAATAGGTGTCATCGCATTAGAAAAGACCACGCCTTGTTGCGCAATATAATCTAAGTTTGGAGTCTTCACTATGCCCTCCCCTCCAGCTGCAGATCCTAGTGCCCACTGCCCCTGATCATCTGCCATAATAACGATGATATTTGGCTTTTGTGTTGCCTGAGCATTTTTGCTGTTCGCCTGACTAACTGCGACTAAAAATAACATACTGAAAGTAAGAAATTGTTTTATCAAAGCAAACTCCTCGATGAATGGATCATATGAAATTAACGATTATTTAATTAGAGGAACAACCCAGAAAGCGCTTTCTAGGTTGTGTTACGACACATAAATCCTAAAAATAATTATAGGTGACAGAGACTCCATAGGTGGCGGGATCCGCTGGACTCTCCTTGGTGTTTTCGATAAATAGACCCAACTTATTGTTATATTCTGTATCCGAAATATTCTTGCCCCAAAGAGTAAATTTCCAGTCTTCGTCTGGCGTGGTATACGAAATATTGGCGTTATACACGTTATAAGCTCCTTGGGTTTCGAAGCTCGCTGGCGTAGCTCTATTGAAGTGCTGGCTAGCAGTAAAGCTATACGATGTATAGAAGGTTACCGTGCCGTTGTTCTCCAACGTGTGGGTATACGTAGAGCCTAGATTAAATTTATGCTTGGGCGCGTTAGGTAATACTTGGCCGCTGCGGTCATCATTCGCATTGATAACAAATTTGTCAAAGGTTGAGCGTAAAAAGCCGTAGCCAAAATTCAATTCCCAATCGTCATTTAGCAAAGCAACCCCATCTAACTCAAAACCTTTTGAGGTAGCACTCGCAGCATTGACGACTGCTAATCCTCCCTCAGGGATAAGTATCAAACGTTGCATATCAGTAAAGTCACTGTTGAACGCGGCAACATTCAAGCGCAAGCGATTATCTAGCCATTCTGATTTGACGCCTAGCTCATAGTTTATCGCCGTCTCTTCATTAAATGGTCTTTCTGCTTTACCGATGCCTTCATCCGTCAAGCCATTGTTATCCACCTTGCCGTCAAACCCTCCAGACTTAAAGCCTTTTGACACGTTGAAATAAGTTAGTAGATCCTCTGCAGGTGTCCACTCAACTACAAAACGCGGAGTGAAACCGCTAAATGTCTTATTAGCATTTGCCGTATAAGGTGCGCCTAACGGCCAACTTGGTGCAATATTAGGTAATTCAGTGCCACCAACAATATATTGTTCAAACTGTGTTTCATTATTGGTGGCATCAATAGCATTTTCTTTCTCTTCTTGGGTATATCGCGCGCCAAAACGAAGTTTTACGCTATCGGTTAAGTCGTAACTACCATCCCAAAAAAACGCCAACCCTGTGGTGTCATTTGTATTATCCCAACACGGTCGTCCTTTACCTGCTTCGCCACCATTAACAAACCCCGGCTGGCTACCATCGGTGTAAACTTCTTCGCATTCAATCCGGTTAATTTCTTCTTTAATAAAAAAGACACCGGTTACCCACGCCAGATCCGAATCTGTATTGGAGGTAAATCGAAACTCTTGCGTAATCTGAGTAGAATCTTCGCTATTATCAAATATATCGGCAAGACTAGGTATTTTTTGAGTAGCCGTTCTGTTGCCGTTATCGATACCGAATTGTTCGGTAGTAAAGGACTCTACGGTTGCCAATGAATTTTTACGTATAGCGCTAATAGATGTTAATAGTCCACTGCTGATTTCTGTTTCAGCTTTTAAAGAAAAACCGTAAATTTTTGAGTCTACGCTTTGCGGGATACCGTGTGATGAAGTAAAACGATCAGAATCTGTTGGCGCAACACTGCCAAAGCCTCGCTCACTGATAATTTGCCCATTATTTTTATCTCGAGCATAATCAGCCGTAAACAATGTCGTGAAATCCCCATTATCAAAAAGCAATTGCCCTCTGACACTTTTAGAATCTCTGTCCGCAAGTTCTTGTCCGGAAACAGTATCGTATCCCAAACCATCTCGCTGATTTGAAGATACTGTCAATTTCCCGGCTAATTCATCTGTTAAGCCACCATTAATATAAGCCTGGATTGTTCGCAGGCCTTCGCTACCGACCCCTGCTTTAACTTTCATTTCCAGGTCTTCAGTGGGCTTTTTAGTATTGATGCTTACTGCACCACCAACGACGTTTTTACCAAACAAGGTGCCTTGAGGACCTCGAAGTACCGAAATTGAATCCAAATCGAATAGCTCGAATGTAGAAGCACTTGACCGTGATATGTAAACGTCGTCAACAAATGTAATGACTGCATTATCTAAACCGGCACGCACAACACCCGAAGTACCAATACCCCGGATTGTAAATTCTGGTCGTCCACTGCCCGTGGTAGAAAAACTGAAATTAGGCGTAACTGAAGCAATATCACTTATGTCCGATAACTGGTTCTTTTCAATTGAAGCGGCTGACAACACCGTCATGGACATAGGGACTTCTTGCAAGTTCTCTACGCGCTTTTGTGCCGTGATATTGATGACTTCAATACCTTTAACCTCAGGGTTTTCTTCCGCTGCGATAGACTGTATTGATACCCCAACAATAGACGTTAAGAGCACCGCTTTAACGGATTGTGCCAACAGTGATGTTTTAGTGTGTATCATGATTTACCCCGTACGGTTTAGTTCCCAAACTGATTTATTCGATGCTTTAAACTATTATTTTTTATTTTGTTTTTGACAGCCTTACTCTCAATAAATCTTTGTCTATGATGAGTAAAGCCGAATTAGCCAATATTAGCTGTATAGATTTCAGACGGTTGTTTAATCTTTCTTGATAAGATGTTCACTTACGTCTACCTGATGCCCGATCTCAGGTATTTTCACGCTCCTCCTACTCCTAAATGCATTAATTAAAATATCTGTAACTGATTTCCCCGTATCAAATACAGTCCCATTTTTCATTACCTCGTAACCGTCGCCACCTGTAGCAACAAAAGAGTTCGTAGCAATGCGATAAATTCTGTCTTTATCTACTGGCTTACCACCGACGTTAATTGACATTAAGCGTTCACCTTCTTTACGTTTGCTATCGTATTGAGTATCTATGCCTGAGGCTTGTGCAAGCCCATAAGACAGTGAGTAACTGTATTCAAAAAGCGCTTTTAGATGACGTCCTTCAATTTCCACTACCGCTAGCGTGTCGGTGAAAGGAAAAACATCCATGACTTGCGCCACGGTCACATCTCCTGCGTTTATATCTGCCCGAATGTTACCGGAGCCAATAATGGCGATATTTGCATTAGTCTCTTGCTTGAGCATATCGGTAATTAAATTACCAATATTGGATTCTCGATAGAAACGTCGATAAGCAAACTTGTCGGTATGGGCAACCACTTGCGATAGTTGTGGATAGGAATTTTCAGCAGCTATTAACATGTTACGAATTTTTGGGTTTGCAGGGTATTTGTCTGAATCAACGGGAATTAAGTACCCCTCGTTATACACGACAGTTTTAGCCGCTGTATCAACCGAAAACTTGGTGTAACCCAAATGCATACCTTGACCAAATGTTATGCCAATTACTATTCCGGTGTCAGGATGAACAACAGGTTTGAGGAGTCCATTATCAGAATGTCCCCCAAAAATCATATCTACATTTTTTAGCTTGCCAGCAAGTGCATAATCTTCATCAAAGCCACGTTGTACTTCAGCGTCAGCTTGTTTATCTGTTTGCATGGGCGCACTTTTATTTTGATGCGTAAGTACCACAACAACATCAACATCGTCATGAACATAATCAACCCACTGCTGAATGGCTGCAGCGGGATCTTTTACAATGAGCCCTTCACGATTTTTCTTCGCTATCGTGTTATAAAATGCGTCAATTCCCATCGCACCTATCACTGCGACTCGAATACCGTCTTTCTCTAAAATTGCGTAGGGTCTGGCAAAGGGGATATTTTTGTCTGCGTAAAATATGTTGGCACACAAGATAGGAAAGCGAGCACGAGGCATGTTGTCCCTGAAGGTTTTCCAACCATATTCAAATTCGTGGTTGCCTATGTTAACCGCGTCATATCCCATTTCACTGTATACATCGAAAACAAATTTACCACTTGATTGCTTAGCCAGAGAGCCCGTAAAAATATCCCCTGCATCTAACAAGAAGGTTGTATCGGCTTGACTTCTTTGTTCATTGATCAAGGTTGAAAGGTTCGGAATACCTCCTATACGCGTAATGCTTTCACTCCAAAACGCCTCTACGGGTGAATAGACACTTTCGATGTCGTTGGTGTGCAAAAAGACAACCTCTTTAGCGTTAGCCATTGCAATAAAAGACGCACTAAAAAGTGTTGTAAAAATAAAAAACAATATAGTTAAACGTTTAACTAAATTAACCAAAATAATTCACCTCGTTGGGTCAATGAGCAATATAAAGAATCAAAAAACGTTGGATATTAGCCAAGGAAAGATAGCTAACTTAAAAGCGAGACTATCCCAATAGTATGGACATGTCACTAGAGAATGGCATTTTTTGCGTAAAATTAGACCAGTTGTAACTTAGGGGAATTATTTAAAATACTAGGGTGTGTTGATCTTTTCTGTTCATTTTTCCGGCGGTCTGTTTGCTGTTTAGGCAAGACGAATATTTCTAGGTCTAGTAGGCTAAAGCAAAAGCATCCAACGCGCTATAAACAGCACACTGGCGCTGTCCGAAGGGATCGTCATGGAAGTATTTTACTCGTTGACACAGTCCTTTGACTTAGTCCGCTAGGCCCGCAGGACTGTTTCGCGATTAAAACGCTTCCATTTAGACCAAAATTCGTTCAGCAAAGATCAACACGCCCTAGAAATTAGCAGTATTTTACTGAATCTCTCACTTCAACTTGAATAGGTTTAACTATGGTTCGTGAAGGTTTATCTGGCGTTTTCGTGCGCTCAATTAAGCATTGAATAGCTTCTTCAGCAATACTTTGTCTTGGTTGCCCAACTGACGTCAGTGATGGCTGAATATACTCACACAAGTCACTATTGTCATATCCCACAAATGATACGTCCTGAGGTATTCGCACGCCTCGCTCAGTCAGTATTTTCATTAAATTTATGGCGCTGAAATCATTTGGCATCACAACAAGCGTTGCCTCGCAACGCATAATGGTAGCAATAATATTTTCAGGCGTGATGTTAGAAAAATCAGACTGGTATTGCCAAATGATCTCAGCCCGCCCCTTTATTGCGGCTTCTAATCCGGCCTGCCTCTTTTTAACGATATCACGTTCAAGTGGACCAGTAACAACACCAATTTTGCTGTGTCCTCGACTTAATCCTAACTTGCCTAACTCATACCCACCCTGATAATCATCCGCCACAATACAATCATATTTTTCTAATTCTCGACCGATGAACACAGTAGGAAAGTCACGAATTTTGGCTTCTATTTCCACCTCGTCCGTCAACGGAGCACACCAGATTATTCCCATCACGTCGTGTGATAACAGGTAATCGACGCACTCAAGCTCCCCTTCAGCTTTATCCTTGGTGCTCAATAAACAGATAGCCATTTTGTATTTACGGCATTCATCCATAAGCGATTCAACGAGGCTGGTGTAAAAGAGATTCGACACGTTTGGCAACACTACACCGATAAGCGGGAACTCTCCGGTTTTTAGCGACTTAGCGGCTCTATTTTGACGATAACCAAGGTGCTCAATGGCATCTAAAATTCGATTTCTTGCCTTTTCCCCCACATAGCCGCGCTCATTTAATACATTAGAAACAGAAGCAATCGACACACCAGCTGCTTGCGCAACCTCTTTTAACGTTGCCCGCTTCCTTGTTGTTACTGCCATTTACTACCTCGATCAACTATTGGCCAACCTAGAGAACACTCTCTTAGTATATTCGATGCTAAAATAGCAAAAATCTTCAGAAGATGTGCAAAAGTCACTGAGTACGAAGAAATATTGAGATGTTTTTAGAGGCCCCTTAGTCATATTAATAGCCAGTCGTTGCGACTTAAAAAGGGGTGAATAATTACGCTATGCGCCCGCATCGACTATTTAGACGAAACAAAATGCACTTTTAATCGTTCAACCGCCCTTTTATCAATATTAATTTGTTGGACGGTTGAATGACTATAGCGGAAAGCACTATGCGTTTTTTCTACTCGCCGTCTTGCTGCCTGGCTTGTTGAATTTCGCCCTGCATTTCTTGGGCAATAGCTTGTATTTCAGGCATTAAACTGCGCATGGCTTGTTGACCCGCCATCATTGAATCTTGCATCACGAGGGGCATTTTTTGCGTCATGCTTTTACCTACATCTGACTGGTAAAATTCAATTAAGCCGTCGATTTCATGCTGATTAAAATGCTTTAAGTACACATTAATCATGGGCTCTTTAAATTGCTCCCACGTCATTTTCTCTTTAAGCAATTGATCAATCTTGCCCATGTACTTTTCAAACGCGGGCTTTTCTGGTTCAGAGATGTTCATTTGACTGGCCATGTTATTAAACATAGCGCTCACCTGCCCTTGCATCGCATCCATGATTTTCGATACATCCGTTAACATCATTAGTTTTTCAACCGATTCACGGCTCGCTTTTGTCTCGGCCTGAGCGCCAAAAGTGATGCATAATAAGGTTAACAGTAAAATTCGTACTTTCATTTTTAATCCTTTAGGTTTGAGGGTAAATAACGACCCGCGTATTCAAAAATTAATTAATACTAAGCATTTCAATGAATAGCGACCCCTAGCATAAACTATTTTTACGTCTATTTGCTTACATCCACATAAAAGCGTGACGAACGTGAGAAAAAACAACCTAAAAGAAACCTTATGAACACATCATCTGCGCTAATTACACGTATCCTAAATTATGCTCACTTTTTAAGTTCTCTTTAATTCAAATCATAGAAGCAACACTCATGAGAACTTGGTATAGGCGAACCACAGCTTAGTGATAATACCTTTGGGACGCTACAAAACCGAGTGTTCGTCTGCGATGTCGTCGACACTCATTTAGCGCCAGAACTCGGAAATTCTCACTTGATTGCTGGTTAAATAACACAAAAAAATCCGGTAAATAATGTTTACCGGATTTTTGCTTGACGCGTCTTAAATGATTGATTGCCTGTTTGCTAGCTTAGAAGCGTGCAGTGATCTTGGCATGATAGTAACGACCCATTACGTCATACACTTCGGGTACCGTATTGGCATTATTCCACGAATAGATGTAAGGCGGCGTCTTATCAAACACATTGTCAATTCCCGCAGAGACTGACCACGTGTCATTGACAAAATATTGCCCAGCTAGATCGTGATAGGTCACAGAACTTACGTCTTGCACTAAGTCATAAGCTGCGTAGTAATCATCTGTCATACTGCCGATATAACGGATTTTGTAACTTGCTGTCCAGTCGTCTTGCCCTACTTTGATGCCTAGATTAGATTTCCATTTAGCGAATCCGCCATTAGTGCCGTCAATTTTACCTGTGTACTCCACTTCATCTTCCGTGTATTCAAGTAGGCGCGTCGCATCTAAGTTGACGCCCCAGTCGTACCCAATGGCTTCGAACACGTAGGTCATGTTCATATCAACGCCGCGGGTTTCAACCGTACCCACGTTAGTCAATGGGGATTCCATGTAATCAATATTACCCGTGATTTCATTTCGCGTGATGCTTAGCACATCGCAGTAGGACGTTTCGCCTGCGTAACATTGATCCAAATAGGTTTGGGTAGAAATACGCGAGATGGCATTACTCACTTCTATATTGAAGTAATCAACCGTTGCAGATAACCCTTCGATATAGTGCGGGTTGTACACCAAACCTAGCGTAAATGTATCCGCTTCCTCTGGGCTCAAATTGGCCACAGTCGTATAGGTATTTTCTATTTGACCATCGCTATACACAAAGTTGGCATTATTGATTTGCGCCGCGCAGGTTTGATACAAGGTGGAACTTGGGTCTCCAGTACCATAGCCAGAACATGGATCAGTCAAATAGTCGTAAGAGCCAACATCACCGCCGTATAGCTCATCTACCGTTGGGGCACGAAATGCAGTGGACGCCACTCCTCGCAGCATTAAATCATCATTCACATGCCAGCTTAGGCCCAACTTCCAAGTGGTGTCGGAATCAAACGTGCTGTAGTCGAACCAACGAATTGCTGCATCGACAGATAAACGTTTCACAAAGGGTAAATCGGTCAAAAGCGGAATGGCAAATTCAGCGTACACTTGCGTGGTGTCAAAGTCTCCTGATGTAGGATCTTGAGCTGAAGCACTGCCATCACCGGCGACGGTGACTGCATCAGGTTGATACCAGCCTTTTTCACGACGGTACTCAGCCCCTGCGGCAAAGCCAACAAAGCCTGCTGGAAGCTCAAATAAATCTCCGCTAACGTTCAGGTTTACAATATTAAATTCGTTACCGCCGCTGGCTTGATCCGTATAAGAAATATAGTCGATGGTGTCAGTTGATAATTCGCCTTCGTTAACGAACCAATCTTGGCAAGGAATGCTGACGTCATTGCAGATTGAAGCGTCCATGGTGTTGTAAAGCTTGGTTAAGTTTATATAGTTTGAAGAACGATCTGTGGCATCGTTACGGCCATATGAATAGGACAAATCCCAGTCATAACCTGAGCCTACATTCCATACCCCTTGCGCGCCCATCACCACGCGTAACGTATCGGTAACTTGATCGAATACGCGATCTCCCACTTCTGTCATACGTCGGCGCATAGAGGTAGCAGTACCAAATGGATTGCCAGTGGCATCAGCCGTTAATATTGCTTCAATCGGCGATGGGGCCATTTGCTGAGTAGACGTACGCTTGGTATACAATGACTCTAGGTAGATTTGCGTGTCGTCGTTTATTTCGTAGTTGGCATTGGCAAACAAGCCTACGCGCTTTTGCGGTGTATAAAGATAGGAACTATCAGCGTAGTTGTAAGCGTTATAGCCTTCGGTCCAGTTTTTGTCACTGTCTAGGGTCCCCCAACCATCCCCAGCATTGTAATTGCCCCCTGGAATGTAAGAACTGCCACTGACACATGTCCCCGAATCGTCAAAATCATTGTCTGGGCAGGCTGAGAACCCACGATCACCTTGCATCGCTTTACCACGATCAACATAGCTTAAACCTAAAACGAAATTACCTTTTTCGCTGCTGCCACCAGTAACCAAACTGATGTCAGCCGTGTTTGCATCTCCTTTATCCGAGCCAGCGTAGCCCATGGATAACTCGATCCCATCGAAATTGGTTTTAGTAATAATATTGACCACACCGGCAACGGCATCAGACCCATATACTGCCGATGCGCCGTCTTTTAGCACTTCAATACGCTCGATAGCCGCTAACGGAATAGTATTTAGATCAACAGAAGAATCAGCTCCGGTACCGGAGTTCACCATACGACGCCCATTGACTAACACCAGTGTACGACTGGTACCTAATCCACGTAAATTAATACGTGCGGCTCCTGCCCCCCCATTATTGGTTGCTGCACCAGTGGCCATGCCGCTTGAGGCAGTACTTTGCTGCAGCACTTGCTCAACTGAGGTAAAACCACCTAGGGTAATATCTTCGGCGCTGATAATGGATACGGGACTGGCTGATTCGAGATCCGTGCGCTTGATACGAGAACCCGTGATTTGGATTTTTTCTACTGACTTTGCCTGTACATCTGTTTCTTGCGCTGCCGCAAATCCACTTGGTACAAGCGTGGCGGAGCTGGTGATAAGTAATGAAAAGCGGATTGAACGCGCCAATAGGTTATTTTTAAACATTTTCAATTCCCTAAAGCACACTAACATTAAATAAATTTAATGAATGCACTTTATTATTATTTTATTGGTTATATCGTGTGTAAATTGATTTTTTTTGGGAAGCACCCAAGCGCGGAATTAAGCACCGAGTGTAAGAATGAATCAAATCAAAAAGAGAAAAATGGCCGCAATATTACAATAATTTACGCTTCACTTACTTAGGCATGACAGACATTGACATATATTTGCATAATTATTCAATAACACACAAAAAGTGAAACTAGGAGAGAATGAAAAAAACTGGTTCAGAACATGTCAAATCTAGCGTAAATTTCACTTGCCCCACCTCAAAAGTAGAATATCACACAGGAAAAGCCCTGACATTCATTACTCAAAACAACCCTTCACTTATTTAAAAACGAGAAAATGAGTAATATGATCATTTATTAGACACTATCATTTTGAAACAGGCTGACGCTAACAACTTGCAATTAAAATGGATAAAAATGCACTTTTTATGCACATTCTTTACGCACAATTTACACTATAACTATGCATTTTCGTGTGCAACTTCGTCATAATACCCATCGACAGCGTAGTGAACTGTTGTGTACCTCCCTGGTGCTAATAGCTGCTAGTTGATATCAACTAGCAGCCTTCTTTCCTCTATACTAATGCACACCCACCTACATTATAAAAAAAAATGAAAAACACAAACCCCATTCCCTTAATGAATAAGATATTAAATAACCCCAAGAACTTTAGGGCAACCATCTTAATTAACATGCTGAGAATACCCTGTTGACGTATATTCGAGGGGCATGAAGGAATGTACGAAATGATACTACTGGCTCGCTACTGGTCGATACGCAAGTCATTCGCTAAACAATCAATGAACGAATACCAATCCGCACTAAAGACTGCACTTTGCATAATGCGCTTTGTTTCAGCCCTTTTAAACTCTCGCTGAATGAGCACTTGTTAACGGGACAGTGAAATTAACTCAATTTGTGTCAATTAAGTATTCTAGTAGTTTCAATGTGGCCTTTTCATCTGGGCTAAAATACTTAGCTTTAGTGCGCTTAAGTTGTTTGCGAAAATAAGCCAAGGTTCTTCCACTTTCATAATGCAAAATCACATTGGGATGAATATAATTTGAACGGCACACCGCTGGTGTATTCCCCAGCTCACTCGCCACTTTTTTGACAGCGGCTAACACATTACTTTGACTGAGCTTTTCATTATCAGCAGGGCCAAATTCATCAAGTGCTATGGCCATCAGTACCGTGCCCGCCCAGGTTCTAAAGTCTTTGGCGCTAAAGTCTTCCCCCATCACTTCTGCAATGTATTGGTTGAGATCTTGCGCAGTTATTTTCTTGCGCTCTCCCTCTGGCAACGTAATGTCAAATAGCTCATAGCCGGTCATTTGCTCAAGTTGAGTCAATATTTTAGTGACGTGTTTGTCGTGGATTTCACGGTGCTGTTGTTGATGGCTTTTTCCAATGTAATCAAATTCCACTTGATTGTGCTTAATACTCATGTGCTTTACGCGAAGTGTCGTTAGGCCATAGGTTTGGTTGTCTTTTGTGTAGGTAGGGTTACCTGGGCGAAAAAAAGAATCATCCAGCATACGCGTCATGCAAGCCAGCACCACTCTTTCATTAATGGGTCGCTGAGTAATATGCTGCCCAGTGACGCGTCGCATGGTCGATAACGCTTTTGCAAAACGCAGAATACGTGCAAATTTTTGTTCGCTGGCCTGCTCGGTCCATTTGGGATTGTAAATATACTGTTTACGATTTTGCTTGTCGCGGCCAAAGGCCAATACCTTGGCGCTGCGATCAAGTTCAATATGTACCTCTTGCCACGCAGGTGGGATAGCCAAGCTTTGCACCCAACGCTTAATTCCCTTGTTTTTAACCGTTCTTCCAGAGGGGTACTGGTAGGTAAACTTATCACCGAATGGTTTTCGAAGAATATAGCGCTCCATTTTCTATCTCCTGTCTCTCCGTATTACGCAGTTATTTTAATAAATTACATACTGCATTTACCCAACGCTAGTTCACTTTCTTACATTTTTTTGAGAAATAAAAAGCATCAACGATAGGTACTTTTCGAGATGAAACGACTTAGCCTTGACAGGGTAGAGCGTTCACTCCACCCTGTAGGTAGAGTATTCGCTCTACCTTTAATTTCGCATCGGGAGCGTCAGACATTGAAAGCACAAATTGCCGCAAGTTTAGAGGCTGCCTTTAGCCAGTATGGTTTTGCTGAAGCCAGCGTGTCACAATTAAAAACTGCCTGTAACGTGAGCTTACGCACGCTATACAAACACTACCCTTCAAAAGAGTTGATGATAGTCGCGGCCTTGACCCACAGACATCAGCGCTATTTAACTTTTTTAGCAGATTCCAGCATTAACTATGGCAAAGAGGCGATCCTAGCGGTTTTCGAAAGGCTCAATCACTGGATGGCAGAGTTTGCCCCCCATGGGTGTATGTCGTTACAAGCGTTAGCGGCATTCCCTGACAACCTCGAAATAAAAGCTGCGGTTTCACAACACAAAAACGATGTACGTTTACTGTTAGCTCAACGAGCTCAACGACCTAACTTAGCCACAGCGTTACTGTTACTTCACGAGGGAGTATCCAATGTGTGGCCTATATTGGGCTACGCGTCTATCGAATCCGCAAAATTGTCAATTCAACAAATGATGGAAAAAAACGAACATGCCTAACAATACCAACACTGGTAACACTGGGGCTATTCCCGAAAAAATGCATGCCGTGCAACTTACCGGTCACGGTGGCCCTGATGTGCTTCAGTATAAGGAAGGCATCCCGGTCCCCTCCCCTAAAGCTTATGAAGTACTTATACGAGTCAAAGCCGCGGGGGTAAACAACACCGATATCAACACACGTACCGCTTGGTACTCAAAAAGTGATGCCGATGGTGCAGATGCCAGTTGGTCAGGCAACGCATTGACCTTTCCGCGTATACAAGGGGCCGATGTGTGCGGCGAAATCGTGGCAGTAGGAAGTGAAGTGAACAATAGCCGTGTTGGCGAACGGGTATTAATAGAGCCCTGCATTCGCCAAGTGAACGGAAAAACATTAGATACGCCTTGGTATTTTGGTTCTGAATGCGACGGCGGCTTTGCGCAATATACGGTGGTTGATGCTCGCCATGCTTTTGCTATTCAAAGTGAATTGAGCGATCTTGAGTTAGCCACCTTCCCGTGTTCGTATTCGACCGCTGAAAACATGCTGACTCGCACTCAATTAGCCCCTAATGAGCGAGTGTTGATCACGGGGGCATCAGGCGGCGTTGGCTCAGCAGCCATCCAATTGGCAAAAGCACGTGGGGCATATGTTATTGCGATCACCAGCCCTGCCAAAAACGAGCAACTGTTGGCCCTAGGTGCCGATGAAGTTATTAGCCGCGATGCTGACTTACTTGCAACGCTCAAAGGGAATAGCATAGATGTAGTCATTGATTTAGTGGCAGGTCCCCCATGGCCTAATCTACTCGATGTGCTTAAATGTCACGGTCGATACGCGGTGGCCGGTGCCATTGGCGGCCCCATCGTCGAGTTAGATGTGAGAACTTTGTACTTAAAAGATCTCAGTTTTTTCGGCTGCACAGTATTAGAGTCTGGTGTTTTTCAAAATTTAGTGGACTGCATCGAGCAGTGTAAGATTTCACCTATTGTTGCCCAAACTTTTCCGTTAAAAGATATAGCGCAGGCCCAAAAAGTCTTCACAGAGAAGCATCATGTAGGCAAGATAGTGCTGAGTATTGATTAAATCGTATGATTGAATAGACGTAAATATACAGAGTGTCTATTTAATCTTACCACGTTAACTAATTTTCACCGTCTTATCATTTACGAAACGAAGTACGGGCATCCTGTGACAAAGAGCGCTCAGTTATCCGCAGAATCTATAAAATGAAGTTTTGACTAATATATATGTTTGCCCTACGTAATTTCACCGCAGCAGATAAGCCACAACTTATAAAGTGCCTAAACAACACGAACCTGACGCGCTTTTTGTCGAGCCGCATTCCCAGCCCTTATTCGGAAGATGACGCCATTTGGTGGATTGATCATGGCAGCAAAAATGGCATTATTCGCGCCATTGAAGTGGACGGTGAATGTGTTGGCTGTGTGGGTGCTGAGCCAGGCCAGTTTGAATATACGTATTCAGCTGAAGTCGGTTACTGGTTGGCTGAGCATACTTGGAGCAGGGGCTACGCGTCAAAAGCGCTTTCATTATTGATTGATGAAGTCAAACGCACCAGTGAAATAGTGCGCTTACACGCCAATGTATTTGAAGGCAACCAAGCATCTTGCAAGGTACTGGAAAAATGCGGCTTTACTGCTGAGGGTTACCTAAAAAGAGCGGTTTACAAGGGAGGTTCGTTTTATGACACACACCTTTACGCCAAGGTAATTCGGTAACCGGACTGCATGCTTCTCAGCGCCAATTAGCAATAAAACCGGCACATGGCTAACACGCCCCCAAATAACTAAATGCATGACTGTGTAGATCAACACAAGTGAACATTGCTAAAGTAACCCGTATTAGTTTCGTTTTTTCTCGATTAGGAAGTCGGTTTGCAGCAATCAGCATTAAAAGTACTCGCAGGGCCCATTTTAAAAAAACTCACCGTCGATCAAGTGACGTTATGGCTGGTGACTTCTCAACCCGTCGACCTTACGCTGACTTTATTCCCCGACGGCGAAGCAAAACGCACTTTCCCCCTCAAGCAAACGCCTTTTAAGCACAACACACAAACAGGTGATAAAACCCCCTTTAAGACGTTACCTGAGCACAGGTGCATAAAGGTAGGCGAACATCTATACATTCACTTGGTGCATTTATCTCTGGCGTCTCCCCTGCCTACTGATTGCTGGGTGGGCTATCAACTAGACTTCCACAATGAGCATAACGCTGGCGTTAGCTTAAGCGAGTTACTTAGCGATATTTGCTACCCTGAGCGCGACACGCCGGGTTTTGTTGTGCACAAAAAACTGAGGAAGATCCTGCATGGTTCGTGTCGCAAACCCCATCATGACAGCCCAGATGGCTTGGTGATTGCCGATACCCTGCTGAGTACTCTGCAAAATTCCCCGCAGCTGTGGCCGAGTCTAATAATGATGACGGGGGATCAAATATACGCAGATGATGTGGCTACACCTATGTTAGCGGCAATACACAGTGTCATTCCCACACTGGGGATTAATAACGAAACCTTTGCTGACTCGACAGTTGCCGACAGCCGCGCTTTGCACAGTGAACAGGCACTATACAACCAAAGAGTGCAAATTCTACCGAATGATAAACAAAGTCAAAAATTAAGAATTCCGCTTTTCAAATCCGCTGAAAAACCTGTTTTCACCACAGTGCATGCCAATAACCATCTTGTATCGTTCGCAGAAGTGATCACCATGTATTTGCTGTGTTGGTCGCCGCAGTGCTGGGAAAATGCTAGTACCGAGAGACCACAGTCGCTCGATAGACAAACGGGAAAAGGGGTACAAACAGCGGATGAATACCAAAATGAACTGACCCTCATTGAACAGTTTGTCTCTGGTTTGTCACAAACTAGGCGCGTAATGGCTCACCTGCCGTGCCCCATGATGTTTGATGATCACGATGTCACCGATGATTGGAATCTCACCGCTGACTGGGAGCAAACTGCTTATGGTAATGATTTCTCACGACGTATTATCGGCAACGCCCTAATAGCCTATCTACTGTGTCAGGGATGGGGCAATTCACCTCACAATTTCAGCAATGAATTGCTGAGCAAAGTGCAAACCAGCGTAAATGACTTAGGCTGCGCTGAGCACAATGACACCATTAGCGCATTGCTAGAATTTGAGCAATGGCATTACCAATGGCCAACCTCACCTAAATTACTGGTGCTAGATACACGCACCCAGCGTTGGTGGTCAGAATCGAATGCCAACAAGCCGTCAGGCTTGATGGATTGGGAATCACTTACTGAATTACAGCAAGCTTTGATCAATGAACCTGCCGTGGTGCTGGTCTCCCCTGCGCCGATATTTGGGGTAAAACTCATCGAAGCCATTCAAAGAGTATTTACTCGAATTGGCAAGCCCTTGATGGTGGATGCCGAGAACTGGATGGCCCACCCCGGCAGTGCAAATTACTTGTTGAATTTGTTCACCCACCGAAAAACACCACAAAACTTTGTGATTTTATCTGGGGATGTACACTATTCCTATGCGTACCATGTAAAGCTAAAGCGCAGACGAAATAGCCCAGATATTTGGCAAATAACCAGCAGCGGCTTACGTAATACCTTCCCTGAGGGGTTACTTAATTGGTTGGACCGACTCAACCGATGGCTGTATGCCCCGTATTCACCTTTAAATGCATTTACCAAACGGCGTAATATGCGCGTCACACCGCTAAAGCCGTCTCATGCTTCGGCTGGTGAGCGTCTAGTCAATGGGTCAGGCATTGGTTTGGTGGAACTTGACGATGAAGGGAAACCAACACATATCAGCCAACTATTAGCAGATGAGAAAATACATTTCGAGCACGATGATTAAAGGGTAATCAGACAATGTATTTCTAGTTCAATTCAACTAAGTAATGATATTTATCACTGCGACAGCGGCTGATACGATATTCCATGGGTTTGTCGTTTAACGATTGAGCAATACGTGTCACTTCTAATAAAGGCTCCCCTAAGCCAATATTCAACATATCTACATCATTTTGCGTAGCCAGTTCAGCTTTAATACTGTCACGGATGGTGTGTACCGTTAAATTAAAATTCGTTTGATAAAAATGATAAAGCGTATGGGGAACGTCTTTTTCATCAAGAAGCGCTTTGAACCACTTGTAGGGCAAGTAAATCGTTTCGGCAATACAAAACTCATCTTCTAGAATTCGCCGTCTAATCAACACAATGACTTTATCTTTAGCCTTCAATGCTAAGGCTTCAGCCACTTTTTTGCTGGCGGTTTCGGTCGTAATAGACAACAACTCTGCTTTGGGGAGTTCAGGATTTTTACCATCACCAATAAGAGGATAAAAACGATACAGACCATGATGCCCAGTATGCTCAGATACGAACGTGCCTATGCCTTGCCTACGGGTGAGTACTTTAGAGCTCGTCAGGCTGTTTAATGCTTTGCGCACCGTCCCCTGACTCACGCCAAATTCGCTGGCAAGTTGGAATTCATTCGGCAGCATTTCACCGGGCTTCCAGCGCTGCTCAACAATCAGTTGAGTCACTTGCTCCTCTACTTGTTTATATAGAGGCTGAAATGCTAAACCAGGACGGCTGAGTTTATTGTCAAAGCGATTTTCGTTCATATACGGCAAATTTGTTGAAACAAAAGATAAGAGTAATATTAACTGCATGTCTTATACAAGATATTATCGTTTGGTTTACATTTTTCTACCTTTCGTTGCTTGATATTGCACAAAAATACCGTGAATGAGTCAGTGGCCAAGAACGACAAACTCAAAACAGAGAAAATGCCGGTTCTTCTTTCCCACCATACGTAATACCAATTCCATTAAATAATTAACCACTCAGCGAAAATTTAAAAGGACTTAATCAAGGCGCTTAAATGATAGCCCTTTATTAAAAACTAACCTGTGCTCTTTCGAGTTTGAGCAACACAGAGTAAGTCCTTTTAAAATTCGCCCGAAGGGAATTCCCCAGCGGGTTTTGCACTACGTTCTCGGTATTTGAAAGGGAACAACCATTACTACACACCGACGCCTTGTTCAAAACCCGCTGGATGAATTCTGAGAGGCCAATTATTTAATGGAATTGGTATACTACACTCGGATGACCAGTTCAGCATATTCTTGCTGCGTTGCTAGTAATTCTTGATGGCTACCTTCCCCTTTAACTTGCCCCTCATCCAGCCAAATAACCTTGTCCATTGTTTGTAATAGTGACGGATCATGCGTAATACACAACACTGTGCTATAACGCATTGCGTGCAAAATAGCCTGCATGACCGCTTGTTTAGATTGATTATCTAAACCCTCTGTGGGTTCATCTAAAACGAGGATTGCTGGCTGGCGTAATAACATTTGCGCGATTGCTAACCGCCTCGACTGCCCTTGTGATAGTCGCCTGCCTGCGCTTCCAAGTCGCGTATCCAAACCGTTTGGCAACCCCTGTAACCATTGGCCTATCTGAGCCTGTTCACATGCTTGGATCATTTGCGCTTTGGTCGCTTCTGGCGAAGCATAATGTAAGTTATCGGCTATGGAGCCATCGAAAATGTGATGCTGCTGAGCCAAGATACCGATTAAGTTGCTACGTTGTTCGAAGCTTAACGTCTTAGCTACAACGGAAATATCACTGGTACTTGGCGCTTTCATCTGACGGCTAAGTGATATGCTTCCCTGTTGCTCTGGCCACAATCCACTCAATAGGTTAACCAACGTTGATTTACCACTGCCGCTTGCACCTACTAACGCGACTTTCTCATTTGCTTGAACTGAAAAACTGACGTTCTGCAAGGCATAGTGCTCGCTTGCCACTTGAGGCCGACTGCAAAGCGCATTGGTTAACGGGTCATTTGCATATTGGTAGCTGACGTTTTGTATCGTTAGTCCCATGCCTTGCATCTCTGGATTTGTATCTCCCTTTGATGCACATAAAGGTATATCTGCGAGCGCATCAACCGCTTGAGGTAACCTATCATGTAGCGCAAATATTCGCCCTGCTGCACTTAACGCTACAGGCAACTGAATAAAAGCGCTGGGTAAACTCAATACCGTCTCAAAACTGGCTAGAACAAACAGGCTCAGCATGGCTAGGTGCACATTAGGTAACTGTTCTAACTGCACCAAAGGCACGAGTATCACTACACTAGCAAGCATAGCGAATTGCACGACGACAAGACTGAGGCCGTCACTGTCAGCAAGTGCCTTATGGCGCTTTTCTAAAAGCACATTATAGCTTTTCTGTACTTGGTTACATTTCGCTAATTGACGCTCCGTGGCTTGGTAAATCGCTAACTCTCGTTGCCCACTGAGTGTGTCAGATAGGATCTCACGAAGCTGAGCAGAGCGCTTAATCTGCTGGGCAGCGCTGCGGCTTAGTTTCTTATTCAGTAAAAGTGGCAGCCCCACGCCAACTAATAATATTCCGCAAAAGCAAATTAACGCCACCGCTGGGTTAAATCCGGCAATAATCCAGATGACTATTGGCACACACACCAAGGCCACTAGCATGGGTAACAGCACATTAAGGTAAAATTTGTCTAACGCATCAACGTCGTTTTGCATCCGGTTGAACAGGTCGGCACTGCGGTTCATAGCCAGTTGTTGATTGTTTAACTGACTCAAGGTAGCAAATACATTCACCCGAATCTCACTTAGTAGCAAAAAGGTCGCGTTGTGCGTGACTAAGCGTTCACCATAACGAGATGCCGTGCGTACTATGGCTAAAAAGCGGATAATGCCAGCGGGGGTAAAGTAGTTCATTTGTGCGCTCGCGATCCCGGCTGCGGCCATGGAAGCCAAAAACCAACCAGAAATTGCAAGTAGTCCAACATTGGACAGCACAGTCAGCACAGTGAGGAAAACGCCCAACAACATGGCTTTGTAATGGGGGCGACAAAGTCGTAACAAGCGAATGAAATTACGCATTTTCAACCTCATGCATGTCGCTTGTCAGTAGCGCTTTAAAAGGCCCAGCTTGCTGACTCAGGCTTTGATAATCACCTTGCTGCACGATTCGGCCGTTATCTAGCAGCACAATATTGCTGGCTTTTTTTAAGGTGTTTAATCTATGGGCAATCACCAGCACTAAGTGAGAGTGAGCGTATTCGTTTATCGCATTTTGAACGCTGAGCTCCGTCGCGCTGTCTAGGTGCGCAGTCGGCTCGTCGAGCATCAAAATTGGCGCTTGCTTCAAGAACGCTCTGGCAAGGGCGATACGCTGTTTTTGCCCGCCAGATACCCCCTCACCTTGCTCACCTAATAGGGTATCAAAGCCGTTGGGAAGTAATTCGATAAAATCCAGCGCGCCCGCCAGTTGCGCGGCCCTTTTCACCTCGTCCATGGTGGCATCCGGCTTGGCTAACAGGATGTTCTCTTTAATCGTGGTATAAAACAAAGTCGGCTGTTGGGGGATCCACGCAATACCTTGCTGCCAACTAGGAATGTCACCTTCGCTAAGTGGCAGATTGTTTACATTCACATGAGATATTACCTGTGGATGAAAGCCCAATAAACAATCAAATAGCGTGCTTTTACCTGCACCGCTCGCCCCGACAAATGCCACCATACCGGTTGCAGGTAAACTAAGTGACACCTCATGAAGCCCTTCGTTGCTATCTGGGTAGGTAAAAGTCAGTTTTTTAAGCCTAATCTCGGATTTACTCGTCAAGGATGTAAATCCGCTGGGTGCCGTGTTTTTAGGCTCGGGTGAAGCGCTTTCAGGTGTTTGGAGTATCTCTAGCATATCTCCTGCTGCACTTATTCCCTCTAGACGAGCGTGATAATGATTCCCGAGCTTGCGCAAGGGTAAATAAAATTCAGGTGCCAGTAGCAGCACCACGAAACCAGTTGCAAAATCTAATGTTCCGAAAAACAATCTAAAGCCAATGATTACGGCAACAAGCGCAACGCTAATAGTGGCTAAGAACTCCAATGCGAAGGAAGACAAAAAGGCGATTTTGAGCACACTTAAGGTCGCATGGCGAAAATCATCAGATATTTTCGCTATTTGTATTAACTCGCGCTTGGTCGCATTGAACAGCTTTAACTGCGTTAAGCCCCTTACTCGGTCAAAGAAATAATTGCCCAACACCGCAAGTTGCTGCCACCTCGCTTGATTAAGTTGCTCCGCTTTGTGGCCAACTAAAATCATAAAAAACGGAATAAGCGGTGCGGTGAATAAAAAGATGAGACCGGCTTGCCAATCGGTTGGAAATATCACCACTAAAATTGCCAACGGGATAAGTGCACTGTATGCCACGCTCGGCAAGTAATTAGCATAGTAATCGTGTAATGCCTCGACTCCATCATGCAAAGTATTCAGCATGGCGCCGTGGCCTTTTTGATCGGTAAACCTTGGCCCTAATCGAGTGATTTTTTCCAGTAAATTCGCTCGCATACTGGATTTAATATTACGAGCAGCATGTGCACTTAACCGTTGGCTAAGCGCTAAGAAAATTCCTCGAGCCAAAGCAATGCCACCAAGCGCCCAAAGTAAGTCGGACACCTCACTCAATCCCGCTGTGTCAAACATCACCACATGCACTATTTTCGCCAGTAAATATGCTCCAGCAATCATCAATAACGCGTTAAATGTGCCTAGGGCGATACTGAATTTAAGTGCTAGGGCAGCAGGCTTTGATTCGCGCTTTAAAAAACCGCGCAGCAACAATTGCTGAGCACGGTCTGGTCGGGCTTTAGTTGTCACGTTCTTTTTGCAACTTCTCGTACAATTCTTTTTGATCGTCCGCTATGCTGTCTTTGTTCTGTTGGAATTCGTACCACATCACGTTTATGACTCCTAGCGTACACGCTAATAACACGCCTAAAATCCACGCAAAATACCACATAAAATATCTCCTAAAACTAGGTGTCAGCGGATAAAACGATGACACCGGAAAATTGCTTCACCAGTGAGCGGCTAATAACTACCATGGGTGTTATTTTCAATTTCATCCACGGTTACCTTGCGCCACATTTTGACATAACACCAAGTGGTGTAGCTCAGAATCAATGGGACAAAGATGATAGCCGCGACGAACATCACGTTTAAGGTCATATGGCTAGACACTGCATCCCACATGGTTAAACTGACGTCAGGATTGGTGCTAGATGGCATCACAAATGGGAACAAGGATGCGCCGGCTGTCATAATTACCCCCACCAACATCAAGCTAGAAGACACCAAGCCAAGTGCAGGTTTGCCCATTTTTGAAAACAGCAAAGCAAGCACAGCCATGGCAAACGCTAATATGGGAAAAATAATGGTCAGCGGCACAGCACTGTAATTATTTAACCAGGCGCCTGGGGCTGTTGTCACAACTTTACCGATGGGATTAGCGTAACTTTGGGTGTCTGGCATGCTAACAATTTGATAGCCGTTCATGTTTGCCACCCAAACCCCTGCCGCAGCAAATAGCGCGATAAAGGCCAGTAACGCATAGCGTCCATATTGCCCAGAACGCTTGGCGACATCAGTATCAGTACGTAACTGTAACCACATACCCGCATGCCCCATCAACATAGTGATGCTGATTAATCCGGCGAGTAAACCAAACGGGTTGAGTAAACCAAAGAAAGATCCCTGATAGCTAGCCCGCAGCAAATTATCAACGTTAAATGGAACCCCTAAAAATAGATTACCGAACGCGACACCGAATACTAAAGCGGGAATAGCACTGCCGCAAAACAGCGCCCAATCCCAATTGTTGCGCCAACGATGCGTCTCAACTTTACTGCGATAATCGAATGCTAAGGGTCGAAAAAACAATGCAAACAACACGAGCATCATCGCGAAATAAAACCCCGAAAATGCGGCGGCATAGACCATAGGCCAAGCCGCAAATAAGGCCCCACCAGCAGTAATAAACCACACTTGATTACCGTCCCAGTGGGCGCCAATAGTATTAATCACTGTTCTACGTTCGCTGTCTGTTTTTCCAACTAAACGCAATAACATTGCCACGCCCATATCCATACCATCAGTGATCGCAAAACCAACCAGCAGAATACCAATGATCAACCACCACAATAATTTCAACGTTTCGTAATCAAAAATCATGCGTTTGCTCCTTGTTCCTCATCGGATTGTTGATTGATTTGCTCAAAATGATACTTGTTAGTATGCAGCGAACTAGGCCCTTGCTTTACGAAACGCAGCATCAACCAGCCTTCCACGATTGCAAGCCCAGTGTAAAACACAATAAAACCGGCAATACTGATTAATAAGTCATTTGTCGTCAGAGAAGAAGTGGCTAAAAACGTCGGTAATATTTCCGATATCGCCCAAGGTTGCCTGCCGTATTCAGCCACCACCCAGCCAAATTCAATGGCAATCCACGGTAGTGGAATGCTGAACACTGCCGCCCATAGTAGCCAGCGTTTTTGCTCAATGACGCGATGGGCGTTGTAGTAAAATGATAATACAAAAACCACTAGCATGATCATGCCGCAGCCCACCATGATCCTAAACGACCAAAACATCGGGCCTACTTTCGGGAAGGAATCTTTCACCGCTTGTTGTATTTGTGCATCGGTGGCATCAACCACCGTCGGCGTGTAGCGTTTAAGCAGTAAGCCGTAGCCCAAATCCGCTTTTAAGGTATCAAATGTGGCGATGTTCTCAGGGGTATCTTGACCATTTCTGAGTTTATCTAAATATTCATACGCCAACATACCGTTACGAATTCTTTTCTCATGCTTTACTTCTAAGTCATCAATCCCTATCACTTCTTCATCAAGCGAGCGCGTAGCGATTATGCCCATAGCGTAGGGAATTTTAACCGCTGCGCGCGTAACCTGCTCTTCTGAATCAGGAAAACCAAATAAGGTGAATGCCGCTGGCGCCTCTTCGGTCTGCCATTCAGCCTCTATTGCGGCAAGCTTCACTTTTTGCACTTCACCTACCTCATACCCAGACTCATCACCCAGTAAAATAACGCACAATATTGATGCCAAACCAAACCCACAAGCTACAGAGAATGATCGTTTGGCAAAGGACACATCGCGCCCTTTAAGGATGTAATAACTACTGATGCCTAACACAAACATGGACGCAGCCACATAGCCAGCGGAGACGGTATGAATAAATTTAACCTGTGCCACAGGGTTGAACACCAACTCAGCAAAGCTGGTCATTTCCATGCGCATGGTTTGATAGTTAAACTCGGCACCGACAGGATTTTGCATCCAGCCGTTAGCGATTAATATCCACAAAGCCGATAGGTTTGTCCCTACCGCCATTAAAAAAGTTACGCCTAGATGCTGTCTGCGTGTCAATCGATCCCAGCCTAAAAAGAACATGCCCACAAAGGTCGATTCTAAAAAGAAAGCCATTAGCCCTTCTATTGCTAAGGGCGCACCAAATACATCCCCCACATAGTGTGAGTAATATGACCAGTTAGTGCCGAACTCAAACTCCATCGTCAGGCCTGTTGCCACGCCCACCGCAAAGTTAATGCCGAATAGCTTGCCCCAAAATTTCGTCATGTCTCGGTATATTTCTCGGCCTGTCATGACAAAAACTGACTCCATGATCACCAAGATCCACGTCATACCCAATGTTAAAGGCACGAATAAAAAATGAAACAGAGCGGTGATCGCAAACTGTAATCTCGATAGATCCACAAAGGTTTCATCTATCATGTTAAAAGCTCCTTGTGAGGTCGCTTTAGCGACGCAAATTTTGAGTATAATCTGGGGATAATCTTACTTTAACTTCTAAACTTTCAGTAATTACTGAAAGTTCATTAACTTTACTCCTGTTGATCATTTTATGTCAAGAGAATGAGGAGATTAAAGTCAACTAAGGTTCGTGTAATTGACCTACATCAGGTAGTCGTAAAACACGTTATACACTTAGCGCTCCACATAGTTGTCACGCTGGCATCTTGCCCACATTCATCGTACAGTAAAGCACTAAACATGGGTGCGTTACGGAGCAATTGACGTCATCATACGCATACGATCGTCACACGTGCTTTAGATTACCTTCTCAAAAAATTGCTTGGAACCCAGTATGGACATTCACGCCTATCTTATTTTTTTAACCACAACCATCATTGTTTGTATGTCGCCGGGGCCAGCGGTAATTACCATTGCATCTCAAGGGGCACGTCATGGTGCAAAAAAAGCGCTTTTTGGGGTGACTGGGGTTGCCAGTGCAAATGTGGTTTATTTTCTACTGTCAGCCACAGGGATTGCCTCACTGCTGGTTGCGTCAAATCTCGTGTTTTCAATGATTAAGTGGGTTGGCGTGGCGTACTTGGTGTACTTAGGACTCACGGCTTTATTAAGTAAAAGTGGCGGTTTAAGAATAAGAGAAAGTGCGAGTTCAAACGCCAAGGGGGTTGCCCTGTTTAGTCAAGGGTTTATCGTGGAGCTGGCGAACCCTAAAGCGCTGCTCTACTTTTTAGCGTTATTGCCACAGTTTATTGACGTTGAAAAACCTATTTTACTGCAATTATTGATTATGGGTGCGTCATGCTTGGTCGTCGATTTACTGTCATACACTCTGTATGCTTATATTGGAGAAAAACTTTCTAGCGGCGCGGTTAAAGCCTCTATCGTAAATTTGATCAATAAATCAGCGGGTGGTTTTTTACTGTTTGCGGGAGTAAAAATGGCAGCGGTCAGCTCAAACGTTTGAGGTTTTTCCTATCACTTCACTAACGCGTCCCCAGTCTCAATGATTTAACCAGTGAGCTGTGTAATATCCCATAGCTCGCCAGCTGGTCCCCATAAGTAAATCACCTTGCCCCAGAGTTCTTGCTTGATAGGCTCATATTTCGGGGCTACCTCCCCCATACTTTGGATCTGTTCAAATGCGGCGTTGATATCATCAACGATAAGCTGCATCATTAGATTTTCAGCCAGCCCTTTGTTATAAAAATTCTGCAAAAAGAATGTGCATTCGCCACGACTAAAAATGCATAACTGATCATTTACCGGATCTTTGCTAAAACCGAGTGCCTGATAGAATGTTTGGGAGAAAGCGAAGTCTTTAGAGGGGATAAACAAACGAAAGTCAGTGGGTTGCATAGCGAATCCTTTTAGGTGTGTTGAGTTTACGCTCAAAGACGTTATCGTTGAAAAGTGCCTAGCGATAGATGCAGTAATGGATAAGGCTTACCTTGGCCGTCGAGTGCTGAGCGCCCAACGACGTTGAACCCAATACGTTGGTAAAACCCCTGCGCTTTTGGGTTTTGCTCGTTAACGTCCACCTTTGTTGCTTGCTGATGAGCTATTGCATATTCAGTTAACGCACGGCCCACTCCGTTATTTACATCATCAGGCGAGACAAACAACATCTCAATATTCTGCGCATGCACCCCGCAAAACCCTATAATATCGCCAGCGCTGTCTTTAATACAGCGCAAATCAACTGCATCAAAATAATGTTGTAAAATTAGCGGTTTTAATTCAGTGATATCCTCTTCAGGAAGAAAATCATGGGTGGCACGCACTGCATGTTCCCATATGGCGATCAACGCTGAGTAATCGCTCTGTGTAACTGTGTGAACAACCCAATTCACCTTAAAAACCATATTGCGCCCTAGTACATCGTCATTTAGCCACTAACGTTGCAATGTTTGCAGCTTAGATTGGTACTGTTGTGCCTTATCATTCTGGCCAGTTTTGCGTAAATAACTGATAAGTGCACTCATCACATCGGCATCTCTCGGCCAACGTTGATGCGCCTTTTCCAACTCGCTAATCGCAACGTTGGTATGACTTTGTTGATCAAGGGCAACTGAGTAAATATAAGCAAAAGATGGCATTGCTTCATCACTGTGTGCCGCTATTTTCAAGTTGTTAAGGGCTTGTCCATATTGTTTCTGACGAATTTTAAATAGCCCAAATGCATGGTTAGCTTGGGCGTTATTAGGCTCAACGTTTAGCGCTTTGGTTAAATAGCTTGCGCCTTTTTCATCTTGACCTTGTTGACGATAAAATTCAGAAATTTGAATTAACACAGGTATATAACTGGGTTCGATTTTATAAGCCGTTAAATAAGCCTGCTCTGCCCCTGCTAAATCGCCTAGCTGTGTGTTCAAATTGCCAATCGCCAGCTGGGTAATGGGCGAATCAGCATTTATCTCAAGCATTTCACGATATTCGTTCAGCAGTGGCAGTAGTTTAGCTTTGTCGCTGCGAGACAACAGCCCTAGACTATCGGTGAGCAATCGCGCCATTTCAAAACGAACAGACTTACTGGGCTCATCAAGCTTTTGGCTTAACACCTGCCAACGAGCTTGGGGGCTAAGGATCGCCAGCGACTCTACCGCAGCGCGGCGCAGCAAAGTACTGTCACTTTCGAGATTTTCAAGAGCAATATCGACCCCTTTCTGCGAGCGATACAGGCTCAAGTCTGCCAACAAAGATGCTTGGCGTAAG
This sequence comes from Paraglaciecola mesophila, assembly GCF_009906955.1. GTDB lineage: Bacteria > Pseudomonadota > Gammaproteobacteria > Enterobacterales > Alteromonadaceae > Paraglaciecola > Paraglaciecola mesophila_A. The sequence goes on from NZ_CP047656.1 coordinate 1,424,788, forward strand.
CGGCTGTTATCTGGGTTGTGTATAAAGGCAATCGCTTGCTCGAGTCCTTCCGGCGCGCCATCTTGCACTTGGTGACGCGCAGTTTGCCATACATTGGTATTTGTATTGCTACCCCATACTTTTTCGCTCTTCTGGCGCCAATGGTCATTCTCTTTATCGTGACACGCCAAGCACGTTTGCGGCTCGCTTGAGGCACTGTTAAAACTGAGATCGGGAATTAAAAAGCTGTGATCGCGCCTGTCATCTACGCCCATATAGGTTTTTTCTGGCATATGACAATTCACACACATAGCGCCTTCGGTTTGTGGTGTGTGGTGATGATGCTCAGGGCTGTTGAAGGTTTCCGCTTGATGGCACTGTAAGCACAATCCATTACCCTGAATTTTCACTTTTCCGGTATGAGCGTTATGGCAGTTTGAGCACGTCACCCCAGCATGTTGCATTTTACTTTGCATGAATGAACCAGCCACAAACACCTCTTCATTAATGCTGCCATTTGCATGGTAAAACGGTGCGCGGATCCACTCTAGCCGGTTGTCATCGACAAAACTTTGTTGGGAATGGCTATCAGCAAAAGGATGTTCTAAAGGAGTGCGTAATGAGTGACAACGCGCGCAGACATTAATTTCACTGTTATTCGGTTTGCCATCAACATGGGCAATCGGGTTATTCGGGCTAAATGAAAAGTTTTTTAGCGCGGGTAAGGTTTGACTAAAACCTGAATTTTGCGCGCTCAGCTCCCCCTTTTTTGCCAGCTTAATGTGTTGTCCTGCGGGCCCATGGCAACTCTCACAGGCGACGTTTACTTCACTAAATTGCGTAGCAAATGTATTACTTTTGGGCTCAAAATTGCGCTTGAGATCGGTTGTATGACAATCCGCACATCGGCTGTTCCAGTTTTGAAAATGACGCTGCCAAAAGAACGGATGTTCAGGTGTGATTTTTTCAATGGGTTGTAAATGAAACCAACGTTGCCCACCTTCTTCTTTGCTGCGACTGTCCCAGGCAATATTAAACGCTTGTAACTTGCCTTCACCTACATCGATTAAATACTGCTGCAATGGGTAAAATCCAAATGTGTAGGGGACATCAAAGGTTTGAACTTTATTCTGCTTGTTGGTAGTGGTTAACTTATATTGACCATTTTCGACAAAAAATCGCGTTTGAATATCGTGAAACGTCACAAGCGTGTCATTGAAATCCCCTAACACGGAGCCTTTGTTTGCTGCTTGCATGGCTTTAAAATGATCAGATTCTCGCCACTGATCATATTCACTTTGATGGCAGCTCTGACATGCTTGGGCACCGACGTAATTTGCTTCTTTACTTACCTGTGCCCAAAGCAAAGTATGACTAAAAAGCAACATCAAGCCCAATATCAAGGGTAATATACTGCGCATCACTTTTTGCTCGCTCCCCACCCCGTTACTCCCTTACTTTCTTGCTTTCGCACACTAATTCGCCATACAGATAAATCGGGTTGCGTATATAGTTAAGTTTCATCAAGAATGTCGCTTAGACTCTACATAGTTCGCCTATACAAACTCGCCAAACATAACATGTTGTTTATTCACACGAATGTAACATGCATTAGCCTATAGACAAAGATGCATCCGAGTACATATGGCATTTAATCACAAGGTTTAACCACAGCATGAACGTATTGATGGCTTGTCACAGCCTATTTTACGGGGGGCTTAGAATAAAAGAGAAACAAAAGTTTACAGAATGCACGTCTGAGTTCAAAGCTAATTACATCATTTTACTGTTAATTCATTGTCATCAGTTGGTTAAAAAATTAGATTAAAACATAGGTTTCCCGCGAGTTTTTAAAACCTATTTTCGGATGACAATCGTTTATTTTTGCGTTTCACAGGACAACATATGAGCACAAATACTGAGCTTTCATATTTAGCCGGTTTCAACAATGAGCACCAAACAGAAGCCCTACCGGGCGCACTCCCCGTAGGTCAGTTTAGCCCCCAACGCTGCCCTTATGGGCTCTACGCCGAGCAATTTAGTACCAGTGCATTTACGCGTCCGCGCCATGATAACCGACGTACTTGGACGTACCGAATTCGCCCCTCTATCGCCATGGGTGATTTTAGTAAAATTGAAAAGGGCGCCGTACGCTCAGGCCCAATCACCGAGGTGGATTGCCCGCCCAATGTGATGCGCTGGGATGCCCTGCCCATCCCCGAAGCCCCAACAGACTTTATTGATGGCTTAACCACCATGGCAGCTAACGGAGATGTGCGCGGTCAAACTGGGATTGGTATCCACGTTTACAGAGCAAATAAAGGAATGGCGAATCGCTCATTTTATTCCGCTGACGGCGAATTACTCTTTATCCCTCAGCTCGGTGAATTCACCGCAATAACCGAAATGGGTAAATTAGCGATTAAACCAGGAGAAATTCTAGTTATTCCCAGGGGCATAAAGTTTAAAGTTGAACCAACCGACGGACCCATTAGAGGTTACCTATGTGAAAACTACGGCAGTCCAATGGAGTTGGCAGAACGCGGCCCAGCAGGAGCAAACGGGTTTGCGAATCAAAGAGATTTTCAGTATCCGGTAGCGTATTTTGAAGATAAAGAAGGTCAACACACAGTTGTGGCGAAATTTTGCGGTGCTTTGTATCAGGCCGAACAAAATCACAGCCCGTTTGATGTCGTGGCTTGGGTGGGTAATAGCGCACCTTACAAATATGACTTGTCTCGTTTTAATGTTTTAAACACAGTAAGCTTTGATCACCCGGATCCCTCTATTTTTACCGTGCTCACATCTCCTAGTGGTGAGCCAGGTGTTGCTAACGTCGATTTTGTGATTTTCCCACCACGCTGGATGGTAGCTGAAAATACGTTTCGGCCACCTTGGTATCACAGGAACTTCATGAGCGAATTTATGGGTCTAATTGAGGGCACGTATGATGCGAAAGAAAAAGGGTTCGAGCCTGGCGGTATGAGCTTGCATAACTGCATGACGCCCCATGGCCCTGAGGCTGACGTGTTCGACAAGGCGACCCATGCAGAACTCGCCCCCCAGCGCTATGAAAACACTCTGGCTTTTATGCTTGAGTCACGCTATGTCATTGCGCCAACAGAATTTGCCCTTAACACACCCCAACGCCAAAAGCAGTATTTGGCATGCTGGGGCGACCTTAAAAAACATTTTAACGGCCAACCATAGCCGCCAATGAATAATATAGGAATGAATTATATGACGTTATTAAACGAAACCCACGATCCTGCACGCAAAAGCTGGGTTGGTTCGGCCAATGGCCATACGCAGTTTCCCATCCAAAATTTACCCTTTGCAATTTTTCGCGAGGCTAACAGCCAAACTCAGTGGCGTGGTGGGGTTGCCATAGGTGATTTTATTCTCGATATGGCTAAAGTTGCCAAATTGAATGTGTTTGATGGCGAGGCCCAGCGCGGGGCACAAGCAGCCGGAGAAACAAGTCTCAACACCTTGATGGGCTTAGGTGCAAAAACCAACTCAGCCCTACGCTTGGCATTATCAAACGCCTTAAGTGAAGGGGCAGCACTTCAAGGAGCGCTTGAAGATTGCTTGATAGCACAAACTGACGCTGAATTTAACATGCCATGCCAAGTTACTGATTATACTGACTTTTACACCTCTATTCACCATGCAACCGCAGTGGGTAGTTTATTTCGTCCAGACAACCCTCTCCTGCCAAACTACAAATGGGTACCAATTGGCTATCACGGCCGCTCGTCGAGTATTGATGTGTCTGGGCAGTCCTTTCCTCGCCCTATCGGCCAAACCAAAAAACCCGATGCCAGTATCCCAGATTTTGGTCCTTGCCAACGCCTTGATTATGAGCTTGAAATGGGCGTGTTTATTGGCCAAGGCACACAGCTTGGTGAGCGCATCAACATCACTCAAGCAGAACAACACATTTTTGGTATGTGTATTTTAAATGATTGGTCAGCACGCGACATTCAAGCATGGGAATACCAGCCATTAGGGCCGTTTCTCGCTAAAAATTTCGCTTCTACGATATCGCCATGGATAGTCACTACCGAAGCCCTTGCACCATTTCGTGAAGCGTTTACTCGCCCTGAAAGTGACCCGCAACCCCTTGAGTACTTGACCAGCGAGGCGAACACCCAAGCGGGTAATCTTGATATAGAACTCAGTTGCCTGATCCAAACTGAGAAAATGCGCCAAAACAATCAAGCGCCGCAGCAATTATCACAATCAAACTTCAAACACTCCTACTGGACACCAGCGCAGCTTGTGACCCATCACAGTGTAAATGGTTGCCCCATGACCCCAGGCGACTTACTAGGCTCAGGAACACAATCAGGGCCGCAAGCAGATGAAGCAGGCTCGCTGCTTGAACTTACTCAAGGAGGAAAACAATCTCTGACGTTAGATAACGGCGAAACACGTACCTTCTTGCAAGATGGTGACAGCATCATTATGCGTGCTCATTGCAGCCGTGGCGGCGCGGTTACCATAGGCTTTGGGGAAGTGGTTGGCACTTTGTTGCCTGCTCGTCCTTAAATCGCGCCTGATTTCACCAACTATAAACTCGTTGAGCGCGATGCACTTGTGCTCAACGTATGCTAAGTCTTTGGAAAAAAATCATGAAACTACTCACTTACTTTCGCTCATCAGCGGCCTATCGAGTACGCATCGCGTTAAACCTAAAGGGTATCAAGCATGAGCTTGTTCCAGTAAACTTGCTAAAAGGTGAACACCAGAGTGCAGATTATATCGCGTTGCAACCACAAGGATTAGTGCCATGTATGCAGCTTGATAATGGAGAAGTGTTGACGCAATCGGGAGCGATCCTAGCCTATCTTGAAGGTCAATACTCCGAATATCCTTTGATGCCAAATGATCTAATGGCCGCCGTCAAGGTTCGTAGCCTAGTGGATATAATTGCCTGCGACATTCATCCAGTGAACAACTTGCGGATATTGAAATATCTCAGTAACGAGTTAACCATCGAAGAAAAGCAAAAGCAGCAATGGTATCGTCACTGGATTGAACAAGGCTTTAGAGCAATTGAATCCCAGCTCGCGCCAGATGGAGGCCCAGCTAATCAAGCCCAATACGCCCTAGGAGAAAATATTACTATGGTCGACGTATATTTGATCCCACAGGTGTACAACGCCCTGCGATTCGAAGTAGACATGGGACCCTTTCCTAAGATAATGCGTGTCTATCAAGCGTGTAACGAACTACAGGCGTTCATTCAAGCAGCACCAGAAAACCAGCCCGACAGCACGCTCTAACCGCATTGTGAATCAACCAAAGTGACGTAAAACAAAGATTTGGAACAAACGACCATCAATGAAAGTAAGTTGATGCAGCGGCATACGACAAAAACTGAATAAAAACACAATTTCATCGCGTGCTCAGCATGTTGAGGCGCGACATCAATATTTTGTTGTGTGAATACCCATTTCAGGCCAGTCAAGATAGGATACAACTAGATTACATAACTGAATGTCTAAGGAAATGAGCAATGACAACGCATGTGCTTTTTCGCGGCCCGCAATCACGTAACGATAACTGGCAAGCATTGTTCGCTGATACTCTACCGAGCGTAACTTGGCACCACTGGCCTCACATCGAAAACAAAGACGCTATTGAGTTAATGATCGTGTGGAAACTGCCCCGTGATTACCAGCAAGATTATCCCAATTTGAAAGTCATATTCTCAGTGGGTGCCGGCGTTGACCAACTCGACTTAGCTAGCGTGCCTGAGCATATTCAGATCGTTAGAATGCTTGACCCCGGCATTGCCCAAGGCATGAGCGAGTTTATTGCTATGCATGTGCTGAATATTCATCGAGATACTTTTTCATATATCAATGCCAATAAAACCGCGACGTGGCAGCAAATACCCACTATCCCTAGCAGTCAAAGGCGCGTGGGTATTTTTGGTTTAGGTCATTTGGGCCAAGCTGCTGCGCAAACACTCTTAAACTTGGGGTTTAGTGTCAATGGCTGGAGTCGCAGCCCAAAGCAAGTTACTCAGGTAAACTGTTTTAGCGGCGATGAGGAGTTGCCAGCGTTTTTATCGCAAACAGATATTTTAGTGTGCTTAGTGCCGCTTACGCCAGAAACACGAGGCATACTCAATGCTGAAACGCTTAGCCTGCTCCCTAAAGGTGCTAGCGTGATTAATGTGGGGCGCGGTGAACAACTTATTCCAGAAGATGTAATCACTCTGCTCAATGCAGAGCATTTGGCCTATGCGGTGCTGGATGTATTCGCTATAGAGCCATTGCCTGACACGCATCCACTTTGGCAGCACCCTCAGGTTTTGGTGACCCCACATGTAGCCGCAATCACGCAAGATAACAGTGCAGGTCAGGTATTGGCCGACAATGTTCGACGCTATATATCTCTGCAGCCTATGGTGGGCACAGTCGACAAAGCACTCGGTTATTGAGAGCTGTGGATCACATTGTCGTTTTATCAAGGAGGTTCAATGAGTATCACCTTTGTCGCAACTGAAAATCTTCACCGGGCAGCACGTTTCACGTATGAAAATATGCGCATCTACTATGAACAATTCGCTCCAGATTGGGATATTGCAAAAGTACTTGACGTGACCGCGGAACTTGAAAACCTCGATATTGTGTTTCACAACGAAGTAGTCGGTGTGATGAGATTAGCCATGGGCGACGAAGGGTATATTTTACGAGATCTTCAAGTGTTACCCGCCTTTCAAAATAAAGGCATTGGTAAAGCAGCGGTAAATGAAGCAAAGCGCAGAGCCGCTAAGGCCAACGTCAATACCCTCACCCTGAGAGTGTTAAAAATAAGCCCAGCCATCACCCTGTATACAAGAAATGGTTTTAGGTTACACAGCGAAGATGATCGCTTCTACCATATGACAGCAGACGTACGTTAAACGTTTAACTTGGGCTGTTTTCTGTACAGAAGATGTAAAAAGGGCGCGAGCTTGCCTTAACTAACGTATTTCTAGATACCTAATAGCAATCAAAGTTGAAGGCACAGTGCCTGTTTTATTTGGGCTATAACGCAGACTAGGCTAGGCGATGATCCTGCGCTTCAATGGGTTCAGGTAATGGTTTTTCGCCAAGTATATCCAGCAGGTTGATTTCTATCGTCCGAGAAATAGCATGCAAAGGTAAATGGTTTGCAGACAGGCCAAAAGGCGCGGCCAACTCTTCGCTTAATGCATCTAAACCAAAGAATGTATATGCAATGATAGCACTGAACAATGGGGTCACTAAGCCCTGCGTCGCTACGATCCCAAAGGGTAAAATGAAACAGTACAAGTACGCCGTACGCTGCACGAGTAACATATACGCAAATGGCAGCGGTGTAGTCTGAATTCGCTCACAAGCCGCCTGCACTTGTGCCATCACTGTGATCTGCTCCTGCAAGCTCGCTTGCAAAATGTCTGACAACAGACCTTGCTCCCGGCACTGCCTGATTTTTAGCGCGATCAAACGCAATATGGCGTCCGGTAAGCTGTTGGCTTGGCGCAAAAAAAGTGTGTCTTGCTCCGTGACATACGGTTGTATATCGGACCATGGGTCTGTTTGGCGAAGCTGGTGTCGTAATGCATGAGAAAATGCTATGCTGAGCTTGATAGTATATTCTTGTGCCTCGATGCCCGCTTTTTCACTGCCATCAATGTAGGACAGTAATTGGCGGGATAAACTACGAGACGCCACGACTAATTGCCCCCACTGTTTGCGTCCTTCCCACCAACGCTCATAACTAGCATTATTGCGAAAGCCTAGAAACAACGACAGCGCCACACCAAACAACGCCACAGGGGCAAGGGTAAAATCTGGGAATACATCAGGGTAGAAATGTTGCGCTACAGCCACCACCACGCCCAGCAAGGTGATAAATAGAATTTTCCCATAAATAAGCGGTAAAACCGACCCACGCAAAATAAAAAACAACCGAAACGAATGAGGGGTATCGCGAACTATCATAAGTGCCTCAAGCTGGAATTAACACGGGTAGTATAAAGGTAAATCACTGGAGAGTTTGTTAATAGAATGAATATATAGATTTGTATTTATTGAATATTTCACTCTGTTTCAGACCTAAAAATACGCTAGGATACTTCTTGTTATCAATATGTTATAGGCGTTCTCTATGCTAAACCGTGCGGCAAAACCTTTTATAAAATTAGTAGAACGTTACCTCCCCGACCCTTATATTTTTGTACTTTTGCTAACCCTAGTTACCATAGGCGCCGCTGTCACGCTAGAGCAGCAACCGCTAATGACTGTCATAGGCCAATGGGGTAACGGCTTATGGGGCTTACTGAGCTTTTCTATGCAAATGCTGCTAGTACTAGTCAGTGGGTTTATGTTGGCCAGCACACCATTAATGAAAAACATGTTGGCGCGTCTAGCGAAACTGGGCAATACCCCAGGTAAAGCCATCGTCTTAGTCACTTTGATATCACTCACCGCCAGTTGGATAAACTGGGGGTTTGGTTTAGTTATTGGGGCATTATTCGCCAAAGCGCTGGCCCGCAACACACAGGTAGATTATCGCTTACTCGTAGCCAGTGCGTATTCCGGGTTTGTGGTGTGGCACGGCGGTTTAGCCGGCTCAATCCCCCTGACAATTGCCACACCTGGGCACGTCAGTGAGAACCAAATCGGCGTAATAGCCACAGGCAACACCATTTTCAGCGGTTTTAATCTTATTCTAGTCGCTATCCTATTTGTTGTAGTTCCCCTTGTTAATCGCATGATGTTGCCCCCTACAGACGAGAGCATTATTGTTAGCCCAGATAAGCTGCTCGAAGAACCCATGCCTACGTCCACATCTACTAGACCAGCAGATAAGTTAGAGAACAGTAAGGTGTTAGCTGTATTAGTGGGCTTTGTTGGACTGACCTACTTAGTCCACTATTTTGTCCAAGGCGGAGGACTAAACCTCAATACAGTGAACAGTCTTTTTTTGTTTTTAGCCATAGTATTACACGGCACACCTAAACGGTTACTGCATAGTCTTCAACAAGCCATTCGCGGTGGAAGCGGCATTATTATTCAGTTTCCTTTTTACGCAGGTATCATGGCGGTCATGGTGCAGTCAGGCCTGGCACAAAGCATGTCTCAGTGGTTAATTAGTTTTGCCAGCGCTGAATCTCTGCCAGTTTGGAGCTTCATCAGTGCGGGTATTGTCAATATTTTCGTACCATCAGGCGGCGGACAGTGGGCAGTACAAGCCCCAGTTATCTTACCAGCAGCGATTGAATTAGGCGCAGATGTTAGCCGTGTTGCTATGGCAGTGGCATGGGGCGATGCGTGGACCAACCTAATTCAACCTTTTTGGGCCTTACCTGTATTAGCCATTGCTGGGCTCAAGGCCAAAGATATTATGGGATTTTGCTTGGTACAGCTTATTGTCACCGGGCTCATCATTGGCTTGGTGCTACGGTTTGTTTAAATAACAAAACAATAAGTACGTGGAATAAGCGACAGGCGAAGCAATTTCATTTGGTTTTCACTGTAGGGAAAGCCACAAACTGTGCACCGCGCGCTCCATCATAAAAAAGGTGAATACTGTATCTTAGATAGAGTTTAAAGCCTTTCGTTGCCTTATCGCTTATCCTGTTGTGATACAAAAGTCACCTTATGACGCTGGCCAATTGCAGGCATTTTCACCAAATCGTTTGGAAGTTGGGTAACGGTATCGTTGATTTCTTTAAAGAAGCGATGGGAGTGTCCAGGTGATTCAAACGCGATCATTAAACCTTCTTCGTCAGACAAACCGGTAAATGCGTGAGTAGTATCGGCCGGAGACAATATATAATCGCCCGGTTTGAGCAGATAAACTTCATCCCCTACCTGAAACTCCACCTCACCTTTTAACACATAAAAAGCTTCATCCCATGGGTGCTGGTGGGGCGGCGCTCCACACCCTTTTGGTACGGTATTCAGCATGCTCGAATAGCGACCTTGAGTATCATCACTGGTGCATAAAAACTGAAGTTGCATACCAAGTACATTTAACCACTTTCCTTCTTGGGCTCGCTTGATGATAGGTTGTATTGCCATTGACTCATTCCTCTTCGTTAGCCTTGGGTCTAGCTAAAAAATAGTAATTGACACATAATAAGTCAAATTGACATAGGTTATGACAAATGGACACTTATGAGCCTGCTACAAGAAAAAAAAGCCGCATTAACCGTCAATTTACTGCTTGATGCTGCCTGGGAGCTATTACAGCACTGCGAAATTGATGAACTGAGTTTTAAAAAAGTTGCCGAAAAAGCACATATTTCACAGCGCACAATGTTTCGCTACTTCACTACGCGAGAAGGATTCTTAGATGCGCTCACCGCTAGGCTGTATGCTGAGTTAGCCTTACCGATTGTTCCTGAAGAGGTAGATGCCCTACCCTCGTACATTGCCACACTCTATGCAAAGCTTGAAGCACAGCCTAGAAAAGTCATGGTTTTACTCAGTGCTGACTTGCTTCCTCGGGTGTTAGACACGACAGCCAAGCAGCGCCTTCAAGCGCTAGAAGATTTACTACAAAATCACTTTTCATATGTGTCAGCTGATGACATCAAAAAAACCACGGCCAATTTACGTTATGTTATGAGTGCCAGTAGTTGGCGTTATTACCGTATGCACTTTGAATTTGATAGCCAAATGGCCACAGAGTGTGGCCAATTGTTTGTTAGGCAATCCCTCGCATACTTAAAATCAAAAAACGCCTCTCAAAGCCCTGCTTAATTGACCTGGTAGTGGCTATTGGTGCGAATGAAAAGTGTGGCTGGCGTATCACCCTTGTTTTCAATGCTGTGGGTAAAGGCACCTGTCGATTCTACGTAGCTACCTGGGCTCAGATTTAACACTGTTTCTTGCTCTTGTGAGTGATACTCAACTGCGCCAACAATCACCACTGCGCGAAACTCACTTGCATCCGTTTTAACATCACCTTTAAAACCCGCGGGCAATTTGATCATCGAACCATTCATATCCGCCGTGCTTTCCCACAGGTAAGTGGTTTGCACACCATCAACGTGAATATCATCCAAATCACTGGCGTTTAGCCACACTAAGTTGTCTTTATGTAGGTTTAACGGGCGCTCACCATTATCGAATTTTTCATTCGATGGTTTGACAAGATAAGGGCCCGAGTCGATTTCAAGGTAAATTAGATTCGTTTCCCCATTCGCCGCTGTGGTGTGATCTTCACCGGCTGGTTGCGTCCAGAAAGAGCCCGCTGGCATCCACATTTTTTCAGCATTGGGGTCATCGTTGTGCATTTGCCCTTCAATCACAATGCCGCGGTAAGTAATGTTGTGAATGTGCGGCGGAGACTCAAACCCTTTGTTAAAGCGAACCAGCATTCCCGTGGCGGTATCAGTGGTACGATCGCCCCAGAGATCAGCTGCGCCTGGGCTTTTGTCACCGCGAAGAGGGTTAAGATATCCCCATTTAATATCGCTCGCGGCAACGACTTTTGACGCTGGCTCGTCTGCAAAAGCAACTGGTGTTAAAAGCGCTGCGATCAACGCAGTGGTTAACGCGATTGGGGCTACATTAGGTAATTTTCTCATTGGGTTTTCTCCGTTAAGTCAGTATGGGTGCATGTTATGCGGAAAAATTCATTCGATAAACGGGCAAATCTTCAATACACTTTCGCGAAAACGTGGATAATAGCCAAAACACACCATAGTAGTTCAATGCCGATACACAAGAAACCGAAATGAAAATTGCTGATTTACATGTACTACTAAAAGTCGCCGAGCTTCACTCTATTACCGCTGCGGCCAACCAATTAGATATGAGCTCATCAGCGGCCAGCGTGTCGCTAAAGCGCATTGAACAGGAACTGGGCGCGCAATTATTTGTGCGTACCACTAGGCAACTACGCCTGACAACTGAAGGTGAACGCTATTTACCCCTTTGTCAGCAGGCGTTAGATTTGCTGCAGCAAGGTCAGGTATTAATTAACGAAGAGCAGCATTCAATCACAGGGGAAGTCCGTATGGCCGTTTCATCAGAAATGGGCCGAAATTTAATGCGTGTTTTGCTTAACAATATTATGCGTAAACATAAGACGATGAAATTACGCCTGCACGCAAGTGATAGTCGCGCCGATTTTTATCGTGACGGTGTTGATGTAGCCTTGCGTGCTATCACTAAAGATGCAACAAAAGATCTCAACTTATACGGCTTTAAAATATGCAATATCCCCCATGTGCTTTGCGCTGCCCCCACCTATATTGCAAGGCATGGTGAGCCGCAAATGCCCGACGAGCTCCCCCAACACAACGCCCTGCTTTATAAGCTCTATGAGGTAGTGCATGACGGCTGGGAGCTTTATCAAGACGACCAGCAGTATAAAATCAAAATGAATAGCGACCGCGCTGTGAACGATGGCGATATCGTCAGGCGCTGGTGTGTTGACGGCGAAGGCATTGCCAAAAAATCAGCCATTGATGTGGCCCAAGATTTATTAGCAGGTCGGCTAAAGCGCTTAATGCCTGAGTATAAAATCCCATTAACAGAAATGTGGTTAGTACTGCCCAGTCGCCAGCTAATATCACCTGCTATTCGCCTTATTCGGGATGAATTAAAACAACACATCAACGAGTTGCGAGCTCAACTTATCACCAACAAACTTTTAACCGAAGATGAATGGCCACAAGCAGAGGAAAACTAATGGCAATTCCCTAACAATTCAGGCGTCAATAGAACAAGTGATAACCGTTTACACCTTACTCAAATACTCAGCGTGAAAGCGTAAATGTCCTTCTATAAAACTACTGATAAAGTAGTAACTGTGATCGTAGCCTTCATACAAATTCAGCGCTAGTGGGTAACCGCTAGCATGTGCTGCGCTTTGTAACGCTTCGGGCTTCAACTGCTCAGTTAAAAAATCATCAGACGCCCCTTGGTCAACCAAAGCAGGTACAAACTGCGTGGCAGCGCGCATGAGCTCGCTAGCATCGTATTCACGCCATGTCGCTCTGTCTTTACCCAAATACGCGCTAAACGCTTTTTCACCCCAAGGGCAATTCAAGGGATTGCTGATCGGGCTAAATGCCGACACAGATGTGTAACGCTCAGGGTTACGCATGGCAATAGTAAGCGCTCCATGGCCTCCCATTGAATGACCGGCAATGGCACGTTTATCCGACACGGGAAATGTCGCTTCAACTAACTGCGGCAACTCATTCACCACATAATCATACATTTGGTAATGACGCTCCCAAGGCGCTTGAGTCGCATTCACGTAAAAACCCGCACCTTTGCCCAAGTCATAGCCTTCGTCATCTGCTACGTCGTCTCCGCGAGGGCTGGTATCAGGGGCGACAATGGCGATGCCTAATTCGGCCGCAATGCGCTGTGCACCGGCTTTGTGCATGAAGTTTTCATCGGTGCAGGTCAAGCCTGACAACCAATATAAAACGGGTACGTTACTACCGTTTGAAATGTGCGGCGGTAGATAAATCGCGAAGCGCATGGTGCAATTAAGCGTTTTTGATTGGTGACTATATTGTTTATGCCAACCACCAAAGCTTTTGTTTACAGAGAGATTTTCAATTGTCATATACTCACCTAACACTCATTTAGAAGCCGATGTGACTTCATCGTTCTATCATTAAAACAGCAAAAATATGGACTGCTTGCCCAGGGGCAAACAGCCATAGCGAAAATTTACGTTTAGAAGTGAATAACGCTGCGAATACTTTCACCTTTGTGCATCAAATCGAAAGATTCATTGATGTCTTCAAGGCCCATGGTATGAGTAATGAAATCACTTAGCTTGAATTCACCTTGTAGGTAACGCTCTACGTAGTCTGGCAATTCAGAGCGACCTTTCACCCCACCAAATGCGGAGCCGCGCCATACGCGACCTGTGACTAATTGGAACGGACGTGTTGCTATTTCTTGACCCGCACCAGCCACACCAATGATCACAGACTCGCCCCAACCTTTGTGGCAACACTCAAGCGCTGAACGCATTAGGTTGACATTACCGATACACTCAAATGAGTAATCAACGCCGCCATCGGTTAGCTCAACAATCACATCTTGGATGGGCTTGTCGTAGTCTTTAGGGTTGATAAAGTCAGTTGCACCCAATTTTTTCGCCAATTCGAATTTACTTTCGTTAATGTCGATCGCAATAATGCGACTGGCTTTGGCCATGGTTGCCCCAATCACAGCAGATAAACCAATACCACCTAAACCAAAGATGGCCACAGTCGCGCCCTCTTCTACTTTAGCGGTATTCATTACTGCGCCCATGCCTGTGGTCACGCCACAGCCGAGTAAGCACACTTCTTCTAAGGGAGCTTCTTTGTTGACTTTTGCTAATGAGATTTCAGGTAGAACCGTATATTCAGAAAACGTTGAACAACCCATGTAGTGAAAAATAGGCTGACCGTCTTTGTAAAAACGCGTGGTGCCGTCTGGCATTAAGCCTTTACCTTGGGTTTCACGAATTTTTTGGCACAAGTTGGTTTTACCAGACAAACAGAACTTACATTCACCGCACTCAGGGGTATAAAGGGGAATAACATGATCGCCAACCGACACGCTGGTTACGGCCTCCCCTACTTGTTCAACAATACCGCCCCCTTCGTGGCCCAGAATGACTGGGAAAATCCCCTCAGGATCGTCACCAGACAAGGTAAATGCGTCTGTGTGACACACACCAGAAGCAATCACTTTAATCAGTACTTCTCCCTTACGTGGCAGCATCACGTCTACTTCTTCAATAGACAATGGCTGCTTAGGTCCCCACGCAATAGCGGCTTTAGATTTAATAAATTGATCTGTCATTATGATCCTCACTTTTAGTTAATTAATCGGTTACGTAAATTGGTTTGCACTACATTGCGTCATGAGTATTGAAATGGTCGTTTGATAAATGCCTTACATGGGTTTTAATCACGCTCTTTTGCTTGAAAACGAACCAGACTTAATGGCTATGACCTTGCGATAAATTGATCATCGCCACACCAATGGCGACAAAAGCCATACCAAACCAAGTGGTTAGGTCTAGGTGTTGGCGGTAAATCAGGGTAGACAATAACGTTACCGTCACAATCGCTAGCCCCGCCCACAGCGCATGTACTATGCCGATGGGCATGCCTTTCATTGCTTGACCTAAAAAGACAAAAGCTGCCAAATGCCCCATTAGCACCAAGGCGCTAGGGATAACTTTGGTAAAGCCATTTGTCTCCTTTAACGCCACGTGGGACATGGCCTCTGCAACCACACCTAGTATTAAAAATAACCAACTCATGTTTGTTTCCCATATTGTGCTTGAACGCGCTGTGCTATGTATGCAGAGCATTATATTTATTTCCTATGGAATGATAATATGCCATTTATGCAAATTACTTTTACTCACAGGTAACAATCATGCAGTGGGAAGGAATTAACGAATTCGTATACGTGGCTGAAACAGAAAGTTTTACCAAAGCATCAAAAAACTTGGCGATTTCTACCGCCCAAGTCAGTCGCCAAATTAGCGCACTTGAAACTCGGCTAAATGTGAAACTGTTTTATCGCACCACTCGCAAGGTGTCTTTGACCGAAGAAGGTCGCCTTTTTTATCAACATTGCCGTAGTGTGCTTGACGGCCTTGAAGCCGCAGAACGGGCTATCACCAATTTACAATCTACACCCCAAGGTACGATTCGCCTCACCGCCCCAGTCACTTATGGTGAGCAACAAATATTGCCTTTAGTGAATGATTTTATGCTGCTATATCCTGACGTAGAGGTGACTGCATATTTAAGTAACCAGAAAATAGACCTAGTAGAGCAAGGGTACGATCTGGCCATTCGCCTTGGTAAATTAAGCGATTCCTCCATGATGGCAAGAAAGCTCGCAACCCGCACCAACTCAGTGTGTGCCTCCCCTGCGTACTTGGAAAAATACGGCTTTCCGCATTCTCTATCAGAGCTAAATAAACACAGCTGTTTGCTAGGCACGCTAGATTATTGGCACTTTCGTGACGACGACAAAGCGCGCAATATCCGCGTGAAAGGCAAGCTAAGGTACAACAGTGGGTTTAGCTTGGTCGATGCTGCGCTCAAAGGGTTAGGTATAGTGCAACTGCCTGATTATTACGTGCAGGAACACATAAAAAGGGGGGCATTAGTGAGCCTGCTTGAAAACTATAGCGAATCAGAGGAAGGAATTTGGGCAATTTACCCGCGTAATAGGCACTTATCACCTAAAATTCGTTCACTGGTCGATTACTTGGCTAAGCATCTGGTTTAGCCGACAAGTATCTTCAACTCACGACTACCCTTTGCGTGAACTGATCTTGAATGCTAGCGTTAAAGTACACAAAGCATGCTGATACTCGTGCACATTAGCATTCGTGCATGCTAGCGAAACAGAATTCAGGAGAACATCATGGAACTGGGTGCATTTTCAATTAGCTTAAGCGTTAACGACATAGACGTATCTAGAGCCTTTTACCAAAAACTAGGCTTTAGGGTGGTAGGAGGCGATCAAAAACAAGGTTGGTTAATCCTAAGAAACAGCAGTCAAACCATTGGTTTGTTTCAAGGTATGTTTGAAAAAAACATGCTGACGTTCAACCCAGGTTGGGACAATCACGGTAATTCCACAGAAACCTTCACTGATGTGCGTAAGATCCAGCAATCATTAAAAAGCAAGGGCATTGATTTTGTAAGCGAAGTCGATGAAAACACCAGTGGCCCAGGAAGTTTTATGATGCAAGATCCTGACGGTAATCCAATATTGATTGACCAACATAGATAACACGATGTTCACGGTCAGTGCTCAAGTGATTGAAAAGTATCGAAACACAACCCATTAGACTTTTCAGCCTTAATTGAGATACTTGAACTATGTAGGCCCTTACATGGGTCTAATAAATATGAATATTTCTTAATCACCAACAATAGTGAGTCACAATGGAAACAAAACTGGCAAAAATTGCCATACGCTCAGCGGTAGTCATTCTTCTTCTGAGTTTAATTTGGCTACCCGCACTTTGGCTGTTTGTCTTACTTATCCCTATCGTTGCACTTGGCTATTACGATTATCATCAAACACGGCACAGCATTTTACGTAACTTTCCTGTTGTGGGTCATGGCCGTTGGATAATGGAACGTATTCGTCCATTTGTGCGCCAGTATTTTTTCGAATCCGAAACTGATGGCACGCCTATTACGCGCATGTTCCGTTCCTTGATTTACCAGCGAGCCAAAGGCAGTTTAGACTCAAATCCCTATGGGACGAAATTCGACACCCAAAAAGTCGGTTATGAGTGGATTGGCCATTCAATGGCAGCCAAACATCATGATAGTAAACACCCAGCCCCGCGCATTACCGTGGGCGGTCCAGATTGCACTCAGCCATACGAAGCCAGTATTTTTAATATTTCCGCGATGAGCTTCGGTGCATTAAGTGATAACGCTATTCGCGCATTGAATAAAGGCGCAGCCATAGGCGGCTTTTACCACAATACGGGTGAAGGCAGCGTCAGCGATTACCATTTAGAAAACGGCGGTGACATCGTGTGGCAAATTGGCACGGGCTATTTTGGCTGTCGTGATAAAGACGGTCATTTCGCCCCAGAAGCCTTTCAAAAAATTGCCCACAAAGATGTGGTCAAAATGATCGAAATCAAACTTAGTCAAGGAGCAAAACCCGGCCACGGCGGCTTATTACCTGCTGATAAAAACACCAATGAGATTGCCAGAATACGCTTGGTTGAGCCTGGCACACAAGTGGATTCCCCCCCCTCTCACAGCGCGTTTGATACTCCCATTGAAATGATGCAGTTTGTTAAGCAGTTGCGCGAGTTGTCCGGTGGCAAACCAGTGGGCTTCAAGCTGTGTATTGGTCGAGCGAGTGAGTTTGTGGCCGTGTGTAAAGCCATGGTCGAAACAGGCATCAAGCCTGATTTTATCACCGTCGATGGGGGTGAAGGTGGCACAGGGGCCGCTCCCCTTGAGTTCTCAAACTCCGTGGGCATGCCACTGCGAGAAGCCCTCTCTTTTGTTTGTGACATACTGGTTGGTTTTGACTTAAAAAAAGACATTCGGGTGATTGCCAGCGGTAAAACCTTCAGTGGTTTTCATTTAGTGAAGAACCTCGCGCTAGGGGCAGATATGTGTAATAGCGCCAGAGGCATGATGGTTGCTCTAGGTTGCGTGCAATCATTGGAATGTAACACCAACAAGTGCCCTACAGGCATTGCCACGCAGGATCCTAAATTAGCCAGAGGCTTAGTCGTACCAGATAAAGCCGAGCGAGTAGCGCGCTACCACAAAGCCACGGTAAATTCCGCATTAGAAATTATCGCCTCAGCGGGCCTGCGCAGCACAGAAGATCTTAATCGCTCGCATATTTTCCGCCGGGTAAGTCAAACCGAAGTGCGCCGTTTTGACGAGATATATCAAAGCCCCACGCCAGGCAGCTTTTTTGATGATGAAAAACCCACTAAGTTCGCCCAAGCGCTTGAAGAGTCTTGCTCAGACAGTTTTTATCCAAAACGCTATATGGCAGAAACAAATGAAGGCTTAAAAGAAGTGAGTTAATCTTCACTGGCTGCAACACCAGACTTTTATTAAACCACCAAAAGGCGCTTAGACTATTGCTAAAGCGCCTTTTTTGTGGGCATAACAACATTGGCGAAAATAAGCCCTGCGATCAGCGACATAAATATCAAAAAGGTTTCTTGCCCTATATGCTCGGCCTGCACAAAATCTTGGCCAGATACAAAAGAGTTCAAACCAATGTAGGTTTTTGAGCCTGGTACCAACACAATCAACCCCTGCATACTCACTAATGACGCGGGAGCATGGGCAATTCGAGTGAATAAATTAGCGTAAATACCAAGGGCAAAAGCGCCAACGAAGGTACTCAAGCCTTGATCAATATAACTTGCACTCCATACTGTCGCGCCATAAGCAATAAAGCCCGACAGTAGCGCCCAAGGGATGTGCTTAAATCGTGTTCTGAAAATCACCACCAAGGCCAAGCACAACATTAAAATAGCAAACCAGCGTGACCATTCAGGTAAAGATTGCGCCACTTGAGATTCATTCGGGCCAAATAAACCAAAGCCAATGCTGATCCCCAAAAACGCACCAAAGTAGAGTTTGAATAGTTGCATGACTGCATCCATGATGCGAGCGGTTCCGGAGACCAAATTGCGCGTCGATAACTCGGCTAAGCCCATGGTTAGGGCTAAGCCTGGCACAAGAATAATTACCGATGAAAGTACCACCAGCGGAATATTGATCCCGTGATCAAAGTAAAAACTGATGGCACAAGCAATAAGGCCTGCCACCAAAGAAGCTGCGGGCTCTAACATTAGGGTTACTCGGCGAGAAATTTGCGACCATAACACCAAAAAGTACACGACTAAGCCAATGAGTGATGTCCACAATATTTCCTGCCAACTGGCCCCCATCAACATGGCAAATGCACCTGTGGCACCACAAAACCCTAAACCTGTCAGTATTTTGCCGTAGGGACTTGGCATTTTATTAATTACATCAAGTTGATGATCAGCTTCTTCTAACCCAACTTCGCCAGCGAGCAAGCGCGTCGCCAGTTCATCCGTTCGCGAAAGCGCATTCATGTCATAGTCGCCTGGTTGCACACGGACAGAATGGTTGTATTCGTCTTCACGTCTGTCACTCCAAATAACAAACGTTAACGCTGTCGGTGTTGCAATAAAGGACGCGCGCACACCTAAATAGGTCGCGAGCTCGGTTAAATAAGCTTCTAAGCGAAATGCAGGTGTACCGTACTTGTGCAACATAATGCCCAGTTTCACGATAAATTTTCGAATTTGAATAAACTCTGCAGTGTTCACTTAGCGCCCTCCTTTTGATATTTAATAAAATAATGTAAATGGTATTGAGTCAAATACCTTGAATTCACGGCTCTGACTAAATTTTCGCGGATTCTAGTGACAATACCACTGATTAACAACGCACATTTTTTACTCAATCGCATTAGGTAAACTAATCCAATTACGTGAATTACTGTATAGAGCGTATTGATTGCTTGCCACCTATTGGTCCCGTTTATCAGAATGACGAAATTAGCTAGTTGAATTTAACCAAATAAGCATCAGCTCTAGTATAAGCGAGTAGTTAATGACCTGATCATCAATTCCACATCACGAGGAGAAAGTATTATGGCGAAAGAAAAAGTCGTACTCATTACCGGTGCTTCTAGCGGCATTGGGGCAATGACCGCGAAGATCCTAGTTCAGAACGGTCACAAAGTAATATTAACGGCCAGAAGAAAAGAAAAGTTAGACGAATTAGTGGACTATTTGGGGGAAGAGCACGCTGTTGCAGTCCAAGCAGACGCGACCCAAATGAATGAACTGACACAAGTTGTGCAAGTAGGACTTAAAAAATTCGGCCGCTTAGATGTTGCGTTTGCCAATGCAGGCATGGGAGTTTCCAGCGCGGGTGTTGAGAAAGGTGAACCTGAACAATGGGATAAAATGATCCAAATAAACATCAACGCGCTGCTTTACACCGCTAAAGTAACCTTGCCCCACTTACGTGAATCCGTTGGTCAGTTTATTATTACCAGTTCAGCTGCCGGGCGGCGCCCTATAAAAGGCTCTGTGTATGGCGCCACCAAATGGTTTGCCTATGGGTTTGGTCAAAACCTAGTAGAAGAAATGCAAGAGTGGGGCGGGCGCTGCACGACGATTGCACCTGGTATGGTCAACACACCGTTTTTTGATGAAGCAAAGCCAGATAAGTTATCCCCTGTCGATGTTGCAGACGCAGTACTGTTCGCCATTGAAGCTGACGAACGAAACTGTGTAAGAGAGATATTTTTAATGCCGACCAAATAAGGTAGGCTATAAAAAGTTCAATAAATAACCACTTGATGGCAACTGATAAACAGCTTAGAAGCGCTACGTGGTTGTGTATTTTTCGTTTGGGAGGAAGCATGAAACACATAGCAAGCTCTGCATTACATTTGGCGGCAACCTGCCTTAGCTCCACGGTTTTATTCGCACAACCACTTCCAGAAAGTGAGGAAAAACAGCTGGTTGAAGCTCATTGTAATACCTGCCATGCAAGTAATCGCATTTCATCTAGCCTAGGTTATAGTCAACCGGACTGGCAGGCTTTAATTGCCACCATGGTCAATTTAGATGGCAATCCGAACCGCGAAAAAATCACCGCCTATTTAGCCGAGCACTTCCCTCCATCAACGCGGCGCAGCCCGCAACTGCCCCAAGGTGATATCAGGGTGAACTTTAAAGAATGGGTAGTTCCTACGCTTGGGCAACGCGCTCGAGATCCAATAGAAGCCCCTGATGGGCGTATTTGGTGGGCTGGTCAGTGGGGCAATATTATCGGCAGAATTGATCCACAAACAGGTGAAATGCGCGAGTATTCCTTGCCTGCAGGGGCGAAGCCTCATTCAGTGACTCACGATAGCCAAGGTAATATTTGGTATACAGGCAATAAAAACGGCACGGTAGGTATGCTCAATCCTGAGACAGGTAAAATCACCGAGTACAAAATGCCCGCCCCCAATGCGAAAGACCCACACACTGCCATATTTGATAGCAAGGGAATACTGTGGTTCACCTTACAGCACAGCAATATGATTGGCCGACTTAACCCGCAAACAGAAGAGATAAAATTAGTCACAATGCCGACAGAAGACGCTCGACCGTATGGCATTAAAATCGATAAAAATGGTACGCCTTGGGTGGCGTGTAATGGCAGTAACTGTTTGGTCAAAGTCGAACCAAACTCTATGACACTACGTGAGTACCCACTTCCTAACAAAAACACCACAGTTAGACGCTTAGATATCGCAGACGACGGCATGATTTGGTACGTCAACTCAGGCCAAGGCCGCTTAGGGCGTTTTAACCCACAAACAGGTGAAGTGAAAGAATGGCCCTCCCCCAGCGGGGCGAACTCTCATCCTTACGCGATTGCTGTGATAGGCGATGCTGTTTGGTATAACGAGTCGGGCATGCGCCCAGACGCTTTAGTGCGTTTCGATCGTAAAACTGAAGCATTCCAGAGTTGGCCAATACCCACAGGAGCAGGAAACAAGCAAATCTACGCAGGCATAGTGCGTCATATGCGCCCAACTCGAGACGGTAACTTGCTCATCCACCAAAGCGCGACTAATCGCATTATTTTGGTCAAACCTGAAGGCGAAAAGAAGTAACTTCGCTATTTGGCGGCTCGTCCGAGCCGCTCATTTTTATAAGATCTGCACCTAATCTATCTGCAATACCTTAGCGCAAAACAAACATGTTTCATCGAGGGGCAATGTTTACCTTACCTGCTAAAACTGTCTGTTTCGTTCAAATTTTCCGCATTTTTTTGTCTTTGTTTGTATAGAAATGTCAGTGATTGCCAAGAAAGGTAAAGATTACGTAAAGCCCCTCATAGGCGATGAACTTAACGTTTTATCCTTACGTCACAATGGCAAATAAACAACAGCCTTGGGTGAATTATGTCCGCTATTCACTCAAGAAAATAAATCTGGAGATACAATGAAGTTAAGCAACACGACGTCGTCGATAATTCGCTCCCCCGCCCTGTATTTGGGCTTAGCGATATTGTCCCTTACTGGCTGTGGTTCAAGTGACGATGACAACACCGGATATATCCGCTTTTACAACGCCTCATATAATGCACCGGCTGTGTATCTCACCGTTGACGAAGACCTAGATGAAGATGACGACGATGAAGTTGAAATCACCTACGGTGCCGTTACCTTTGGCAATGTGACATCTAACAATGCGCTAGACAATGATACCTACTGGGTAGAGCTAGGATGGCAAGACGAAGATAGCAGCGAACGCAGCGATCTTGAGGTGATTTACCAAGAGCAACATCAAATCCGAAACGAGGTCATTACGTTTGTCGCACTCACAGACGATATTCGTTCACCTAATGTACTGACGTTCGACATTCCAGTGGTAGATGACGATGATGATGATGACGATGACTTGTTTAACGTTCGCTTTCTAAACCTCAATACTGACTATTCAACCGTTGACGTGTATATCTCTGAAGATAACGAAACGTTCAATGAAGCAGAGTTTGTGTCGAGTGTTGAGCTAAATAGCCTGACCGACAATATTAAAATCGAGCAAGATCAGTATATTTTTTACATCACTGAGCCCGGTGGCAGCGAGCCTATCTTTACCTCAGAAGATATTTCTTACTCAGTCGTAAGCCAATATGTTGTGGTACTTCGTGACAACGTAGGTGTTGGTAGCTCGCCATTCACCATCGACAGCATAGGGGTGAACAGCGTGACAGAGTTAAACGATGTCGATTCTGAAGCCTCATTCGGATTTTACAACGGTATTGCTACAAACCAATATATACCTGACTACACCGGCGTAGTTGATTTGAGCGTTGACCTAGATGACGACAGCGATTTGATGGTTGATGACCTTAGTTACGGTCAGTTTAGCGAAACGGTAACCACTGCCAATGGTGATTATTCGTTCGATATATTAAACGCTAGCAACGATGAACTCTTTATCCATGACGCGTTATTGAGTCTGCAGGAAAACGCTGACAACATCGTTTTCTTATACTCAAAAACCGACCCTGTCGATGATGATGAAGATGATGTAATTGATGAAAACGAAGACGGCATTGTTGATAACTACGAGTCAATCATCAAATCATTGACTATCACTAAGAGCAGCAGCTCAAGTATTTATAGCCACGGTATCAAGGTGGTCAACTTAAGCGACTCAGATGATTTCAGCCGCGTTAAATTCTACTTTGTTGAAAATGATGAAGTGATTTCAACCGCTGACAATACCTTATCTGTACTGCAAGAAAGTAACAGCTCAATCACGCTTATCAATAACACCTATGACGTGTATGCCATCGCTACTATTGAAGGCAGCGATATTATCATGGACAGCTTTCAGCTGACGTTAGACGAAGACAGCGTTGAGCAGTTCTTGATTTTTGCTCCTGATGACAGCGCATCTACTGGGTTCAGCATGACCTTAGTGAATCAAAACCAAGTTAACTAACTAGGTTTAACACTGTGGCGTCAAGGTACGGCTCGCTCTACTTTGACGCAGATTCACTTGCCTTAGGCAACCCAAGACTCACATTAGCCGATATCTATTTCATTCGTTGTGAAACGCTCCGTGCTTTATCACAGTTAAAACCGCTGTGCCTAAATCTCAGGAAAGCAAGTGTACAAGCCTGATAAAACGATAACGCTAACAGAGCCAGACATTTAGTTTTGAGCAGAGGTCGTTATGACACATGCACCGCAACAACCAATGAAAAAAGCCATGAAAACAACTATGAAACAAACACGAATAGCAGCACTTTTATCCAGCGCTTTTTTATCAATTCCTGCTGCATTTGGCGCTCAGTATCAAGTCGTTGAGCTACCTGTAGCCGAATTAGGTGTAGACTCTTACCCAACTGCCATCAACAGTATTGGTGAAATTACAGTTAACCTTTCCTCTCAATTTAATCCTGTGATTGATGTTTCTCTGCTCAACTTCGACTCGGCTACTCTGATCTCTGGGCTCACAAACTTAGAAAATGCACGCTCTGGCGACTTCAACACCGCTGACTACGAATTTTTGTACAGCTATATTACTTCTAATGCTGAAAGTCAGTTTTTTCAGCAAATTGCCAGTTTAAATAGCTATGTCGCCTCGGAAGATACCAGTATATTACTGCATGGTTTTGACACCATTGATAATGATACCGATGACTACCGTAACAGCGCTACCACCACAGTGCGTGGCATAAATGACTTTGGCTACTCGGTAGGGGTGAGTTACGACGGTTTTTATAAACTTGAGTATGTCACGGAAGATATCGAAGACATTACGTATGTACTGAACGATTTCTATGCTCGTGCATTTGCTCAAATAGAAGACGATGTCGTAGAACTGCCCCCACCGGAGGACACCATAGGTGGCTACAGTGAAGCCTACGACATAAACGAATTGAACCAAGTCGTGGGTATTGGCACCACGGAACTTGTATCAACGACGTTGCAGGACAGCATTGACGATTGCGCTGATGAAAGTGTACGAGGTGATATACCCGAGGCCTCGTGCTTGCGCAGCCTTAGCATCAGTACGTTTGCCAGTTTAGATACCGTGTTTCAACAAAGAGGCGTTATCTGGCAATTGGACGATGGTAACGTAGCGAATACCTACACCTTGCCCATGCTTATTGAACCAGACGATGATGACACCACGATTTACAGCAGCACAGCGGTGGCAATCAATGATTTAGGTATTGCCGTGGGCACGTCACCTGCCTATTACCAAAATACCGACACGCTGACCTCGGCAGCCGTCATCTATGATAACGACAATGCTTACACCATTAGCGAAGACAATGACGAAGAATATGATATCTTCGCCAGCTATGCCACGGACATCAACAACAACGATTTAGTCGTAGGTTATGCCACCAAAAGTATATTGGGCTCTACGCCTAATAAGTTTTTCGTGTATGACTACGACTCGGGCATAATCGATTACCCAGATGATTTTTTTGACAGTGCATCTACTGTTCCCACTGCCATAAACGACGACAACATGGTGGTGGGCTTTACCGAATTTGAAGAAACCAGTTCAGGGGTTCGCCGTGTAGAAGGCTTTGTTTACGATTATCGCAACGATATTTTCTCAAGCTTGAATGATTTAATCGAGTGCAATAGTCCGTATACCATTGCCCAAGCTAATGGCATCAATGAGAATGGCGAAATCATTGCCACTGCTACTGTGTCCAGTGTCAACAAAGACATCACTGGCGAAATAGAACTAGACGAATACGACGCTCAATCTTTTAGTACGCACGTTGTAGCGGTTAAATTAGTGCCTATTCCAGGTGGCTCAATTGATAACTGCGAGGCATACGAAGAAGAATATGAACGTCAGGGTGCAGGTGTTTTTTGGATGTTGTTCATTGGATTATTTGGCTTAGCACGCTTTGTGCCTTCTCGTGCTATAAAGCCTGTCGCGTCTTAATTACGCGCTCACGCATAAAAAACATAAAGCGCTAAGATTGGCTTGTCGCTCTTTAAATCTATCGGGTCGTACTCTTAAACGGCCCGTTTTTCGTTCATCTACAATGGGGCTCACTTAGTAAAAGTGCGCTTGGAGGCTGCTATGCCCTATCCATTTTCTCTTTTACATTTCACTCATTTTGCTACAAGATCGCGCTAGCTCGGCTTCGTCAGAAAACTTCGTTTAGGCAACCCTCCTTGCGTAAGAACGTCACGTGAGGTGTAATCAGAATGATCTTTAAGTTGTATACCCGAGCGCTTTATACGCCTTGCTTGGGTTAATAAATACATAGCTCTTTGAGCAGCATCATCAAAACCCAATCCCGCGGGGCGTATATTCGAAATACAGTTACGCTGCGAATCATTTACACCTACTTTTGGGTCCCATG
Organism: Paraglaciecola mesophila; assembly: GCF_009906955.1. Lineage (GTDB taxonomy): Bacteria > Pseudomonadota > Gammaproteobacteria > Enterobacterales > Alteromonadaceae > Paraglaciecola > Paraglaciecola mesophila_A. Next base: position 1,451,225 of record NZ_CP047656.1, read on the forward strand.
TAAAATACACGCCTAAGCTATCTGGCGAACTCAATCCCGGACGCTCACCAATTAACAGCAGTACCGCTTTTGCGTTTAAAGACTCTCCCACTTCGTCACCGATGGCAACCCGGCCTTGCTCGATGATGGTTAATGGCGCCAATCTCGCAGGTCGTTTTTCGTTATGTATACGCGCTATGAACTGCTTCAAAAACGGCACAGCATTGTGCTGAACCGCTAACGACGAAAGCCCATCAGCGACCACAATAGCCAAATCATATTCAGGTTCGCTATCGCCCTCTTGCTGCGTCATAAAGTTGAGCAAGCTGTTTCTAGACGCACCGTTTAACTTTCGTCCTAAGTCAGGGCGTTGTAAAAAGCTTGTTCGGTCAAAGGCTTGGCTATGCAGCACTATAGGCGAATGAGGAAAATCGACGGTAAATTCCCCCAGTTGCTGCTGTAACTGCTGACTCAGCAATTCAGTGTCTAATCTGAGTTTCACCGCATCGCGCGCTTTAGCATGGGAAAGCTGAAAACCTAGCATGGCTGATGTTGGCAAACTGATACCCGCCCGCCCGAGACCAATGCGTGCATCTGTGTAACGTCGTAACGTTTGCCATGGGTTGTCCACTACACTACCGTTTTTTATGTGCCCGAGGCGCTCGCCAGTGCGCTTACTGATAGTTTGGCTATCGAGCTGTTTTTTCATGTTAATTGCCCCCTAATGCATGTAACGAACGGGCAAATGGACCGGGAACATTGCCGGATAACACATGCTGTCCGTTATTTTTCATGATATTCATTTTGTCTAACCAGATCTCAAACTCCGGTGCTGGCCGCACACCCAATACGCGGCGTAAATACAAGGCATCGTGAAATGAGGTTGTTTGATAATTCAACATAATGTCGTCAGAGCCCGGGATCCCCATAATAAATGAACAACCTGCCACCCCGAGTAATGTCAGCAGGTTGTCCATATCGTTTTGGTCCGCTTCAGCATGATTGGTGTAACACACGTCACAACCCATCGGCAGACCAAGCAATTTTCCGCAAAAATGATCTTCAAGCCCTGCCCGAGTGATTTGTTTGCCGTCATATAAATATTCAGGGCCAATAAAACCCACCACCGTATTAACGAGCAAAGGGTTAAACTTACGCGCTACCCCATAGGCCCTCGCTTCACACGTTTGTTGATCGACTCCGTGATGAGCGTTGGCAGATAATGCACTCCCCTGGCCGGTTTCAAAGTACATCAGGTTATGACCAACTGTGCCTCTATTCAGACTCAGCGCCGCAGCTTGTGCTTCAGCCAACGTTGCTAAATTAAAGCCAAAGCTATCATTAGTGGCCTGAGTGCCCCCTATGGATTGAAACACCAAATCCACCGGCGCCCCCGCTTCGATGCACTCCAAAGTGTTCGTCACATGAGTTAATACGCAGCTTTGAGTAGGAATTTGATATTGCTGAATCACCTCATCCATTAAATGCAATAAATTAATGGCTTGTTTGACGTTATCGGTTGCTGGGTTAATCCCAATCACCGCATCACCATTTCCGTATAGCAGACCATCTAACATGCTGGCCGCAATACCGTTCATGTCGTCTGTGGGGTGATTAGGTTGTAAACGTGTTGACAACCTTTCAGGCAGGCCGATTGTGCTGCGAAACGCGCTACTGATTTGGCATTTTTTGGCCACTAAAATAAGGTCTTGATTGCGCATGATTTTACACACGGCAGCCGCCATTTCAGGGGTAATACCTTGTCGGATAACGGCTAACACCTCACTGGTTGCGTGATCGCTCAATAACCAGTTTCGAAAATCACCAACCGTCAAATGGGCAATAGGAGCAAACGCCTTTTGATCGTGTTCATCTAGGATTAAGCGCGTGATTTCATCATCTTCATAAGGAATTAGCGCGTTATTCAAAAAGGTTTTAAGAGGCAGTTCAGCCAGCGTCATTTGAGCAACAACGCGCTCTTGTGCAGTGTGAGCAATGACCCCTGCAAGTTTATCCCCGGAACGCTCAGGTGTGGCTTTGGCCATCAGCTGAGCCAAACTGCTGAAATGATATGTAGTACTGCCGACTGTATGTCGATAACCTTGGCTCATTCAACTATCCATTACGAAGTGGCTCAATGTTAGCAGTTCAATCAAACCTGTAAGTAGAGACCAGCTAGTGGCGTAACACGTTTTTCCTTGATTCATGGGGACTTATTCATCAACTTAAAAATAGTTCAAAAACGGTAAAAAATGCACTAATTCACTTTATGAGTTCATTAACTTATTTGTTTTCTAATTTGTTAAATTTGCGTTGCGAGAAACATACCGCTTAGTTCTTTTTCTTTGTAAAACTTTTAATTTAACTAAATATCAGATAGTTACAGTCGGATGGAGGCCAATGAGGGGGCTTTAGTTGGCGCAGTTTCGAAGAAGTTTTTTAGTATGAGCACCATTTTAGTCGATTTGCACCGCCAAAAGGCACAAAAAATTACCCAATAAAAAAGCCCAAGCGATCACTGCTTGGGCTTATACCAATTTCATTAAGTAATTAACCACTTAGCAAAAATTTAATTTCGTGGATATTATTGAAACGTTGGCGGTGCTACAAACTCTGCATATCAATTACAAAGCGGTAACGTACATCATTATTTTTCATGCGTTCGAACGCGTCATTGATGTCTTGAATGTCGATTTTTTCAATGTCAGCAACCACATTATGCTCACCACAGAAATCGAGCATTTCTTGGGTTTCTTTAATACCGCCGATGAACGAACCAGCCAAAGCCTTTCGCCCACCTATCATGTAAGCACCGTTCACCGCGTCCAGAGGTTCAATGGCGCCAACAAAACACATGGTACTGTTGTATTTTAGCAGGGTAAGATAAGGGTTAACGTCATGCCCTACAGGTATGGTGTTGAGTAAAAAATCAAACTTTCCGCGCCACTTTTTCATTTGATCTTTGTCTTTGGTCACTAATACGTCATCTGCTCCAAGCCTTTTTGCGTCTTCGGCTTTTTCTTCTGAGGTAGTAATCATCACCACATGCGCTCCCATGGCAGAAGCGAATTTAATCCCCATATGACCAAGACCGCCCAAACCAATGACACCTACTGTCATGCCCTTTTTAACCCCGAACTGATGTAGCGGTGAGTACGTCGTAATGCCAGCACATAACAGTGGAGCAGTAGCGGCTTTATCTAAGTTTTTCGGTACGTTAAGTACGAATTTTTCATCTACTACAATGCGCTTTGAATAACCGCCCTGGGTGATACTCTCTTCGTTTTCGGCTGCATCTTTTACTTTGCTGTTATAAGTCATAGTGGCACCGTTTAAACAGTGTTGTTCAAGGTGCTCTTCGCATGCTGCGCAGGATTGACATGAATCCACCATGCAGCCCACACCGACAGTATCACCAACTTTAACGTTCTTAACATCGCTGCCCACTGCACTCACTTCGCCGATGATTTCATGGCCAGGTACAAGCGGATATTGGGAGTTTCCCCAATCGTTTTTAACGGCGTGTAAATCACTGTGACACACTCCGCAATATTGAATATCGATTTGTACATCCTGGGCACCAGGCGCTCGGCGTTTGATGTCGTGGGGCTCCATATGGCCATCGTCTGATTTTGCTGCGTACGCTGAAATAGTTGTCATGATTTCGTTCCTTATTAGGCTATATCTTTACAAGAACTAGCTGTTGATTTGGCGTAGCGTTTGATTCGGTTTAACGTTTTTTAAAGCTTGCTTGCAAGAGCAATCCGTTAATCAATTACCTGCACTACACGCAGAGAATATAAAGGTGCCGTGTTTATTAGCTAAACGAGCACCTTCAGTAAGAAAAGGGATAAGACGTTACAAAGCGGGTTTGAGGTAAGTAAGTGATTGATAGTCAACATACCCCTGGCTGCCGCCGCCATAAAATGTCTCTTCGTTTGGCTTGTTGTAAGGACCTTCGTGGGCTATACGAGCGGGTAAATCAGGGTTGGCTAAAAACATACGGCCAAATGCCACAGCATCAGCGTCGTTGTTTGCAATCCACTTATTAGCCTCTTGCGGGCTAAATTCGCCATTAGCAATAAACACCCCACTAAAGGCTGCACGCATGTCTTTAAGTAACTGATTGCCTTCCTCGAGACCAGAGCCATCTCCCGTGTGATCGTTTGGGCGTACCACGTGTATATACGCAACGTCTTTCTCTGACACCGCTTTGGCCGCCGCCACGTATGTTTCGTGAGGGTTTTCATCATAGCTACCGCCTGGCCCACCCGTTGGTGACAAGCGTACACCTATATTCTTGCGTGGAATTTCTTGAGCAATAACATCGAGTACCTCTTGCAGTAAACGCAACCTATTTTCGACAGAGCCGCCGTATTGGTCGTCACGTTTATTGACCGATGAGCGTATAAATTGGTCTAGCAAATAACCGTTCGCTGCGTGCAATTCAACACCATCAAACCCAGCTTCTTTTGCGCATTTTGCCGCATGGCGATAATCACGTTTTACGTTGTCAATGTCTTCTAATGTCATCGCTCGCGCTTTAGGGTGCGGCACCGTTGGTCCATCAGGAAGTAAATCACCGACAAAGGCTTCACCTTCAGGTTGAAAATCACTCGATGACAAAGGACAAGCGTCGTTAGGTTGAAATACCTGATGAGAAATCGCGCCTACATGCCATAATTGGCAGAAAATGCGCCCTCCGGCATTATGTACCGCATCCGTCACCACCTTCCAGTGTGCTACCTGCTCGTCACTGAAGATACCCGGAGTCCATGCATACCCCTGACCTTGAGGACTAATTTGAGTCGCTTCAGATACAATCAGTCCCGCTGTAGAGCGTTGGGCATAGTAAAGTGCATGCAATGGCGTTTGTAAGTTGTCACCCGCGGTTGAGCGTGAGCGGGTCAAAGGAGCCATAAATACACGATTAGAAAGGGGTAAATGCCCTAGCGCCAGTGGCTTTAGCAACGCCTGTTCTGAAGGCTGGGCTTTGTTTGAATTATCTGCATGTTGGGAATGTGACTGGGAATTTGACAATGTTTCGCTCCTCTTGTCTGGTAACGTGTCTGCTCATAACCTTGATAAAGTGCGACGAAAACCTATGAGGTAATCGACAACCTGTAACAAAAACAATTATCAAATCATAAGCAGTTCATCTGCCACGGAGTAAGCAAGCGCTATTCCAACGCTTGTGCTTTTAGTGAATTAAGCATTGAAGCCTCTAACCACAGGGCCTGCCCAGTGTTCGTAAATAAATTAATGATGCCTGATGAAAACCAATATTCTTATTAGGCAGTAATTATTTCAGGATCTGTGTATTTCAGGGTGTGTCCCCCTAGGAAGTAAATTAGGCACGAAAAGCATGCCGGCACTTAGTATCAGTGCAGACAGCTCATTTACTAAGCTGGGGCAAGCTCGCAGCTGGTCGCACTGACGTAACGCGCCCTGCCGCGGTTTTTCGCTTCATACAAGGCACTGTCAGCCAATTCAAACAAGCGCTTTTTCTCAGTGCTTTTATCGACCTCAGTGTTAATAAACCCAATAGAACAGCTTACAATACGCTGCCCACTGCCTTTACCATGGGCGACATTTTTATGCTGCCAAGCTGCTAATACGCGTGCCGCCTGAGCCTTAGCCTCTTCATTGGTGTTGCCAAGGGAGATCACCACGAACTCTTCGCCACCAAAGCGCGCAACCATGTCCGTTTCTCGATTAAAAATTTGGCGCAGGATCTGTGCCTGCAATTGAATAACGTCATCTCCGCGTAAATGACCATATCCGTCATTGAAGTCCTTAAAGTTGTCAAGATCGACAATAAAAACACTTATTCTGGTATTCGTTCGTGCAGCAATAGACAGCATGCGTTCGAAATTCTGCTCCATTGCGCCTCTATTATATAGCTGGGTAAGCGGGTCGATCTGATTTAAATATAACAGCTGATTATTCAGTTGCTGAAAACGCATAAAGCCGCTCTCTATCTGCTTCACTCCGACTAAACTCACGGCAAAGCCACACAACATAAAGCCAAATTTTATCGAACCTATTTCACCATAAATCGGATAGTGAATGATTATCCAAGCAAATCCTACAAGACTGAGCACGGCGTACATTAGTGAATATATAAAGTTTATGCGAAGAATGAACATGCCAAAAAGTCCATACAATAATGTGCCTTCCCAGGCGAACACTAATTCAGCCTGGGTCCAGCACTGAACGAGTAACCAAAAATTTCCATAGGTTATGCCCAGCACACCAAGCCATAAAACATGCTTGTGAAGCGAATGGTAATTTGACAAAAAAGTCAGCAGATAAAGGGTTAATAAAAAAGGAAATTGTATTCCTAGCCGGGAAATATAATACGCTTGATGAAGCACTTCGGGCAGCAATAATAAATCGATACCGATAAAACTCAGTATCAACAAGCCCCCCATGCTCAGGGTTATTCTCAGTTTTTTAAGGTTGATCGACGTTTCGCTTGGTACATCCATGTACATTTGAATCACTCCAATACTGCTCGCTAGCGTTACATGACGCACGCTTTGTAGCGACAAAATTCCATTTAGTGCGTTTTTTACTCCGCTATGATGTCTTACTTTTGACCGAATGCCCAATTTTTTTCAGCCAATAGCCTAAACATAAAATGACCAATAGCATCAACCAAGACCCTAACACTACGCTAGGCCAATACCCTTTTTGCCAAAACACGTTGAGGTAAATCCCCCCTGTGCTGGCACCGATATAATAGAAAGTTAAATAGAGTGAGGACGCGCTCGCCTTGCCCCCCTGCGCGTTCAAGCTCACCCAACTGCTTGCTGTGGAGTGCGTCAAAAAGAAACCAAATGCGTTGATCAGTAAACCTAAAATGATGGTGTGCAACGAAGGAATTAAGGTGACGGCCGTACCCAGCATGATAATCAACGTGCCAGCCATCATACAAACCGGTTGCGAAAAGCGTTTGCCTAACTTGCCTGAGATAGCAGATGCATAGGTACCCGACAAATAGGTTAGAAACAACAACCCAATGAACTGCGCAGATAACTGATAAGGCGCGTCTTTTAGCACAAAGGTAATAAAGCTGTACTGATTAACAAAAATAAAGAAGCTCAATCCACCAATCAAGTAACTCAACAACAAGCGTTTATTGGCCAAATGCGCCCCCATTTGTACCAACATAGGCTTCAAACGTAATGGCTTAGGCGCAAAATGCGCCGATGGTGGCAACAACCAAAAAAATGCCATGGTTAATACCAAGCTTAACAAGGCCATAAATTCGAACGTGCCCGCTAGACCAAAATTTTCCCCTAGAAAACCGCCCAGTAAACGTCCACCAATGCCGCCCAATGAGTTACCACTGATATAAATGCCCACGGCTATCATCAGTGCGTCAGCATTAAACTCATCACTCATGTAAGCTACCGCTATTGCAGGCAAGCCCGCTAGAAAAAAGCCCTGTACAGCACGTAAAAACAGCAAACTCTGATAATCACTGGCAAAGGCCAGAATAATGGTGGTCGCCGTTATGCCGCACATAGTGAACAGCATAATGCCCTTGCGACCAACCGCATCAGACAATGGGCCGTAAAATAGTAACGACACCCCAAGCGTAAACGTGGTAATGGTAAAGCTGGCGCTTGATTGCAGTGCGGAAACGCCAAACTGCTCCGCTATCATAGGCAGTAAAGGCTGGGTCACGTATAAATTGGTGAACACCATAAACGAGCCTAAACACAGCGCGAGGGTTGCGCGCCAAAAAGCGGAAGTGTGGGGAGTGATCATCCGTGCTTATTATCCTTGGTTACTCGCTCAAATAAGGTAAAAAGGTGCCAATGCACCAAGTACGCAACAGAAATAAAAAAGCGACCTTAGCAAAGGCCAAAGTCGCTTACCAATAACGTGAGTTAATGGAGCAGTAAATAAATGCCATCAAAAGTGCGGCAATAAGGTTGGCCTCTATAAGCACAGCCCATAATTAATAGCTAAAAACTGTCTTGAGGAATACGTACCCAGCCTTCCATCAGTACACGAGCACTGCGACTCATAGACGCTTTAATCACAGACCATTGACCATCAACTTGCTCTGCGGCCGCGCCCACTTTTAACGTGCCTGACGGATGACCAAAACGCACTTCATTTCGTTCGCCGCCACCAGCGGCTAGGTTCACCAGTGTGCCGGGTATAGCAGCCGCTGTACCAATGGCCACGGCAGCTGTGCCCATCATGGCATGGTGCAGTTTGCCCATTGACATAGCCCTTACCAATACGTCGATATCATCAACTTCAATGGCCTTGCCACTGGATGACACATAAGGTGTTGGCGGCGCAACAAACGCTACCTTGGGCGTATGTTGACGAGAGGCTGCCTGACTGATGTCACTGATTAAGCCCATTTGCACCGCACCTTGGGCACGAATAGTTTCAAATTTCGTTAATGCCGCAGGATCGCCATTAATCACATCTTGCAACTCTGTACCTGTGTAGCCGATATCCTGTGCGTTGACAAAAATAGTCGGTATTCCAGCATTGATTAAGGTCGCGGGTAAGTTTGACAGGCCAATGGCGGCAAGCTCTGGTGAGTCCAAGGTATCTACAATGTTCCCTGTGGGGAACATGCCGCTTGGCCCTTGAGACGTCGCATCCCCCTCATCCGCTGGATGCATAAATTCGATGAGTACCTCAGCAGCAGGGAACGTCACCCCGTCTAATTCAAAATCACCGGTTTCTTGCACTTCACCGTCTGTGATCGGTACGTGAGCAATAATGGTTTTTTGAATATTTTGTTGCCAAATACGCACTTCAGCTATGCCGTTGTGGGGAATACGGCTCCCTTTAACGAGCCCGTTACTAATGGCAAAAGAGCCCACCGCCGCCGTTAAGTTACCGCAGTTACCGCTCCAGTCCACAAAGGCTTTATCTATCGCCACTTGGCCGAAGAGATAATTCACATCATGGTCGTCTTTATCGCTTTTAGATAAGATCACCGTTTTGCTGGTGCTTGAAGTCGCCCCGCCCATACCATCGGTTTGTTTACCGTAAGGGTCAGGGCTACCAATCACCCGTAGCAATAGGTTGTCCCTCGCAGAGCCGGGCTTTTGCGCCGACTCAGGTAAGTCATTTAACGCAAAGAACACTCCTTTACTGGTGCCCCCGCGCATATAAGTTGCAGGAATTTTAATTTGTGGCTGATGCACTGTATCTTGAGAACTCATACTTACCCTACCGTTGCTTCAAGAAAGTCTTGGGCGAAACGTTGCAGTACACCGCCCGCTTCGTAAATTGACGATTCTTCTTGGGTATCAATACGGCACTTCACCGGCACACTCACCTGCTCACCGTTTTTACGGGTAATGTTCAAGGTCATTTTTGCCCCAGGCTTACGCTCACCAAGCACATCATAGGTTTCGCTACCGTCAATGTTGTAAGTTTGGCGATTGTCTCCTGGCATAAATTCCAACGGCAAAACGCCCATGCCAATTAGGTTTGTGCGATGTATACGCTCAAATCCCTCTGCCACAATCACCTCAACCCCTGCTAAGCGTACACCTTTTGCCGCCCAGTCTCGTGACGAGCCCTGACCGTAATCAGCGCCTGCCACAATGATCAACGGCTGCTTGCGCTGCATGTAAGTTTCAATGGCTTCCCACATGCGCATTTCGGTCCCTTCAGGCTCTAAGCGTGTTAACGACCCTTGCTTGACGCTGCTTTGTCCGTCAGCGCCTACTTCCTGTACCATTTCATTAAATAGTTTAGGGTTGGCAAAGGTTGCGCGCTGCGCCGTTAAATGATCGCCCCTGTGAGTCGCGTAAGAATTAAAGTCTTCTTCTGGTAAGCCCATTTTATGTAAATAAGCGCCTGCTGCACTGTTCAGTTGGATCGCGTTTGACGGCGACAAATGATCCGTGGTGATGTTGTCACCCAATACCGCTAATGGGCGCATACCTGATAGACTGCGCTCGCCAGCCAATGCGCCTTCCCAGTAAGGAGGACGACGAATATACGTACTTTGCGGGCGCCAATCGTATTGCGGATTAATATGCTCGCCGTATTCCACTTTCAAATCGAACATGGGCTCGTACACTTTACGGAACTGCTCTGGCTTAACGCTCGCTTTGACTACGGCATCAATCTCTTCATCGGTTGGCCAAATATCTTTTAACGTGACTGGGTTGCCGTCTTGGTCATGGCCTAGAATATCGCGCTCAATATCAAAACGAATAGTGCCGGCAATCGCGTACGCCACCACTAACGGCGGCGACGCTAAAAACGCCTGATTCGCATGGGGGTGTATACGCCCATCAAAGTTACGGTTACCTGATAACACCGCTGTGGTATACAAATCACGATCGGTTATCTCTTGCTGAATGGCTGAGTCGAGAGCACCGCTCATGCCGTTACACGAGGTACAAGCAAACGCCACTACGCCAAAACCAAGCTGTTCCAGTTCAGGCAACAAATCGGCGTCTTCTAAATACAACTGTACCGCTTTTGAACCCGGCGCCAATGAACTTTTTACCCAAGGCTTACGTGTTAACCCTAGCTTGTTGGCATTGCGCGCGATTAAACCGGCTGCCACCATATTGCGCGGGTTACTGGTATTGGTACAACTGGTGATCGCCGCGATAATCACCGCGCCATCAGGCATTTTACCTTCTTCGTTTTCTACTACACCACTGATACCGCGCTGAGCGAGTTCATTGGTAGGCACCCGGCTATGCGGATTTGACGGCCCAGCAATGTTGCGACCAATAGTCGACAAATCAAATTTCAGCACACGCTCGTACTCAGCCGTTTCTAAGCTGTCAGCCCATAGGCCAGTATGTTTGGCGTAGGTTTCTACTAGTTTCACTTGTTCGTCGTCACGCCCCGTCAGCGTCAAATAATCAATCGTTTGCTGATCGATATAGAACATGGCCGCTGTAGCGCCGTATTCTGGGGTCATATTCGAAATGGTTGCTCTATCACCTAAGGTCAGATGCTTAGTGCCCTCACCGTAAAATTCTAAATATGACGACACCACTTTTTCTTTACGTAAAAATTCAGTGAGTGCTAGCACCACATCCGTCGCGGTGATCCCCGCTTGCGGGCGGCCTGTTAGTTCAACGCCAATGATATCTGGCAGGCGCATATAGGATGCACGGCCAAGCATGACACTTTCAGCTTCCAGCCCACCTACCCCAATGGATATAACGCCTAAAGCATCTACCATAGGCGTGTGGCTGTCGGTACCAACTAAGGTGTCAGGAAAGGCGACACCATTAAGCTTTTGCACCACTGGCGACATACGCTCAAGGTTGATTTGGTGCAATATACCGTTACCTGATGGAATAACATCCACGTTTTTAAACGAGGTCTTAGTCCACTGAATAAAGTGAAAACGGTCTTCGTTTCGTCTGTCTTCAATGGCGCGATTTTTCTCAAATGCGTCTTTATCATAACCGCCATGTTCGACGGCTAATGAGTGATCAACCACTAACTGGGTTGGCACCACAGGGTTGACTTTAGATGGGTCGCCGCCCTTTTCTGCGATGGCATCACGCAGGCCAGCCAAATCGACCAGTGCTGTTTGCCCAAGAATATCGTGGCACACCACCCGTGCAGGAAACCACGGAAAGTCCAAGTCGCGTTTTCGGTCAATCAACTGCTTTAGTGAATCTGTTAAATGTTCTGGCTCGCAGCGTCGCACCAAGTTTTCAGCCAACACCTTTGAGGTATAAGGCAACTTAGCGTAAGCGCCTGGGGTAATAGCATCCACTGCGGCTTGGGTATCAAAATAATCAAGCTTGGTGCCTGGAAGAGGTTTACGGTAATCGGTATTCATAGCGGTCCTTAAATACGAGAGTAACAACGCGCCAGTCATAACCTGTTTGATAAAGAGAAATGCAGAAACTGGCGAAAATAGTAAGCCGGCCAAACAGAGACGAATGCTTGAGCGTCCGCCTCTGTCTGTTACAGCTTAGCGCTGACTAATAGGTGACACTTTTCGTGGCTCAGGCCCAACATAATCCGCACTGGGGCGAATAATACGATTGTTGCTGCGCTGCTCCATCACGTGTGCGGCCCAACCTGTAAGACGTGAACAGACAAAAATCGGTGTAAACAATTTAGTTGGAATCCCCATAAAATGATAAGCAGATGCATGGAAAAAATCCGCATTACAGAACAGTTTTTTGCTGTCCCACATAAATTCTTCACACGCCACTGAAATGTCATACAAAGAGGTATCACCGTTCTCATGGGCTAGCTTTTCTGACCAAGCCTTAATGATCACATTACGTGGGTCAGATTCGCGGTAAATCGCATGGCCAAAGCCCATAATTTTTTCTTTACGCTCAAGCATGCCGGCCATTTGTTCTTTGGCATCTGCAGGTGAGCTGAATTTTTGGATCATGTCCATCGCTGCTTCATTCGCACCGCCATGTAATGGCCCGCGCAAAGAGCCGATTGCACCGGTAATACAAGAGAACATATCAGACAAGGTTGAAGCACATACACGCGCGGTAAACGTAGAGGCGTTGAATTCATGCTCAGCGTATAGAATTAAGGATACGTCCATGACTTTGCGATGCTGCTCTGAAGGCGTTTTCCCGTGCAAAAGAGCCAAGAAATGCCCGCCAAGCGAATCTTCATCTGTGGTGCAATCAATCTCTACCCCATCATGAGTAAAGCGATACCAGTAACACATGATGGCCGGAAAGGCCGCCAATAAACGATTGGCCGCTTGGTGCTGCTGTGAAAAGTCAGCTTCTGGCTCAATATTGCCTAAAAATGAACAACCGGTGCGCATTACATCCATTGGGTGCGCGTCTTTGGGGATCAGCTTTAATACGTCTTTAAGTGCTTGCGGCAAGTCACGCTGTTTAAATAACGAAGCCTTGTACTCATCTAATTGTGCTTGATTGGGTAATTCACCATTGAACAATAAGTAAGCCACTTCTTCAAAGGTGGCGTTATCGGCTAAATCAGATACATCATACCCAGCATAGGTTAACCCGGAACCTGATTTACCCACTGTACACAGGGCAGTTTCGCCAGCGCTTTGACCACGTAAACCTGCACCACTTAATTTTTTATCAACCATGATTTGCTCCTAAATAAGTATTCGTTAGCACCAGATGAATGACTGCTGTGCACTCACCTGGCTGCCATATTTACCTTTATTCGTTAATGATTATTCGTTTGCTAACAGTTACTTGTTTTTGCCCTGGGCAAAAAGGCTGTCCAGCTTTTGTTCGTAATCGTGATAATTTAGGTAATCGTAAAGCTCCATGCGAGTTTGCATGGTATCGACCACAGAAGTTTGATCTCCCTGCTCTAAAATCGCGTTGTAGACGTTTTCGGCCGCTTTATTCATGGCACGAAAAGCACTAAGTGGGTAAAGCACCATCGCTGCGCCCCACTCGCCCAATACTTTTTTATTCCATAATTCGGTTTGGCCGAATTCAGTGATATTGGCCAAAATTGGCACGTCCAAGGCCTCAGCAAATGCGCGATAATGTTCTTCGGTTTTAATTGCTTCAGCGAAAATACCGTCAGCTCCAGCAGCAACGTATGCTTTAGCACGCTCAATAGCTGCATCGAGCCCTTCTTGAGCGAAAGCGTCAGTGCGGGCCATAATGAAAAAGTCTGGGTCAGTACGTGCGTCAACGGCCGCTTTGATGCGATCAACCATTTCCTCTAACGGGACAATTTCTTTATTTGGGCGATGACCACAGCGCTTTTGCGCCACTTGATCTTCCATATGCACTGCCGCTGCTCCAGCCTTCTCCATATCACGGACAGTTTTAGCAATGTTGAACGCACCGCCCCAACCTGTATCGATATCCACCAACAGGGGTAAATCACAGGCCGACGTTATACGCTGCACATCAACAATCACATCATTAAGAGACGTCATGCCTAAATCAGGCAAACCGTAGGATGCATTGGCCACACCGCCGCCAGACAAATAAATGGCTTGATGACCAATTTTTTTTGCCATCATGGCGCTATAGGCATTGATGGTTCCAACAATTTGCAGCGGTTTATTGTCTACCAATGCTTGGCGAAATTTTTGACCTGGGCTCATGAAACGTGCTCCTTGAGATAATGTTTAAGATGGGGTGAGCATTCACCCTCACGCTAACGATTAAAGGGGTATTTAATGACAATCCAATGACGTCATTACACAACCTGTTCTGGCGCTAATTTGCGCTGAATATTATTTTTTGAATATAAAATATGCCGGCGCATCAGCATTTCAGCTAACTCGCCATCGCGATTAGAAATCGCTTGTACTATGTGTTTATGCTCGTCAAACGCCGTGCTTACGCGAGGGCCAGACATGCCAAGTTGCACTCGGTACATGCGCACCAAGTGATAAATGCCATTAACCAACATAGCGATAAGATGATTATTCTTACTGCCTAAAATTATCCGGTAATGAAAATCAACGTCCCCAGCTTCTTGATAATAAGAACCGTGGTTTTTCACGTCTTGGGAATGCATGTTGAGCAAGGCGTTTAAATCAGTAATTTCTTCATCCGTCATATTTTGTGCCGCAAGTCTTGCCGCCATACCTTCGAGAGATTCTCGCACTTGATATAAGTCCACCAACCCTTCGGGAGATAACGACACCACCCGCGCCCCTACATTGGCTTTTCGCTCAACGATATGGCACGACTCCAAACGATTGATCGCTTCTCGGATCACTGCTCGGCTAACGCCATACTTTGTCGACAATTCGGTTTCACTTAGTTTTGAACCCGCTAGCACCACACCTTCCACTATGTCTTTACGCAACTGGAAAAAGGTTTTATCCGCTGCGGTAATAGCTTGTTCGGTATGGTTTTGCATAGTAAGGATGTGTTCCTTTTCGTGTTTACGACAAATGAATGCTTAATACTTTTACTGACGGTAAATTGCATCAGCAGCTTGATGTTGTCGACAATATAGCAGAGTAAATTAGGTTTTCAAGGTATAAATGCGGGAATTGTCGACAATGTGCTCTTTTTCAACCTGACGGTTAATTATGCGCCTTGCTTACTTTATGAGCTGCGCTCACGGAGCACAGCTTTGCTGCTTATGCGCGTTGCTTACTTTATGGCCTTCGGCCACCTATGGTCTTTGACCACTTATGCACTGCGTGCACTGAGCACAGCTTCGCTGCTTATGAGCTCCGCTCACTTATGCGCGTTGCTTACTTTATGGCCTGCGGCCACCTATGCGCTGCGCTTATCTTATGAGCTGCGCTCACTAATGCGCTTCGCTTATGGCATCCATGCCTATTTTTCAAACCGCGTCCCGCGGCTCAACTGACTTTTTACCAACAGCCGCAAAAAGTAAGCAAAAAGGGCCGCTCTCCAGCAAGACTCTATTCCTTGTGCGTCTCGACTAACACCGGTCGTGAAAACGCGTTCCCGACGCGGCTTTCACTTAGATTGCATCCATGCAATCCACCCAGTGTTAGCCTTCGATGCTCAGGGAGTCTTGAGTCGAGGAACGGGCGCTTCGTAGTTAGATTTACTGCATATTCGTCAACTATTCTGGTAAGCAGAAAGATCTTGGAAGTTTTCCATATTTATAAAAGAGTAAAGTTAAGAAATAGAAAAAATTTAACCTGTACAACAAGTTACGGTGCATGCTAAAAACGACATATAGGGAAAGGTGGAAAGCTTCCGTGATTAAAATACGGATGCAATTACGTTACTTTCCGGCTATTAACATTGTTAGCTTCCACAAGGTTGTTTTATGGAAATAAAAGGCAAGGAAATAAATGTTACTGCAATATTAGGAAAGGGACTCGTAGGAGCTATTCCAATAGTAGGCCCATTAATCGCGGAAATCGTTGGCGAACTAATCGCTAACCAACGATTAGAAAGAATAGAGTCCTTGTTGACATTGATTGAATCAAAAATTGCCTCCCTCGACACTGAAGGTTTATTAGAAAATCTGCGTTCGGAAGAGAATATAGACTTATTCGAGGATGCTTGCCATGGAGCTGCAAGAGCCCTGACTCAAGAGCGTAGGGAGTATATAGCTTCTTTGTTCGTCAACACCACAACAAATGACCAGTTGGATTATGTAGAAGCAAAAAGACTGTTCTCACTACTAAGTGAATTGAATGATGCTGAGTTAATAATTTTAAAACATCAATCATTACGAAGAGTCGGGGATGAATGGCATGTTTTTAAAGAGCAACATAAAAATGTTTTAATGAAAAATGAAATATATGCGTTACCTAAACAAGAAAGAATTGATAAAGAAGCTATCTATGCTTCACATTTTAGCCATTTAGTTGCCTCAGGGCTTTTGAAGCACAACTTTCAGAGAGTAAAAGGTCTTCCAGAAATTGACCCGAAAACTGGAATGCAAAGATCAAAAGGGTTCGTGATTACGGCGCTTGGTATGCTATGAGTAAAATTAATTGAAACTCAAACAGATGGAAGCTAATTAGATACGAAGACACCCATGTTAAAAATGTTCCTTGTTAAATTATCGATTATCAATCACTAGTGGTTTTCAAAAGAAGGGTAAGACAAGTCGCCACTTTGAGCGGAAAAGTTTGAGTCACGAAAAGGCAAAAGCAGCGATGGCGTGCCAAGCGTGCGCTACGCTTATTTATGGCCTGTGACAACTATGTGCTTCACTCTCGCCATCACCGCAACTGGAGCGCCGGCCCGGTACCTCTGTGTAGCCGTACTTCCCAACATCCATTTGGGTACCTGCACGTCTTGACTAACATATGGAGTGAAGACTGTAATTGATTTTTATTTGCCCTTATATCAATTAAGTCAGAGTCGCTGGAATCTAAAAATAGATACAGAGATAGATACAGAGATAGATACAGAGACACCCATGTTAATTCATTTTATAGATACAGAGACACTCATAATAATTTATTTCGAATCGGTGCTTTACGAAACTGCTTTTTTTAGCGGCGTAGCCATTACTTTTGGTGACTTAGTCGCTGCTTTTTATACCGACTCTAGTCACCCAAAGCATCGAAGGCTAACGCTGGTCAGGTTGAAGGGAGCAGTCTGACTGAAAGCCGCGTTGGGAATGCGTTTTCACAACCAGTGTTGGGCGAAACGCGCAGGCCACCAACATGGATATTGGAAGGTAGAGCAACGCAGGGAGCACCGGGCTGGCGTTCCAGTTGCCGAGAAAAGTGACTTGCTGGAGGCGGCTTCTTTGCTTCGGGCTGTCCTTACTTTGCGTGCTGCGCACCGTCCTTCGGATGTTCAAAGTTGTTCCCTACAACTTTGTCTTGTTACTCTTTCTTAGCTTTAAAAGGAATCACTAGTGGTTTTCAAAAGAAGGATAAAAAAAACTCCACTTTGAGCGGGGAATTTTAAGTTGCGAGAAAGCTGAAACAGCGTCTTAGTCAACTGGTTTCACTTCCAGCGTTGTCGACTATACTCATTTAACGCTCCAATGTTTAAATTCTAAGACTAATTGAAGCAACAAATGGAATGGCTAGTGATAGCGTTAGTAACGATAGTATTTTTAGCTAGGGCAAATGGATTCTTGCAAGAAGAGTAGTCATTTTCTTACCTAATACATTCAGAACATATTTTAATTGCGATTAGTTGTAGTAGCTCTGCAATTGGAATAATTAAAATACGATAACTAACTTCCATTAAACCTATCCAACATGGTGAACTAAATTGCAAAAGCAATTCTGCCATTTTGGACGACCGATCACTGGGTTCTACTGCGATTTATCGGAAGTCATTAGGCTAGTGACAGCTTTTTTTTAAAGGACGAGGAAAAAATAATGGCTAAAATGCAAATATCATGGGACTTAATAATCGAAAGTTTTAGTGAGCGTGGTGAAGATGAGGTATCGCTGCAATTTGCAATGGTTACTGCTTTTGGAGGGGACGTTCGATTGGACCCTTATACCACAGGTAATCTCTTTCCCTCTAGATTCCGTAGAGGGCTAATTTTGCCGCCAGACTCAACTGATGATGACGGCCGAAGGATCCGGGCGCAAGGCATGTTTGTCGTACCCGCGAATGTACCGACCATCAGAAACCCCTTCCTCGGCTTTGTTGCACGTGCAGTCGAGCAAGACAGCTCAACTGATGAAAATCGTGAGCAAGATAACGAGCGTTTTTACAGTGCTGTTGAAACTAGTGCCCAGCAAATTTTTTCAGCTGGAAATGTACCTTCAGCAACGGATCTCTGGTCTGCAGGTAATAGTGCGAATTTAACCGATTCAGGTTGGTTTATATTTGACCCAGATGACGACGATAAAGTAAGTACATCAGCTCGTGTATTTCCCACATTTGGAAGTCGCTTGCGCGAAGCTTTGGTTGCAGAGCCTACTATTGGTCTAGGTGGAGCTAGACTTCCGGGTCCTAACGAATCATTTAATATCACGTTTGTTGGTTCTGGAAATTCCTCTGGAGCGGTGTATCAAGTAAATGTTTCGATTCATTTAGTCACTAACGGCGGGCCATCATCTTCGCAGTCGTGGTACTAACATCATGCTCAATGTATCTGTACTCTGTGCTTTTGATAGCAAATTTATTTTTGTTCCGCTTTATATAAAGATATAAAGTAAATAGCGACATCAACAGAGCCGCTTAAAATTTGATGTTACTTGGCACGAGAAATAACCAGTCTGATAGTCTTCCAGACCTTAATTATGTCCAAGATAAAGGTTGTCGGTTAGCAACCTTTATCTTCTGTATTAACTTGAATGCCAATATTGTTTATTCAATTACTCAAATTTTTACCGCCTAGCTCTCATCATATTAAAACTTACAAATACACCCATAATAAAACGTAGTCATTATCTCTAGTCTCACCGCTGGCGTTTCCTCAATGCGCGTTATTGTACTTTTCATCTAAATGATTGAGGGTTTTTACCGAAATATTGAGCGAGTAAAAAGGAGTCGGCGCGCAAGGTCAGTTTTAAATCAAGGGCCTACGCTACAGAATATGCATTGAGTGTGTTCTTTAAGGGGCTTTTTAGTACGCCGCTTTTCTCTTCTCGTCATTGCTGCCGAACCATCAACCGCTTGTGTCATTTTTGATACGCTGGTGTGTCAGGTTTACCTCACAAAGATTTACAAAATAGCCTCAATTACCGTGACATATTAAACAGAATAAATGTAAGATGTTAACAATTAACCAATAGGAGTAACTAAAATGCTACGAGTTAAGTTGCGCTACTTCATTCCTGCTGCAGTGCTATTGTTCAACATTTTCGCCAGTGCTTCACAAGCTAAAAGCCAACCCAATATTCTCTGGATCATAACGGACGATCAGCGTCCCGATTCAATACAAGCCTATAACCGTGCCACCCGAGGTACTGATGAAGGCGAGTTGGGTTTTGTGCTTTCGCCAAACATAGATCAACTCGCTAGCGAAGGGGTGATGTTTACCAATGCCTATAACAATTCTCCCACATGTGGGCCATCAAGAACCTCTATGCATACTGGTCGGTATCCGTTTAGAAACGGCAAGTACGCGTGGGAGCATACCCACCAAGAAGCTGACTTTGTGCGCCCCGCTGTCTCCCAGCAGCTTCGAACCGCAGGCTACAGTACGGCCATTATAGGTAAAACACATCACGGAATTAGTGAAGCACTAAATCAAAAGAGTCATATTTTTGATCTAGAAATTGAATTCAACCGAGATTTGCTGCTGCATGGCTTTGGCGGCTGGTACTCCAGCGGCTCTCATGGGTTAGAAGATGCCGTATTAAAACGCAGAGATTCTTTCGAAAAGGTCTTTTACCCTGATGGTCGAAGCAAAGAATTTGTTTTATCAAAAAAAGACCGAGCGCTAAATGAGCAAGAACAGTCGATAAAACAAGGTGTAGAACAAGAATTTGACATTTTACGGGCATACACTCGTATCAATACAGGATTAATACTAGGTGGGGTTAACCCGCAACCCGCTGGTAAAACCGTGGATGGCTATATTGTTAAAGAGTTTGAAAATTATTTAGCCAATAGCGGTAAACAGTACGAGAGTTTTTCTGGACGTCAGGTTAACGGCCCAGATGAAAATAAACCGACCTTTGTTAACCTTGGTTTTCACTTACCTCATACGCCCGTCTTACCTCCGAAATCGTTCCGTGATCAATTTAAAGATCGTGATTACACATTACCGAATTTTGACACCCAAGAGTTAGGCACTTTTACCACTCAGCAATTACAGATTTATAATGAGGCGAAGTCCGACGGCATGACCAAGGAAGATCAATTGCAGGCTGTTCGCGACTACTACGCGTTTACCGCATACGGCGACGCCCTTATCGGGGAAGCTGTCGAAGCATTCAAAGCCCATTCAGCTAAGCAAGGTCGTGAATATGTTATCGTGCTTACTGTCGGTGATCACGGCTGGCATCTTGGGCAACAAGGTATCATGGGTAAATTTGGCTCTTGGCAAGCATCATTAAACGGCGCAGCCATTGTAGTCTCATCAGATAAGAAGACATACCCACCAGGCAAAATCGTTACTGACCTTGTTGAATACGTAGATTTTGCGCCAACCCTGATGGAAGCAGCCCAAATCAATACGCAAGAGAAGCAGTATGATTACTTGGATGGCGTTGACCTAGCCAAAGTCGCCAACGGTGAAGCGCCTGAACGGGATTATATACTCGGTGAAATGAATCTAGTTTGTGGCTACCGAGCCTATCTGCGTACGGATGACTTTGCGTTTTCCATGCGTACTCGAGATAAACGCACCCCAGCACGCGTGCCAGATTTAAACGAAGATATAACTTGGGCACTGACGACAAGTCCATTAAATGCGGAAATGGCGTTATACGACTTGCGGGTTGATCCAAAAGAGAGGAAAAATGTTGCTTATACAGTGGAATATATAGAGTTAGCGGAATGGTTCCGTCGCAAGCTAGGAAATATCGTATTAGGTGACGGTCGCGTGGAAATGGATTGGTCGACAAAAAATGCTTACAACGTGAGTCAATTTGCCTCAGGCGCGGATGATAAAAAGATCGACATCCCAGCCAATATTATTCCAAAAGATGGAGTGACCAACCCTCAACGCTTTAACTTATAGCATCTGCCCTTTGCTGGGCAGGCTCCCTGTCCAGCGTACCAAGGTTCTCGCCCCCCAAGCGACATAGTTGTTACGTAAATATTAAACAAAGCATATTTACAGCACCTCATTAGCCCACGTAGCAGCTGAACCGAATGCAATAAACCCACTCTTAACTGGCCATATATTCCAAATAAAAACATATTTAAATAAATAATTTTTATAAAAATTGTGCATTCCAAAAAACCAGAATTCTCTGACTTCATCTCTCGCGCTCTCTTGTAGCGCTATGTATAGCAGCATTTGCCGCCAAATAAATTAACCACACACGCTTAAAATCATTAACATTCATTTAATATTTTGTTGACAATTAACATTAAACCTACGAACATATTTATCGTTGACAATTTATTTACAATTAAGCTGGTGGAACATCACATGAAAGCCAATAGACTCAGTAAAATCGCTATCGCCGTTGCTACAGGGTTGTTATGCAGCACCGTTAATGCTCAAGAAACAGAGCAAGAACCTCAGGCTGTTGAGGTCATTCAAGTAAAAGGTATCCGTGGTTCGTTAACGTCAGCGATGGATATAAAGCGTGACGCTTCCGGCGTCGTTGATGCTATCTCTGCTGAAGATATCGGAAAATTCCCCGACACAAACCTAGCTGAATCACTGCAACGTGTTACGGGTGTTTCCATCGACCGAACCAACAACGAAGGTAACCAAGTGACGGTGCGTGGTTTCGGGCCAAGCTTTAACTTAGTGACCTTGAACAACCGCCAAATGCCAAACTCTTCTGCACTTGCAGGTGCTGGCATATCCCGTAGTTTTAACTTTCGTGAGATTGCCGCAGAAAGCGTTTCCGGTGTTGAGGTATATAAAACGGGCCGAGCCAATGTCAGCTCAGGCGGGATCGGAGCCACGATCAACATTAAAACGGCCCGCCCTTTTGAAATGGAAGAGTTTGTTGCCGCTTGGAGTGCAAAAGGCGTAATGGACACCAGTGTTACAACAGGTGACGACATCACCCCAGAAGTAGCGGGAATGATCAGTAAAACCTTCAACGATAGAAAATTCGGTGTGCTTGCATCACTTTCTTATTCAGAGCGTGACAGCCATATAGACCGTATTGGCACCCAAGGTTGGGGCCGTGGCTACCCAGGGCAAGCCAATCCTGATACCAGCGCCATTGATACGGATAAAAACCCAACGCTGGCAACGTGGCGCACACCTACGGTAGATTTAGACGATGCGAATTACAGTCGTGACCGTTTGAACGGCCAGCTTGTGCTGCAATTTGCTCCCAGTGACACACTGACCGCGACACTGGATTATGTTGTTTCACGATTAGAAGAAAACGGCAAAATGAACCGAATGAGCTTTTGGTTCGATAACGTTGAAGAGGGTGCAGCGGATGCCAATGGTACTATTATTAACCCTAGTAGAAGTAACGACGAACTGAACTTCTGGGCTTGGGAATATAACTTTGAAACAGAAAATGACTCCATCGGTGCTAACTTTGAATGGCAAGCAACAGATGCACTTAACTTCACCTTAGATTTACATGACTCGACGTCTCATGCCAACCCAGGGGCTTTGCCGGCCGAGCGTCTAGCGAACTTAAAGAATCCATTTGGAACATTAGCCCCAGTCCATATCAGTGCTGATTTTAGCGGCGATACTCCCACCGCTTTCTACGACGATAGCGCACTTGAAGGCGGGGCATATTCCCCCGAAAACATCGAGGGCGACTTATATCAAGAACGTGGCTATGAAATCGAAAATAACATTCAGCAGATTCAATTTAGTGGTGAATGGAAGAACATGAGTGACGGTGCGCTTGATAGTGTGCAGTTTGGATTCGCCCACACTAAATATGACGTGGACACAGGCAACATTTATAGCGCTAACTTTGCACTTGGAAATGGTGCGCTGAACACCGATGAGCTAGAATTTGAATTGCAGCCTGGTGGCGTGGGTTACGAGTACCTACCGATTTACAGCGCCAATCAGTTTCTTGATTTAGTTAAAGAACAAGGCCTATATAACGAAGCTGATATTCAAAAGAACGGTATATCAGAAGAAACCACAGCAGCTTTTGCATCGTTCGACTTCATAACCGAATTTAACGATATGCCGGTCAACGCCAATTTTGGCCTTCGCTACGAAGAAACCGATGTAGAATCTTACTCAGTTCAGCGACCCGTTATCGGCTTTAACTGGATAACGCCAATTCAGTTATCAAAAATTCTTGCCGACGAGGAAGTATCAGAAACGTTGGAGGGCGCTTACGAGCACTTCTTGCCGAACCTTGATATAAGTTTGGGGATCACAGATGAATTAACGGCAAGATTCTCTTACAGTGTCACCGTGGCTCGCAGCAGTATCGGCGCCATGTTCCCCTCTACCAATATCAACCTACACCGCTCAGGTGGTCCGTTTCGCGCCTCACAGGGCAACCCCAACCTGTTGCCATATGAGTCAGAAAATTTCGATTTATCATTAGAATATTATTATGACGAAGGTAGCTATGTGTCAATCGGACACTTCCGTAAACAAGTGGATAACTTTATCGCCTCAGGGCAAACAGAGAGCGAAATAATTAGTCCTGCGGGACCGCTTACCGACCCAAGCGTTAACCCACGAGGAAATTGCCCTGAAGGCTCAGAGCAAAATCCAGTTGATGCGTGCGTCTCCATCGCAAGCGATCCTGTGATCATTTGGGAAATCACGTCGCCTCAGAACCTTAACGAAACACGTGTATATGGCTGGGAATTCAATGTACAGCATCTTTTCGGTGACACAGGTTTTGGAGGCGTAGTTAACTACACTATGGTCAATAGTGAAGACGAATATGATATTTATTCTCTTGAAAATGATTTTGCACTATCTGGTTTAAGTGATTCAGCAAACCTAGTGCTGTTCTACGAACAAGATGACTATCAAGTTCGCGCTGCTTACAACTGGCGGGATGACTTCCTACTAACCGGCGGTCTGGAACCCACTTTTACCGAAGCTTACAGTCAGCTTGATATTTCCGCTAGCTACGACATTAACGACCACTTATCTGTATTCTTTGAAGGGATCAACGTGACAGATGAAAGTACCCGCCGTCATGGCCGCTTTAGCAATCAACTGATTGATTATGAAGTATATGGCCCCCGTTATAACCTAGGTGTACGCGGTAAGTTTTAAGCCCATAAGCCAGCCTGAAGTTTAGGCTGGCTTTTTTTTTGTTATGAGTTCAAGGAGCGTGAACGAACTGAGTATGCCCCTCAATTAACAATGCTTGATTCACTAAGTAATAAGCAAATATAAATAATCTCAATAATTGTAAAGGCGCCTTGTAGCGCTTTTTGTGTTATCAATAATTAATCCAGAATAATCTACCTTGAAGTCCACAGTTTTAGGTAGAACACACCTAAACAGGTAGCCGTCAATGTAACGTTAAGGATGAAGACAGATGCCCTATAAAGTGAATTTTTTTGCTAGGCCAGTAAATTCCGACCAAAAACTACCCTGGGAAAGCTTACTCATTGAATTTTCTTTGGGCGTGATATGCCTTGTCATGGCTATCTACGGTTGGGATACAGGAATGGCGTTAATGGCCTACCCTGCTGCTGCAGTTGCCGTAATTTGCTTAACGCTCGTTGCTTATTCGCTATTTGGCTTTTTTCGAGAAAAGTGGCGTGCCAAGCACCACAACCACTCAAATCATTAGTGGCGCACTTCACTTTTATATATAGAGCAGCATGGATATAAGCAGCAAGAATAAACTTCTTATGGATCACCCTTGGCGTTGGTTAACACCAGACCAAGTACATAAAAACAAAAATAACTAAGCGCCTTATGCTTGGCGCTTTAAAGGATAAGGAACCTAGATGAATAATTTTTTTTCAGTGGCTGGCAAGATTGCAGTCGTAACCGGAGGCTCAAGTGGCATAGGTGCCATGATCGCCCGTGGTTTTGTGGAAAATGGCGTAAAAACCTATATTACATCACGCAAACTTGAACAGCTTGAGCAAACCGCTACTGAGCTATCAAGTTTAGGCGAGTGCATCGCTGTGCAGTCTGATTTATCCACCATGGCTGGGGTTGAGGCATTCGCTGAAGAGATGCTTAAACGCGAGCCGAAAATAGACATTCTCATCAACAACGCAGGGGCCGCATGGGGCGCGCCAGTTGAAGAGTTTCCAGAATCTGGCTGGGATAAAGTCATGGATTTGAATGTGAAATCTATTTTCTTCTTGAGTCAACGATTACTGCCCGCACTTCGTTTAGCGGGCGACGCGAACGAGCCGTCACGGATAGTCAACATTGCCTCTGTTAATGGCCTCACTCACCCTCACATGAACAATTATTCGTATTCTGCCAGTAAGGCTGCGGTTATCCAATTGACACGCCATATGGCTGCTGATATTCGCCCAACCAACGTCAACATTAACGCCATTGCCCCTGGGTTTTTCCCTAGCAAGATGACAAAACACGCCTTGGCCCATGAACAAGAAATAATGGCAGGGCTCCCTGCGCGTAAAGTGGGTGAACTGGCAGATGTAGCTGGCACCGCAATTTATCTTTGCTCTAAAGCGAGCAATTACGTCTGCGGCCATACTGTCGTGTTAGACGGCGGCCAAGTCGCTAATGCAGGTTAATGCCCAATCGTGCCTAGCCAACTTAAACAAAGGTGAGGCAGAGTTTGGCGTTTGCGCACTAAGAATTGCGAAAACACGCTTGCGCTAAACAGGGTCTTTTGACTGGTTGTCAAAACAGGTGTAATAAAAGCGCCTAGAAGACACAGGCTAATCAGCAAAACTAATTTTGCCCATTGTCACATTCGGGATCCCTTGCTCGATATTACCAAACGCTTGTTGCCCCCCTACCAAGCACTCGTTGGCGAGTATCGCAAACAGCACGGCTTCTTTCGCATCAGGATGAATACCCAACTCGCTGGTATCACGCACCTCTGACACTCTGGGACATAAATTTAATATATGTTCCATCAACAAGGGATTGTGAATACCACCACCACTGGCGTACACGTTGAATTCGCCTAACTCAGCAGCGGCATTATTCAGGGCATTGGCGATCGTGGTTGCTGAAAACACGTTTAAGGTGGCTAAAACGTCTTCAAGCCCTAATTCTTGCGTAGAAGAGCGTTGCTGCGCTGCCGCCAAATAGCCTAAGTTAAATACTTCTGGCCCTGTGGTTTTTGGAAAATTTAAGGTAAAAAACTCGTGCTCTAATAATGCACTCAATAACCCAGAGTGCACCGTGCCCTGACGTGCAATCGCACTGTCTTTATCATACTGCAGTGGCGCAAAGTGTTGCTGAACGAACGCATCCATTATGGTGTTACCTGGGCCGGTATCTGAACTAAACACCGCACTTGAATCTGCGGTTTTAGGCAAATACGTTAAATTCGCGATCCCCCCCATGTTCAATAAAATACGATTTTCCTGTCTACTGGTGAAAAACAGATAATCACCATAAACAGCTAAAGGCGCGCCCTCGCCTCCTGCCGCGATGTGTTTTTGCCGAAAGTCTCCTAGGGTGGTAATGCCCGTAGTGACCGCTAAATGATCTGCATCGCCAATTTGCAACGTCGCGTTTCCAAATTCAGGTAGTCCGTGCTGGCGCAAAGGGCAGTGATAAATAGTTTGCCCGTGACTGGCAATCGCATCTATTTCTGATGCATTTACTCCCCAGTCAGCTAAACATTGATTGACCATTTGGCCATGTAAAACCCCCACCCATGGGTGCAACAAGGTGACTTGCTGCAGATCAACCTGACGTTTGGCAAACACACTTTTTATTTTACTTTTATAGTTCTGGGTGTAATCCACGGTGGTAAATTCGAGCACCTCTACTTTGGTATCACTACCCTGCCCTTCAATTTTGCATAAGGCTACATCTAGTCCATCCAAAGAAGTACCGCTCATTAATCCAATAACCAGGCGAGAGGGCTTTTTGGCACTGTTATACAGTTTTTCTATGTGCTTATTCATTATGCATTGTGCTTATCTTCGCTGGCTCGTTAAGAATAATTTATCAATAAATATTAATTTTACAAGAAACTTTTATTGCAATTTGATTTTTTTTCAGATGATAATGACCATGCTGTACAAATTAAAATCAGGCAATGCACGTTTTATAAACACATCGGCAACGGGACAGTCATATGAATCACAAAACCTATGTTACTAAGCTTCAACGTCACACCTTACTTCCTGTCACCATGGCAGTCAGCGCTGCTCTTTTTAGCCATGCCCCTATGGCACAAGAGCCAAGCCTAGCGAAAGATAACACTGAAGTTATTTCTATAACTGGGTCAAGAATTCAGCGTACAGAACTTGTTTCCAGTAGCGCAGTAGCCAGTGTTGATGAGGTACAAATAAAGTTAGATCGTGCTGTAAATGTAGAAGATATTACCACTAAACTTCCTCAAGCGGCAGCAGGCGCGAACAGCACTGGCTCTACTGTTGGCGATTCATTTGGCTCATCCACTATTGACCTGCGCGGATTAGGACAAAACCGTACTCTGGTCTTAATCGACGGTACGCGGGCTGTGCCTTTTAGTTTTCGCAACTCGGTTGACGTCAACATGATCCCCACTGGATTAATTAAACGGGTGGACGTGCTCACCGGTGGAGCTGCTGCAGTATACGGCGCCGATGCAGTATCTGGGGTGGTTAACTTTATCCTAAACGATAGCTTTAATGGCGCTGAATTTTCAAGCAGCTATGAAACCGCTGATGGTGGCAACGAAACGTTTAATGTCGAAGGGATTTTTGGCGGTGATATTGCCGACGGCGCTGGCCATATCACTGGCTACCTTGGTTATTCTGAACGTAAAGAGTTGTTAGCCGGTGAGCGTGACTATGCGATGCAAAATGCGAACTCAATTATCAATACAGGTGGTTATTATACCGATCTTGCCTCCGGCAACGCTTTTGCGATTAATGCCTTAGGTAACCTAGTTGACGAACGCCAAACCACCAGCTCTACCGCCGACCTTTATCTGACGCAACCCATGAAACGTTTATCTAGTGGGCTGTTATTTGATTTTGATTTGTCAGAAGACACCACGGCCTATGGCCGCGTAATGTACTCGCAGGTCACTGTTGAGGGCGCAGGCGCAAGCGGCCAAGCCCCTATTTCAGTCAACCAAGAAGTCACCTTAACGGCTGACAACGCTTTTTTAAGCGATGAAATGCGCAACAGATTAACCTTCGATGCTAACGGCAATGCCCAAGTTAACGTTGAAAGAAATCTCGGCCTTGGTGTCCAGCGCACCAAAGCCGAACGAGATTCGATACAAATGCAAATGGGCATAAAAGGCGATATTAACGACTATCTTCGTTTTGATGTTTATGGTCAGTATGGTAAAACCGATGAAACCGCTACCCTATACAACAACGCCTATACCGTTGATGGAGCAGGTAATAACCGCTTCGCGGCCTTAGCCAACACTGTTGATATATTTGACCCAAATTTAGATTTAGCCAGCTTTAGTGACCCGCTGATTTACACCACCCGTGAGCGTACCCAAAGCGTACTTGCGGCAACCTTATCCGGCGATTCATCAGCTGTGTTTGAATTACCAGACGGCCCAATCGATTTTGCTATCGGCTATGAATATCGCAAAGAAACGGGTGAGCAGACCCCTGGTGATGCATTTAGAAATGGTACCAGTTTCGCGACGGTCAGTGCATTTGATATGGATGCCAGCTTTGACAGTGAAGAATTCTACGCTGAAGTATTAGTGCCAGTGGTATCCGATGTGGCGTTTGCGAAAGAAGTGAGCATCGAAGGGGCTTATCGTGTTTCCGAGTACTCAAATACTGAAGCTGAAGACACCTATAAAATTGGCCTGAATTGGGCCATCAACGATGATCTTCGTTTACGCGCCAACAAATTAACCGCCTTTAGGGCACCAAACCTCGGCGAATTCGCCAGCCCAATTAGTGGATTGTCCCTCGCCTTATTCGATCAAACAAGTGATCAGTTTGTAGCCCGTTTTGCCGGGCGCTATAACGGCGATCCCTGCTTATTAGGCACAGGGGATGCTGCTCAATGTGAACGCTATGGGGCTCCTGAGGTCGGCACACCATTTGACTCTACTACCGCAGAGTATACCTATGGCGGCAACCCGGATATCAAACCAGAGCAGGCCGAATCTGAGACTGTGGGTTTGGTATACACCCCTGAATATATTGAAGGGTTTGATGTTTCAATCGATTATTATCATATTGATATCTCTGATGCCGTAAGCCAAATTCAGCCTGGCGCCGCTTTGCAAAGTTGCTACATTGATAACCCTGATGCTAATAACCCTTTATGCGGCGCAGTATTGCGAGATCCGACGACGGGTTTTATTAGCACTGCCATTGTTAATGACTTCAATTTAGCCGCTATCGAACAAAGCGGTATCGATATCGCCACGAATTACGTTATAGATGCGCCAGATGCTATAGGAGGCACATTCAAATTTAGCTACCAAGGCAATCTAGTCACTAAACAAACTCGCCAAAACAACGCCACCGTGGCGGCCATTGATTGTAAAGGAACATATGGCAGTGCCTGCTCGGGGGATTTTGCTAGTGTGTTGCAGGCAGATTATAAGCACAGAGCGACCCTTGATTGGCATTTGGACAGCATGAACTTTCAACTTGGCTGGAGACGCATAGGCGATGTTGATTACGCCTCTGATCGCTCCACCAGCATTAGTGCACAAGATTACGTTGATTTTGCCGCTTCATGGCAGGCTACCGAACAGCTAGTGTTAAATTTTGGTATCGACAACATGTTTGATAAACAGCCACCAATTCCAGTAGCAGGCGCAAACCACTTTAATACAGTGAGTGATTATGATGTGATAGGCAGAACAATAGGCTTAGCAGTGCGCTACGCTCCTAGTTTGTAATGTTTTACACCTAGGTTTTGATAAACTTATAACAAGCCCTGCAAGTGCGGGGCTTTTTTATTCTCGCCTATTATACCATTATCCACATTATACCAATTCCTTTAAATAATTGGCCTCTCAGAATTCATCCAGCGGGTTTTGAACAAGGCGTCGGTGTGTAGTAATGGTTGTTCCCTTTCAAATACCGAGAACGTAGTGCAAAACCCGCTGGGGAATTCCCTTCGGGCGAATTTTAAAAGGACTTACTCTGTGTTGCTCAAACTCGAAAGAGCACAGGTTAGTTTTTAATAAAGGGCTATCATTTAAGCGCCTTGATTAAGTCCTTTTAAATTTTCGCTGAGTGGTTAATTATTTAATGGAATTGGTATTAGTAATTGCCTCTCCGAATGTGCCCAGCGGTTTTATGATTAAGATGTCGCTCTGGAATAACGGTTGCTCTCTTTCAAATAATGAGAAGGCAGAGCAAAAGGCCAAACAACCCCAAGATAATCCGGCCGAGCCCCAAGCAGAAATCGCGAATAATTCATCGACAAATTATCTCCCCCGGATTCTGTTAGCACTAAGCTGGGCTGGCTTTATCACTTATTTTATATGGCAGTGACATAGCTTGAATGAGACGCGATGAGCTTAACTAAGAAGCCGTGGATCAAATAATAAACTCACCTTTGCTTTCACCTTGGTGCACTTACGCCATCTACGCCACTAACGCGAAGAGTGCTTCGCGCTCCCTTATTGACTGTTCACACCTTTTTCTTCACCGTCTAACGTATAGGCTCTTAACTCGGGTGGATACGTGTCTCTTAATATTTCTAGTACAGGAGAATGAAAGTCGCGTACGTAAAGAATATAAGTAACCCAAATGGTTGCCACGATAAATGCCACCGGATGTAAAAACCAAGTGGAAGCGGCAATACCATAATAATATGACCGGATCCCGCGGTTAAACTCATTCCCAGCACAGGAATTCACCCGCGCCATTCTTTTAGCCGTATTAACGCGGTATTCTTCTGACGGCATGTTGCCATGATATGGGCTCCCACCGATTAGAATACACAAGAAGTTGAACTGCCTTAGTGACCAAGTGAATTTAAAGTACGCATTGACAAAAATAACAATAAGTAAAATCAGTTTAAGTTCAATCAACCCACTCGATACCGCCTGTGCAAACGGCATGTCTTCGGAAAAGCTTAACAAACGTTCTACCGAGCCCACCAAGGCGAACAAACCAGCAATAATATAGATAGTAGTAGAGGCATAAAACGACACACTGGCCATTAAGTTACTGGTGAGACCTGCACAGGCAACGGGGATTTCACGCGCGGCAGATTCCATCGCCCACTGCAAGCGATATTCATGGGTAATACCTATCAAGCCTTTACGCCCTGTTTCGCCGCGCTCGAGTACAAAGCGATAGCCCATCCAACAGCTAAAAAATAACGCAATGCCCAAGTAATCCACCCAGGATAAAAGCAAAACAATGTTCTTTAAGTCATCCATATCTTCGAAATCCTCTTAGGCTATACACTCGTATTAACGCGGCTTTAAATAAACCAGCGGAATTGTAGCAACTAATTTACGGAGGCTATAGCGAATCTATAAGTGGTATAAGCAGCGCTATATGCGACGCAGAACCAAGTGTGCTAAACTCTGCAGGTCTTTTCGACAATCTTATTTTTACCTCGTGGCACGCTTTCTACTTTCCGCATTAGCCCACCGATGTAATATCAACGAAATGAGGACGACCTCATCCCTCGCGTTTTTTCTGGGACGACCCAGCTCAAAATTAATAGGTATTCATATGAACTGGATTATTTTGGTCATAGCAGGTCTCTTCGAAGTGGTGTGGGCAATTGGGCTTAAATACAGTGACGGTTTCAGTAAATTATGGCCATCCCTATTGACCCTGGTTGCCATGGCTATCAGTTTTAGTTTGCTCAGCATTGCGATGAAAACACTCCCCGCTGGTACGGCTTATGCGGTGTGGGTTGTCATTGGCTTGGTGGGTACGGCTATCGTTGGTATTGTTATGCTCAATGAACCAGTCAATCTTTGGCGAGTGATGAGTTTACTCACTATTACAGCAGGTGTCATTGGGTTAAAACTAAGCAGTTAACAAGGTAATGTCGGTTTTTGTTACGCTTTGTCATATTGTTGCGCACGTTAACTGGTTACACTTCTGTTTAACAGATCAGTAAATAAGGACCAGAATGCGTTTATTACACACCATGTTGCGCGTGGGCGATTTAGACCGCTCACTTGCTTTTTACACTGAATTACTGGGTATGAAACTACTGCGCACCAGTGAAAATGAACAATACCGCTACACGTTAGCGTTTATCGGTTACGGCGATGAAGACACCAACACAGTGTTAGAGCTAACTCATAACTGGGATCAAGACAGTTATGATATGGGCACCGCTTATGGCCATATTGCGCTTGGCGTTGATGATGTCTACCAAGTCTGTGACCAGCTTAAGGCCCAAGGTGCTGACGTGTATCGTGATGCAGGTCCGGTAAAAGGCGGCACAACTGTAATCGCGTTTGTGCGCGATCCAGACGGTTACGCCATTGAGCTTATTCAAAACAATTAAGACTTTTCTCAGGAAACAGTGACATTGGAGTCAATATGAAGAAATCAATTTTGTCGATATCATGGTGCGCTTTGTTAGCAAGCCACCTAGCATGGGCAGACCCACTGGTTATAGCTCACCGTGGCGCGTCAGGTTATTTGCCTGAGCACACCATGGAGTCCACCACCCTCGCCTTTGCTTTGGGCGCTGATTATATCGAACAAGATGTAGTGATTAGCAAAGATGGCGTGCCAGTGGTGCTGCACGATATACACTTGGATACGGTCACCGACGTGGCGGCTAAGTTTCCTCTGCGAAAGCGTGAAGATGGCCGTTTTTATGCCCTTGATTTCACCTTAGCAGAATTAAAAACCTTGACCGTGCACGAGCGCAGTACGACTGATGGCAAACAAGTATTTAAGCAGCGGTATCAAGGTGATGCGCAATTTAGCATTGCCACATTTGAAGAACAAATAGAGCTGATTAATCAACTCAACCGCCAGTTTGGCAAAGATATTGGCTTTTATCCTGAAATTAAATCCCCTGCTTGGCACCGAGAGCAAGGTGTTGATATCAGTAAAATTGTCATGGAGACCCTGCGTAAACATGGACTGGATGATGCTAAAAAAGCCATTTACGTACAATGTTTTGACTACGCTGAACTGAAACGTTTACGTCACGAATTAGGGGCGAAAGTTAAGCTCATTCAGTTAATAGGTGAGAATGACTGGGGTGAATCTCCCACTGATTATGACAAACTGCGTACACCAGAGAAACTAAAAGAGTTAGCCTCTGTTGCTCAAGGTATAGGCCCGTGGATCCCGCAACTTATTGACATGCAAACCATGCAACCTACTGGCTTGGTTAAGCTTGCTCACGAGGCAGGGCTTGACGTTCACCCTTATACCTTTAGACAAGACGCGCTCCCCCAAGGTATTAGCAATAAACAAACTCTGGATTTACTGTTTAAACGGTTAAAAGTGGATGGTTTGTTTACGGACTTCACCGATACTGTTGTGAATTATGTAAACGCGCAAGCGCAATAATCCATCGGTAAACTGACATTAGCAAAAAGCCGATTAACTAGCATAATCGGCTTTTTCGGAATCTGGATTGGTACTAATATCAATTAAATAATAACAGAAGAAAGAAACGCTAAGGTTTTGCCATGCGAATAACTACCCGCCGGTTCTTGGCCCGAGACATCTCGTTGCTATTGGGCGCAATATGTCGACGCTCACCGTGCCCTGTGACGTCGATACGCTGGGGCGCGACGCCCATTTCACTAAAGTAGTTTTTTATTTCAACGGCACGGCTAACCGATAAGGTCTTATTCATATCTCGACCGCCATAACTGTCGCTGTAACCGTCTAACAAAACTAATTCCATATCACTGTCTTCTTTCAGATATTGACCAATCATGTTCAATCGGCGCTGAGAATATTTGGTCAACTCAGTGCTATTTTTCCGGTACGCAAGAATGGTATAGGCAATGTCATCAAAGCTATAGGGTAATAAGTTTGCCACACACTGGGCGAAGTTTTCATAAGGCTCGGCAAAATTACTGGCATTTAGCCCCACCGCAATTCTGTCGCTTTGGTTGTACCAATCTTGATAATAAATAGTTGGCCAAAAGCCCTTTTCCAATTCAGACAGCATAGTCCAAGCGGCTTGTTCAGGTAAGTCTCCATTGTATTGCTTGCGAATGGTCATGTCTGCGATGGCATGTTGCATTTGGCCTGGCATCCAGCGGGGTGGCACCGAATAAACAGACGCCATCCCAAAGGTTTTAGGCAATCTCAGCATATCAAGCTCGAATTCCATGTTCAGTTGCTTTGAAGCCATACTGGTAAACAGTGCTTCACCATAACCTGGAATGTTATGCGATAAAGTGCACTGCAAGCGGCTTTGCTGGCTTAATTGCCAGTCAGAAGTTTCAACTTTTGCTGCGTATTGACGCAGGCCCGCTGAAATAGAACTGCTCAATGTCAGCGACACGATAAATAAAATAAATTTCATAAGTATTTTCGTCTTGTTAATTCGCCTGTCAGTAAATCGTGGCGTGTGTACTTTGTTTATCGACGCCTAAGGTAAAAGCTTAACTCTGATTTACTGCCTTGCCCAGTAAACTAAAGAATATAGTTAAGTAGATAAATCAGTATATAGGTAGCGAGGTGGCCTGATAGTTGACATAATCACGCCATATTTTCATCTCTATAGGCAGCTATGTCAGATCCACAATTTCTCCTCAAAGACAGATTCAGAGGCTACTTTCCCGTTATCGTAGATGTTGAAACCGCAGGCTTCAATGCGCAAACCGATGCCTTGCTTGAAGTGGCAGCCATTACCACGAAAATGGACGAAGATGGTTATTTAACGCCAGACAAAACGTTTCATTATCATGTTGTTCCTTTTGAAGGGGCAAATTTAGAAAAAGCCGCATTAGAATTTAACGGAATCGATCCTTGGTGCGCTTTGCGTGGGGCGTTAGATGAATCAGAAGTCATGAAAGACTTATGTAAACAGATCCGTAAAGAGCAAAAAGATGCAGATTGTCAGCGCTCAGTCATGGTGGCGCATAATGCAGCATTTGACTTGGGGTTTATCAACGCGGCTATAGAGCGCAGCAAGATTAAGCGCACCCCTTTTCATCCATTTGTGTCGTTTGATACCACCACATTAGCCGGGTTAGCATTGGGACAAACCGTTCTGGTAAAGGCCTGTCAGGCGGCAAATATTAGCTTCGATCAAAGTGAAGCACACTCAGCCCTGTACGACACGCAAAAAACAGCAGAGTTGTATTGTTATATCGTCAACAAGTGGCATAGCCACTGTGGTTGGCCCATCCCGCGAAGCGATTAATCTATTGATAAATCAAGCGCTCAGATATAAAAAAGCCGCTAGAATCATGTGATCCTAGCGGCTTTTTTGAAACGCTTTACTGCTAACGAATTAACGTTATAGCAAATTAGAGTGAATCAGCGTTCTCTGAAAGGTAACTCGCAACACCTTCAGGGCTGTCTACCATACCTTTCTCGCCAGCTTGCCAACCTGCAGGACAAACTTCACCGTGCTCTTCGTGGAAGTTCAGCGCGTCAACCATGCGAAGCATATCATCAATGTTACGACCCAATGGAAGATCGTTAACCACTTGATGACGTACAACACCTTCTTCATCGATAAGGAATGAACCACGGAACGCAACGCCCGCTTCAGGATGCTCAACATCGTACGCTTGGCAAATTTCGTGCTTAACATCAGCGACCATTGCATATTTCACTTTACCGATACCGCCATCATTGATAGCAGTGTTACGCCACGCGTTGTGAGTAAACTGAGAATCGATAGAAACACCAATGACTTCAACACCACGCTTTTTGAACTCATCATAACGCTTATCAAATGCGATCAATTCAGATGGGCAAACGAAAGTGAAATCTAGCGGGTAGAAAAACAATACTGCTTTTGTACCTTTAATTGCTTCACTAAGGGTAAAGTTTTCAACAATATCGCCATTTCCTAATACTGCAGCGGCGGTAAAATCTGGGGCTGGGCGACTAACTAGTACACTCATTTTGATCTCCATTCTATTGGGTTATAAATAACTGGCGCATAGTGTAACGACTATTTACGGGTTATCACACTCTTTTACGTTCCATTAATGTAAGTATGCTTTGGTTAAAAACCAAGGGGGCGAAGGTTATTTAACCGCGCTAGTTTATCTTACTTGGCTTAATGCGCAGCTTTGCGTATTAATTATGCAAAATGATGAAGAAAAAAGCTTGAAAGTGTTGCAAACAACAACTATTATCATTTACATCAAGATTCAGTAAGGTTAACTATGTACGTTTGTTTGTGTCACGGCATTACCGACAAAGCCATTAAACAGGCCGTTCGCGAAGACGGCGTGGGCAACATGCGCCAATTGCGTGAAGCGCTGGGTGTAGGTGATCAGTGTGGCAAATGTGTACGAATGGCGCAAAGCATCGTTGACAATACAATCATTGATGAATCTCTATTTAAAGAAGTGTGTTAACCCAACCTGATAGAGTGAAAGCTCAACAGGAACACCAACACTTGTCTTTGTTAACTATGTTTACAAGACAGGCATAAAAAAAGAGTCTTTTGAGACTCTTTTTTTATTCAGAACATCTATTCAACTGCTAAGCCAGAGACTTAGCCTGAATTAACTGCTCATACTACTTAGTGCGTTTAGCCACACTTTCTTTAACAATCGCTTGCAGCTCACCTTGTTGAACCATCTCCATGATGATGTCACAGCCACCGATGAGCTCGCCATCAACCCATAACTGCGGGAATGTTGGCCAGTCAGCATACTTTGGTAATTCAGAACGGATATCAGGATTTTGCAGGATATCTACGTAAGCGAACTCTTCTCCGCATGACATCAATGCTTGAGATGCTTGGGCTGAAAAGCCACAGTTAGGCAATTTAGGCGACCCTTTCATGTATAGAAGAATAGGATTTTCACTAATTTGTTGCTGAATTTTCTCAACTGTTTCCATTATCACTCTCACTAATATTTGAATAACGCTAATAATGCGGCCAAGTTTACCGTTTTCAAGGCAATATACCAATGCTCCCTTGTGATCTTTATTGGTTTAAAATTATTATCAAGCTTACCCCTTGTATTGTGGGCTGTGCGCCCTAAGATCGGAAACTGGGTTTCAGGATAACCTTGGACAAGCTGTTTTATATTCGTGTATAAAGCGCTAGCGTTGCCCGAGGTTATGCACACGATTATTGTTAACTTTAAATGGAGAAATATCATGGCTTTCGAATTACCAGCTCTTCCGTATGAAAAAAATGCTTTAGAACCACATATCTCAGCGGAGACATTGGAATATCACTACGGTAAGCATCACGCCACTTATGTCACTAAGCTAAACGGCTTGGTTGAAGGTACTGATATGGCGAATAAAGATCTTGAAGAGATCGTAAAATCGTCTGAAGGCGGAGTGTTCAATAACGCTGCTCAAATCTGGAACCACACGTTCTATTGGAACAGCCTAAGCCCAAATGGTGGCGGTGAGCCAAGTGGCGCACTTGCTGATGCAATCAACGCAAAATGGGGTTCTTTCGCAGACTTTAAAGCGGCCTTGAACGATAAAGCAGTCAACAACTTCGGTTCAAGCTGGACTTGGCTTGTTAAAACAGCTGACGGCAGCCTAGACATTGTTAACACAAGCAATGCGGGTACGCCTCTAACAGATGCGAATCTTACTCCTCTGCTTACCGTAGATTTGTGGGAACACGCTTATTACATTGACTACCGTAATGCTCGTCCTAAGTACCTTGAAGGTTTCTGGGCACTAGCAAACTGGGATTTCGCAGCGAGCAACTTCGCATAAGCATCCCTTTATCTGGTCAATGACCCGGATAATTTATTAGCCTCGAATGTGTCGGGGCTTTTTTATGTTTGCCCCTTCAACTCGCAATAAAAAATAATTTCTCGAATTCCTGCAAACGCCCGTTTATTTATCCCAACGCCCCGTTCATTCATACTCTATTCAGTAAAAGTAAATTCCTCCAACAGCAAATTGACTCCGTTAGTGCTTAAAGATCAGTTTTTATCCATTCCTAGAAAATATTGTTCTAAATCCGAAACATACAAATGCTAATTAGGGTCTAATCTTACCAGTGAAGCCAGAAAATTTTCTATATGTGAGGTCGAGTTATGGGAATTTTAGAGCAATATCAAACGCGCTACGAAGCGCGTAAAGAAGAAGAGTTAACCATCGACGAATTCTTGGAAATCTGCAAAACGGATGATTCAGCATACGCCAATGCAGCTGAGCGTCTTCTTAAAGCGATTGGCGAGCCAGAAATGGTAGACACTGCCAAAGATGCCACGCTAAGCCGTATATTTTCTAATCGTATTATCCCCCGTTACCCAGCGTTTGATGGGTTTTATGGCATGGAAGAATCAATAGAGCAGATCGTATCCTATCTTCGCCATGCCTCCCAAGGACTAGAAGAAAAGAAACAGGTGCTCTATTTGCTAGGGCCAGTAGGTGGCGGCAAATCTTCATTAGCGGAAAAGCTCAAAGAGCTTATGCAACAACAACCTATATACATACTCAAAGACTCACCAGTTAATGACCATCCTCTTAGTTTGTTTGATTCGAATGAGGACGGGGCTTTGTTACTGAATGAGTTTGGCATTCCCCAGCGCTACCTCAAAACAGTGATGTCTCCATGGGCACGCAAGCGTTTGCATGAATACAATGGCGATATTCGCAAATTCAAAGTGATTAAGTTGCATCCATCTATACTCGATCAGGTTGCAGTTGCGAAAACCGAACCTGGTGACGAGAACAATCAAGACATTTCAGCGTTAGTGGGTAAAGTCGACATAAGACGTCTTGAGCACTTCGCACAAAATGACCCTGATGCATACAGTTATTCAGGAGCCCTATGCAGAGCAAATCAAGGTTTGATGGAATTTGTCGAGATGTTTAAAGCCCCCATAAAAGTGCTGCATCCATTACTAACCGCTACCCAAGAAGGCAACTACAATTCTACCGAAGGTCTCTCTGCCCTGCCCTTTGAAGGGGTAATATTAGCTCACTCTAATGAATCAGAATGGCAAACCTTCCGCAATAATAAAAACAATGAAGCATTTCTCGACCGCGTGTTTATTGTCAATGTACCGTATTGCTTGCGGGTCT
Organism: Paraglaciecola mesophila; assembly: GCF_009906955.1. Lineage (GTDB taxonomy): Bacteria > Pseudomonadota > Gammaproteobacteria > Enterobacterales > Alteromonadaceae > Paraglaciecola > Paraglaciecola mesophila_A. The sequence continues at coordinate 1,490,392 of NZ_CP047656.1, forward strand.
CAGAAGAAATTCAAATCTATCGCAAACTTATCGATAACAGTGAACTGGCAGGCGCGCCATGTGCACCAGATACCTTAGAGACGCTAGCCCAATTTAGCGTGCTCTCGCGCCTAAAAGCGCCAGAAAATTCAAGTATCTATTCAAAAATGCGTGTTTATGACGGCGAAAGCTTGAAAGACACGGATCCTAAAGCTAAGTCCTATCAAGAATATCGAGATTACGCTGGCGTAGATGAAGGCATGCAAGGCCTCTCTACTCGTTTTGCCTTCAAAATACTGTCCCGGGTGTTTAACTTCGACCCACAAGAATTGGCGGCAAACCCTGTACACTTGTTCTATGTGCTTGAACGTCAAATCGAGCGTGAACAGTTTCCCGCAGACCTAGCCGACATATATAAAGAGCACTTAAAAGGCTACCTTATTCCTAAGTACGTTGAGTTTATTGGCAAGGAAATACAAACCGCTTATTTAGAGTCATATTCAGAATACGGACAAAACCTGTTTGACCGTTATGTCATTTACGCTGATTTCTGGATCCAAGACCAAGAATATCGAGATCCAGAGACAGGCCAACTTTTCGATCGAGAAGCCTTGAACACCGAGCTTGAAAAAATCGAGAAAACTGCCGGTATCAGTAACCCTAAAGATTTTCGGAATGAGATAGTCAATTTCGTGCTCCGTGCAAGAGCCAATAACAAAGGCAAAAACCCCAGCTGGACCAGCTACGAGAAACTTCGCACTGTGATCGAAAAGAAAATGTTCTCAAATACAGAAGATTTGCTTCCGGTTATTTCATTTAACAAGAAAGGCTCCGCAGAAGACGAGAAAAAACACGATGACTTCGTTGCCCGAATGGCTGAAAAAGGCTACACCCAAAAACAAGTTAGATTATTGTGTGAATGGTATTTGCGGGTTAGAAAATCTTCTTAATTCGGCACTGAAAGACAACAGCGCTCCAATGGAATCCATTGAGGTAAAGCAGTATGGCCCATTTTATTGACAGACGACTAAACGGCAAAGGAAAAAGCACAGTCAACCGCCAACGATTTTTGCGCCGCTACAAGGAGCAAATTAAAAAAGCGGTGTCTGAGTCAATCAACAAACGCAGCGTCACTGATGTCACCAGCGGAGAGAAAATTGGCATTTCAAGTCGCGATATATCAGAGCCTATATTTCACACCGGAAAAGGTGGCGCCAGAAGCATTGTGCATCCAGGCAACGACCAGTTCACTGCAGGTGATAAAATAAAACGCCCTGAATCTGGCGCTGGCCAAGGTGGTGATAGTCACGCCAGTGACAGTGGTGAAGGCCAAGATGACTTTGTTTTTCAAATTTCAAAAGATGAGTACCTAGACCTGCTCTTTGAAGATTTGATCTTACCTAATCTTGAGAAAACCCAGCAAGATAAATTAGTACAGTATGAAAGCTATCGTGCGGGGTTTGTGTCTGATGGGGTGCCAAGTAACCTAGATGTGGTGCGCTCATTAAAAGGCTCCGTCGCTAGGCGAATTGCCCTTAGTGGAGGTAAAAAAGCACAGTTAAAAGCACTGCAAGCCCAACTTGCAGAAATCCTTGAAGAAAAAGTGCCCGATCAGCTTGCACTGGCCAAATTGAAAGACGACATAAAGCAGTTGGAGAAAGCCATTGCCCGGGTGCCCTTTATTGACACCTTTGATTTGCGTTTTCGCAATTATCAAAAGCGCCCTATTCCGTCCAGTAAAGCCGTCATGTTTTGTTTAATGGACGTATCCGGCTCAATGGACCAAGCGACAAAAGATAAAGCCAAGCGTTTCTATATTTTGTTGTATTTATTTTTGACCCGAACCTATAAAGATGTAGAAGTTGTTTATATTCACCATCATACCCAAGCTAAGGAAGTGGACGAGCAGGAGTTTTTTTATTCCACGGAAACCGGTGGCACCATAGTCTCTAGCGCGTTGGTGCTGATGAAACAGATAGTAGAGCAACGTTATTCTCAGCAGGAATGGAATATCTACGCTGCACAAGCATCTGACGGCGACAATTGGACAGACGACTGTGCTAAGTGCACCGAGTTACTTGAGCGAAGCCTATTACCTAGTGTTCGTTACTTTGCCTACATTGAAATCACCGCGCGCCAACATCAAAAGCTTTGGCATGAGTATGAAAAGCTTAGTCAGATACACAACAACTTTGCTATCAAGCATATTGTCGATGTGGACGATATTTACCCAGTTTTCAGGGAGTTGTTCGATCAAAGCGTCGAAAAGCCCTCAGGAGTAGCTTAATATGGTGGCTAATACTAAAGCTAAAACAAAACACAAGCTAACATCAAATGTACTAAGTGATGGCCCGGATTGGACATTCGATCTTCTCGCTCAATATGAACAAGAAATTGATCGCGTCGCCAAACACTATGGCTTAGACATCTATCCCAACCAAATAGAAATCATCACCGCTGAACACATGATGGACGCATACGCTAGCATAGGTATGCCGGTCAATTATGCCCATTGGTCGTATGGCAAAAAATTCATTCAATCAGAACAAAATTACCGTCGAGGTCAAATGGGATTGGCTTACGAAATCGTGATCAATTCAGACCCTTGTATCGCCTATTTAATGGAAGAGAATACCATGCCGATGCAGGCACTGGTGATGGCTCATGCCTGTTACGGGCACAACTCATTTTTCAAGAATAATTATCTCTTTAAGGCATGGACTGACGCCAGTTCGATTATTGACTATCTACTGTTTGCCAAAAATTATGTGACCCAATGTGAGCAGAAGTACGGTGTAACTGAAGTTGAAAACGTATTAGACTCATGTCATGCACTGATGAATTTTGGTGTCGACAGATACAAACGCCCGCAAAAGATTTCGATGCAAATCGAACGTGAACGTCAAGAGAATCGCGAGCAACATATCCAATCTCAAGTGAATGAGTTATGGCGAACCTTGCCTAAATCGGAAACTAAAAACAGTCAGCCAACCCAAAGATTTCCGTCTGAGCCACAAGAGAACGTGCTCTATTTTATTGAGAAAAACGCACCACTCTTAGCGCCTTGGCAAAGGGAGCTCGTGCGTATAGTACGTAAAATATCGCAATATTTTTACCCGCAAAAACAAACCCAAGTCATGAACGAAGGATGGGCTTGCTTCTGGCACTACCACATACTCAATCATCTATATGATGAAGGAAAGCTCAGCGACAAATTTATGTTAGAGTTTCTTCATAGTCACACCAATGTTGTGGCACAGCCTGCTTATAATCATCCGAACTACTCTGGACTTAATCCTTATGCTTTAGGATTTAATATGTTCATGGACATCAAGCGTATTTGCCAATCACCTACAGATGAAGACCGTGCATGGTTTCCAGAAATCGCAGGGCAGGATTGGTTAGAAACTGTGCACTTTGCTATGCAAAACTTCAAAGATGAGAGCTTTATCAGTCAGTTTTTATCGCCTAAACTCATGCGCGATTTTAGATTTTTTGCTATTGAAGATGACGAGAAAAATGCATTCGTCAATGTCTCCGCCATCCATGATGAAGCTGGATACCACAGGATCAGAGAGAAGCTATCGGCGCAATATAATCTGAGTAATTTGGAGCCTAATATTCAAGTATTTGAGGTCGACTCTAAAGGCGATCGCTCACTCACATTATCTTACTTGCCACAACACGGCATTCCATTAGCTGAAAGCCAGCATAAAGTCCTCAAGCACCTGCATCATTTATGGGGGTTTTCTGTTAAATTGGAGCAAGTAGATGAGCAAGGTGCTAGGCACTTACTTGGCGCCTACCCTGAACAGCCCAAAGCTGCTGACGCCCCTTTGTCTAGCATTGTAATTTAATGTGCTCGTAATGCGTTCAGCCCAACGGCGTTTTAGCTAACAATAAACTATTTCAGATGTGACCCAATGACAATTCAAAAAAACAACCCTTTGCATGGGTTAACCCTACAGCATATTGTAGAAAGCTTGGTCAAAAAGCTCGGTTGGGAGCAAATGCATGAACAGGTAAAAATTAACTGTTTTGCCAATGATCCAAGTATTAAGTCAAGCTTAAAATTCTTGCGTAAAACCCCTTGGGCACGAAGCAAAGTTGAGTCCCTTTACTTATACACCATGCGAAGTCAGTCCCCTCAAACTAAAAAGCAGCCGGAACCAGTTTCTGCCGCTGAAGAATTTGTTTGGCCCGAACCGAAGAAACCCAAAGATTAATAACAGCAAATGAAGTACTTAGCGGCTTACCCGGCACATCTGCAAAACCAAATCGAACAACTCTTAGAACAAGATAAACTTAAAGAATATTTACTGACTCGTTATCCAAGTGTGCATGAAATCAGTAATGATAGTGCTTTACGCGACTATGTAATGGCATTAAAGAACCGTTTTATGCGTAAATCAGCGCCGCTAAGTAAAATAGCCTTCGACCCCAAAATTCATGTGGTTAATCACGCCCTTGGCTTACATACTTATGTGTCTAGAGTTCAAGGTTCTAAGCTAAAAAGCAAGAATGAGCTAAGAGTCAGCGTCCTGTTTAAGCGCGTTCCTGAACCATTTTTAAACATGATCGTGGTGCACGAATTGGCACATTTGAAAGAGAAGGACCACAATAAAGCATTCTATCAACTGTGTTTGCATATGTTGCCTGATTACCATCAATTAGAATTTGATTTACGCGTGTATTTAACCCAAATTGACGCCCTAGGCGACATTTATTAATTTACTTTTGGATATCCAATGGATTATCAATTTATACGTAACGATCGTGCAGAGCCTGCCGCCATTTTTGAAATGGGCGCAGAAACGCTCGGTCTTTGGTTCACTGAAGAACTAGGTCGAGACCGCAAAAAATTAGCCCATATATTGAATGTTATTCAGCAGTTAGAAGATAAAGAAATTGAACATTATCTACTGCAAGGTCACGAATTTAATATGGAATTAAATCGAGACGAAATAGAAGTATATGCAGCCATCACCCGAGATGAAAGCGAAGTGGATATTCCACAAGATACCGAATTATATGACCAAGAATCAATCTGTGGTTGTGGTTTAGAAGACTTCAAGGACGTGCTGTTATCTTGGGAGCAATTCGTTGGCAGAATGTAGCTCACCAGTCGGATTCTTATCATCAAATTTGAGGCTGTAATTAATTTTGTATTTACAGCACCGCTCATAAGCTATTTGAGCGCACACCTGATATGACACTTTGGGTCGACAGGTTTCGAACTACCCCGTTAGACGGTTATCAGTAATCAACGCTCATTGGCGAAACTGCGATAGTAGTCCGCTGAAGACAAGCAGGAGACGGTCAGGCTTGTGGCAATGGATTTTTTCCATGTGCCAATTGCAGCCGTTGAGAAGAAGTTCTCTGGAAGGCAGATGTGAACCTAAGCGGACAGGCGAGCGTTAAACCTGCGGAAGATGTTTTGTCATTCGCTGATCTTTATTCGACCTTGATTGAATTAGTGGCAATTGTAGCAGCCCGAACAATCAGTTCCTTAATGGTGAATACACTATCCAGTAATCATTTTCAGTTATTTTGAATTTCCTGACGAAGAGCACCGTATCTTCTTAAATACGGTGCTTAACAATCACACTTTGGTTGATTTCGAATGCATTACCCGATACAAAATAGGCAAAACGACCAATGTTAGAATGGTCGATGAGATGATCCCACCAATCACAACTGTCGCCAGCGGACGTTGCACTTCAGCGCCCGTCCCGACATTGAGTGCCATGGGAATAAAACCTAAACTTGCTACCAATGCAGTCATCAAAACCGGACGCAATCTTGTGATAGCTCCGTCAACGATTGAGTTAATTAAGTCACCTGTTTCTAGTACTCGCTGTTTAATAAATGACAACATCACTAAGCCGTTTAGTACCGCAATACCAGAGAGCGCAATAAACCCGACTCCGGCAGATATAGACAGTGGCATGTCACGCATCCAGAGCGCGAAGACACCTCCCGTTAAGGCTAAAGGCACGCCAGTGAAGATGATCAAGGCATCACGAAATGAGCCAAACACCACCATTAGTAACACAAGTATTAGAAAAAGCGTGGCAGGCACCACGATAGACAGTCGCCGACTGGCACTTTCAAGCTGCTCAAACGTGCCGCCATAATCCAGCCAGTAGCCTGCGGGAAGGGCAACCTGTTCGGTTATTTTGATTTTTGCTTCGTCAACAAAACTCCCTAAGTCGCGTTCTCTGACATTGGCGGTAACCACGACTCTGCGCTTACCGTTTTCTCGACTGATTTGATTGGGAACAGACGAGTAACCCAGTGTGGCGACTTCTGATAACGGTACAAATTCCCCATCGGATGTAATAATAGGAGTGCTGCCAATGGCATCTAAATCGGTGCGTATATCTTCATCAAATCGCACAAGCAACTCGAATCGTCTATCTCCCTCAAAAATTAAGCCAGCGGTATTACCCCCGATGGCCGACGCCAACCACTCCTGCAAGTCGGCGACGTCCAACCCATAACGTGCCAACTCGACTGGCTTAGGATTGATAGTGAAGATAGGGATATCATCAACTTGTTCAAGCCTTGCATCCGCCACGCCATCGATTGATTGCAATACTGATAGAATTTCGTTGGCAGAGGCGACCAAAGCGGTTAAATCATCTCCGAAGACTTTTATACCAAGGTCTGCCCTCACTCCACTTATCAACTCGTTAAAGCGCATTTGGATAGGTTGGGTAAATTCATAGTTGTTGCCTGTCACCGCTTGTAAGTCTCGCTCAAGGGTTTCAACAAAATCCGCTTTTGACAGTGTTGGATCTGGCCACTGCGCACGTGGCTTAAGCATCACAAAAGTATCGGTCACATTGGGAGGCATTGCATCCGTAGCAACTTCCGCAGTGCCGGTTTTAGCAAATACGGTCAACACTTGTTCATATTCCATCAAGGTAGATTCAAGCGTCTTTTGCATGGCGACGGCTTGTTCTATACCAGTGCCAGGAATACGCATGGCGTGCAGCGCAATGTCACCTTCGTCAAGCTGGGGAACAAACTCAGAGCCTAGTCGCGTTGCCAGCCATAAGCTGCCTACTACTAGCACGACTGAGCCGACAAGCACTATCCAGCGCAATTTCAGTGCAATATGAATGATGGGGCGATAGGCGGATTTGGCTGCAACAATAATGAAGCTTTCTTTTTCACTAACTTTTCCGCCCATGAACATCGCGACTGCCGCTGGTACAATGGTAATGGAGAACAGCATCGCTGCTATCAGCGCCATAATGACCGTTGCCGCCATTGGCTGAAACATCTTGCCCTCAACACCTGTCAATGAGAACAGCGGGATATACACCACAGTAATAATCAATACACCGAACAAGCTAGGACGAATGACTTCGTTGGTCGCTTGAAAAACCAGTTCTAGCCGCTCTTTTAGTGGCAAGACTCCACTTGTGCGCTTCTGAGATTCGGATAACCGCCTGATACAGTTCTCTACGATGATCACCGCACCATCGACAATTAATCCAAAATCCAATGCACCAAGGCTCATCAGATTGGCAGACACACCGGTATTAACCATCCCTGTGATGGTCGCCAACATCGCTAGCGGAATAACTGCCGCTGTGATAAATGCCGCACGAATATTGCCCAATAATATGAACAAAATAACGATGACTAATAGAGCGCCTTCGACTAAGTTCTTTTGAACAGTTTTGATCGCTTTATCTACTAGTTGGGTGCGGTCATAGACTGATTCAATCAGAATTCCGTCGGGTAAGCTCGATTGAATTTCCTTCACCTTTAGCGCAACGGATTGGGCAACAGCACGTGAGTTTTCGCCGACTAGCATCATTGCGGTACCTAAAACGGTCTCTTCACCTTCCTGTGTTGCAGCGCCTGTTCTCAGCTCTTTGCCAATAGCCACACTACCAATATCCTTTACCGCAATGGGGATAGTATCGATACGCTTGATCACAACATTTTCGATATCACTTAGCGTCTGAAGCTGACCTTGCGAGCGTACTAATATTTGTTGTCCATTTCGTTCAACAAATCCAGCACCTTGATTCGCATTATTGCGCTCTAGTGCACGCTGGATATCACTTAAACTGACGTCGAAATTCAACATTTTGAGTGGTTCAGGATTCACATGATATTGCTTTACGTAACCACCAATGGCGTTTACTTCTGTGATCCCTTTCACAAGTGCAAGCTGGGGCTTAACAATCCAATCATGAATTTCCCTAAGAGCCATTGCGTCATATGGCTCACCATTTTTTTGCACGGCACTTTGATCTGCTCGTAAGGTATACATATAGATTTCGCCCAATCCCGTAGCGATAGGACCCATTTCTGGCTCTAAACCTTCAGGTAGCTGACTTTTAATCGCTCCAAGTCGAGCATTGATGAGGTTACGTGCAAAATACAGATCTGTACCTTCATCAAAAACGGCTGTAACTTGAGATAGTCCGTAGCGTGAAAGCGAGCGGGTGTAAGACAAGCCTGGCAATCCGGCTAGCGCAGTTTCAACCACAAAGGTGATCCGTTGCTCGGTTTCTAATGGAGAATACCCTGACGCCTGCGTGTTGATTTGTACTTGAACGTTAGTGATGTCGGGTACGGCATCAATAGGCAACTTTTGATAGCTTAATACTCCCATGCCAAACACTAAGAATATCAACATCAACATCAAACCACGTCGCTTTATGGATAACCGCAATATGGATTCAATCATGAGTTCGCCTCCCAAAATCAAAGACGACAACCCAAACAGATGGCATGGTGTGATTAATGCTCATGACCGGCCTCCGACTTCTCTAAATCAGCTTTAATTAAATAACTGTTCTGGCTGACAATCTCATCTTCAATACTTAGCCCTAACAGCACTTCGATATTAGTATTGTCTTGTTGACCAAGTTCCACGGGCACAGGATGATATTCCTCCCCTTTTTTGACAAACACCACTGAAGCCCCTTCAAATTCTTGAATAGCAGCTTTGGGTAACATCATGGCCACATCTAAAGTATTTGTAACGACCAGACCTTTGATAGCTGCACCAACAGGCCACCGACCTGACGTGTTGGTAATTTTTGCGTAAGCCAAGACGTAAGGCTTTTCATCGGGTGATGGTAAAATATGCTGAATAGTTGTGTTTAACTTTGCCTCTGACAAACTAAGCTGAACGGGATGCTGCTCTGCAATATCTGATAGCTGTTGAGGGAAGACTTTAAGCTGTGCCCACACATCCTCGTAGTTGGCGATTGAAAATAGCACTTGTCCATTAGACAATTCTCCTTCATTTGCATGTCTTGCTATCACGATGCCTGAAAACGGTGCGGTAACAGGGTAACTTTTCAAGCTCTCATTGGATTCGACGACTGCCAGTGTCTCGCCTTTTTTGACTTTGTAACCCAGATTTGCGTTGACCTTAGTCACCATACCGTCGAACCGGGCGCGGACATGACTTAAAGAAGCCGGGTCGGTCACCACATTTCCGTAAACGGTAGTGGTTATATTGAGTTGTCCTGCACTCACTTTTTGTGTCACCACACCCATTTTTTGCGCCATATTGTCAGATATATGCACAAATTCAGCGTTGCGGGTATCTTCATCCCTATGTTCGCTTTCAGAAGCGTATATTGGACTACTAGCAAGCACTGCAAATATACAGCAGGCTATGAAAATTAACGGGGTATTATGTTTCTTGATTACTGTTTTAATATTCATTTAATTTCGCTCGAAATAGAAGTTCGGTGTGCATTAAAAAGCGGCTGACCTGTGAGAGCTTCAATATCCGCCCCCCGCTGATGTGCTTGTTTGGCAGACTGAATTAAGGCTTGCTTGGCATTAAGTAGTTCTTGACGGGTACTGACCCACTCAAAATAACTAAAACGCCCATTGATATAGGCTTGTTCTACCAATTCCAGCGCTTGAACTAACGGCGGGATAATCGAGTCTTGCAGTGCCTGTACATTGAGCAGCGCATTATTTCTCGCTACTAGCGCCATATTTAGTTGATGGTAAAGGTTTTGGGTTGCAGACTGTTTTTGTTGTTCCAATTGCCCTTGAACAGCCCGTTGTTTTTCATACTCACCAATATTTCGATTTCCCGCAAACAACGGCATGCTGACACCTGCTACGAAAGCGGTATCATCAATCCCATTAATACGTCTTATTCCTGCTGTCCAGCTTAAATCTGATTGATTAGCTGCTTGAGTAAGGCGGACTTGAGATGCCTGCAATCTCGATTCTTTTGTATAGACCTCAAGATTGGGACTGTCCAATAGTGTGTTGAAAAGCGAGGTTAATGAAGGAGATGATTGCAGTGTAAATAAGTCACCCTCAACACCAGTAAAAGTAGGATTTTTTTCCCCCCACATAATAGCCAGACTTTTTATCATAGCTTGCTTAGTCTGCTGTGCCGTCACCACATCCAGTCTAGCTCTTGCCAGTGCAGCTTCAGCACGTTGCGGTTCAAATACTGGAGATGCTCCCGCATCCACACGCTTTGTGACCGCTTGGTAGGTATATCGGGCAAGAGTTTCTGTCTCTTGTTGCGCGTCAATTAGCGCTTGTTGCGCTAAGACATCGATGTAGCGACGTGTCACTTCAGCTAAAACATCCAAGGTTTGCACTTGTTTTTGTGCTTCGACTAAGGTGGATTGCGCCTTAGTAAACTCCTTACGTGAGTTGAGTTTATTGCCCAATTCAATGACCGACGACAATGTGAGAGTCATCTCGGTGTCCTTAGTTCCTGAGACATCTCCTGTACCTAAGAAGTTTTCTAGTTCAATACCGGCTGTAACCTCAGGTTTGAGAGACGCCGTTTTAATTTCCCCCTCAACTGCTTGTTGCCTATATGTGAACTCATGCAATTCTGGCGAATTAGTTAATGTACGCTGTATGGCGCTTTGCAACGTCATTTCTCGATTGGTGGTACTGTTTGTTTGTGCTACTACCACGGTGTGTGTTGTCAAAAGGACAATCATCATGGAAACCACCCAAGCGTGCACACGCACAGGACTACTCAATGAAAATTTCATCATTGTTTTATTCCTAAATTATCAAAAATATATATCGCCAAGTTGTTGGCGAACGGTGTTTGATTAGTTCAGGGTTATGCTTTAGGTGGGCGTAACAATTGTGTGACGGGTCCTTCTATTACTTTCGTTAAGTAATAGAAACCGTGATGGGTGGTAACAGAATCGAGTTCGATGCCATTGCTGTTTCCAAGCCAGTGAGCATGGGTTCCGTGACAATGACCACAGTGGTGGCAATCAGCGGGATTATGAGAAATATCTACGGTGATTTTATCAGCATTGGATTGTTCGTTAGATTGCTGTTGAACAAGCGTTTTCGCAGAAACAGTGTTATCTCCCGCCTGATGTTCGTGTATTTCGCTTAGATGTTGCGAGTCGATAGAATGAAAATCCAAGGAATTGGCGACAGCCGAAAACGACTGAAACAAAATCAGCGAAATCAACAGGTAACTCGCCACCCTTACACTAAACATATCTATCTTCTCTCATCATATCTATTTTAACAGCTTATCGAACTAAGACCAATCGACCAACCAAAACAAAGTATTTCAACCATTACATTACTTATCACGGCAATCTTCATTGGCAAATTCAATTTCAATGGTAGTGTGTACAAAGTCAAACTCACCAAGGTCGTGACGAAATTCGTCTTTGAGTGTTCTCAATTGAGAAATCGAAACATCTTGTTTCAACACCACATGTGCCGTCATGACGCTATGTTCACCGTCCAAAGACCAGATATGAAAATGATGTATATCCGCCACATCAGCGTTTGACATGAGCACTTTACGCACTTTCACCATCTGCGTCGTATCTGGCGTGCCTTGCAAGAATAACAATAAGGTTTCTTTTAGATTTCTGACGACATTGAATAAAATGAATAATGTAAAGCCAATAGATAAAATGGGATCCAAAATTGCCCATGGCTTGAACATCAGCACAATCGATACGATCAGCACTGCCACCCAACCCAATACATCTTCAAGTAAGTGCCAGTTTAAGATACGCTCGTTTAAGGAGTTCCCTTCGCTAAGTTTATACGCGGCAAAACCATTTACCGCGATACCAAATATCGAAAGCAATAGCATACCTTCCACTTGTGGCATTTCAGGTGCTGAAAGCCTAGGTATGGCCTCGAATAAAATCCATATTGAGCCTATAGTTAAAACAACTCCGTTGATCAAAGCGCCTAACAGCGAGAATCGTTTATAACCATATGAAAATGTGGTATTCGCGTCTTTATCGCTTAGCTTGTTCAATCCCCATGCAGTGCCAATAGATAAACTATCGCCCAAATCATGTACTGCGTCAGCCATTATGGCCGTGCTGTTTGTCAGCCATCCGCCTATAAATTCAATGATAGTGAATACGACATTCAAGAAAAATGCCCAGCCAATGCGTTTTGAAGCGCTGTTATCACTGTGACTGTGGTTATGATTATGCATGATTGATTTTGTCCAATATCGCTTGATTTTCAACACTTACCGGTAGTCGTTTGAATGGACTGATATTAGTGCCACCTGTGTTCCCTTTGGGTACAAGGCCGATAACGGTTTTAGTTGCAGCACCAATTATTCTTATTAATTGTCCCAAAACGGCTCTCCAATCTTTGTTTAGAAGACCATGTCGCAGCATTTTATAATGGATTAAACAATGAAAATAAGTAGAGTGCTGACCAATTACATGCGCATCCTCTAGCGCTGCAAATGCCTGCCTCTCATTATTGTTAGACATTGCATCTGAGTAATCTGTCAATTTGGAATCGATATGCGGCTTAACGGCTTTATTGTATGTCATAGTGAATCACCCACTTTACCTTTCTGTAATTCCTTATTAAGTACTTCCTGCTCGGCGTCTTTCAGGATCATCCACGCTCCGCGTAGCACGACTATTGACACTATACAGCCGATAACCAGATCCGGTACTCTGCTATCAAGCCATACCACTAGAACACCGGCGATGATGACACCCATGTTGGCAATGACATCGTTAGCTGAAAAAATCCAGCTGGCTCGCATATGTACTTCGTCGTTTTTATGATTACGAATAATCACCAAGCAAGCGACGTTTGCAATGAGTGCAATGAACCCCATTCCTATCATTAATGATGAGATAGGCTCACTGCCCAAGAATAATCTTCTGGTAATATCAATGAGAATGATCACGCCCAGCAACAGCTGAAAGTAACCACTGATTTGCGCAGCTTTGGCTTTGTAAAGTATAGATTGACCCACAGCATAAATACCTATGCCGTACACAATTGCATCTGCCAGCATGTCCAGCGAGTCTGCTATCAAAGCGGTGGAATCAGCCAAAATACCTATAGTTATCTCAATAAGAAACATCGTCGCATTGATGCCTAGGAGCCAATACAAAATGCGCTTTTGTGACGAATTCTTGATTTCTACTTCGCAACCGCAACCACTCATTGTTTAACTCTTATTCCAAATACCGTAGCCACAGTGTAAAGTCTATACCAAGTATAGAGTCAACAGCACAAAGGCATGTTTATGAAAATAGGTGAACTATCAAAAAAGAGTGGGTGTACTATCCAGACGATCCGCTTTTATGAAAAACAGGATTTGTTGGAAGCTTGCAATCGCAGTGACGGCAACTACAGAATTTACGACGCCTCATCGTTAAGGACATTGCAATTCATTAAACAGTGCCGTTCCTTAGGATTGACTATAATTGAAATTAAGCAGTTATTGGATACAAAAAATAATCCCGATAAAAGTTGTTCTAGTGTGAACAATTTGATCCACCAACATATGATTGACGTCACTCATCGCATTGCAGAGCTTGAGGAGCTAAAACTTACACTATCTGAGATGGCTTCGGCATGCACCGATAATAGAAAAGTTAAAGAATGTGGGGTATTGCAGTTACTTGAAGAGTGACACTTACATCAACAAGTCTTGTAGTTTTACGTTTGTCTATTTTCGTAACACAGCCGATCGTCATAAATGACAAATTGATGACCCTCAATTCGCTCGCAGCTGACAATAGACAATGAAAAGATGCATCCGCTACTTCGGACATAGTGGCCAGACGACCCAGATCGTTTGAATGTCCGTTGATCGCTCATTGACGTCAGTCAATTTTTCTAGTGCCAATGACCGCTTTACGTACACAGCCGCCATTCAAATTTCAAAACTTGAACGACCACTAGTGGCACTTAACCGACAATCAAATTTGCTCAAGCTCTTCTAGTACAAACCGTAAGATAGAATTCTAAAAAATTCATTTAAACCATCGTTTCTCCGTCAAACGTCTGTTTTTCGTACTCGCAAACGACTGTCTGATTTTGGATTGGGCTTTTTTAAAGTCAGCTTTCATTCATCGTAAATCTTTTTCACATCAAACTCAGCGTTCATATTCTTTAACTATACTCTAACTGCGGCAAGTCAAAAAATGATGACTTACCCCTTGCGCTGTCGAGTAGTAAACAGCATTACTTTATTCGCGTTATAGAAAGGAAATAACCATGAAAATGAAGAAGGAAGATATACCTGTTGTAATGGAAGCCCCCGGACTGCTCATGCGCTCCCAAGCTGGGCTGGGAGATATGACGGTTGTTTTTCATGAACTACCAAAGGGTACCGACTTTACGCCTTTGCTTAAGGGGTTAGATAACAACAACTGCCATTGCCCACACTGGGGTTATATATTCGAAGGAACGTTCCGCTTTATATACGATGACGGTACACAAGAGTCATTTGAAGCCGGCGACGTTTTTTACGCACACCCAGGGCATACCGCCATCGTCGACAAGGATCTAAAATTTATTGATTTTAGCCCAACCAAAGAACTATCTGAGGTAATGTCGAACGTTGGTAAAGTTATGGCTGAAATGGCTTAATAACACGCTTATGCTTTCATATATTCAGGCTTGAATCTAATCATCAGTATGGTGGCGCCAACATTACTGTTCTGTTCAGGCCTGCTTTCCCACCTATTCAATTTTCTGATGTTTAATCTCCCCCCTTGTTTAATTTTCTAACGCTCCCGCCGTCACAATTTGTTCATCTTTTTGTCGTTATAGAGTCACATTGTAACTTTAACTTGCACGGCTACTTTTAAAAATAAAAAAGGAACATTCGGTGCAACCACTTAAAAACACTTTAAAACTTAGTATCTTATCTATGGCTGTCGTTTTTGGCTTAGCTGGCTGTGCGCTTGACGGCGATGATGGTCAAGACGGTGCCACAGGTGCTGCTGGCATTGACGGTACAGACGGAGCTGATGGTGTCGATGGTCAAAGCCTGCCACGAGATTTAAACATTGAGGTGGTTGGCCGCTTTACCGCCGGAGGCATCGAAGTCTTTGGTAAAAGTGCTGCTGAAATAGTGCAATTTCACCAAGCCTCAAACACCGCTTTCGCTATAAATTCAGCTGAAAACCAAATCGAAGTCATAGACTTATCTGGGTTAACAAGCGCGGCTGTGGCAAACCCTTTTTCTGACGCCAGTTTGCAATCCAATGCATTCACTTTTGCCGACAGCGTAACCGTAAAAGACGAAGCAAATGCAGATCAAACCATCTCCTTAGGTGCGGCTAATTCGATTGCTATCAATGGTGACATACTGGCAATTGCAGTAGAAGCAAGCATAAAAACAAGCCCAGGAGCGGTCTTGTTTTACAGTTTAGATGCAACAGGTCAAGGCACCTTCATCAAGGCAGTTGCAGCAGGTGCATTACCCGATATGGTCGCGTTTAACCCTGATGGCACTAACGTATTGGTGGCGAATGAAGGTGAACCAGACACAGATTATACAGTCGACCCAGAAGGCAGTGTTTCCATGATCACCATCACAGATGGGATTCCTGCTGACACAGCGCAGACTATCAACTTCACCACTGACATGACATTTTCAAGTGACACGCTTGATGAGGAAGACTTCGATACTGACGCAAAACGAATGGCTTTACTTAAAGCGTCTGGCGTAAAATTTGCCGGTCCAACTGGCATGACTGTCGCCCAGGAGTTAGAGCCTGAATACATCACCTACGCAGCAGACGGTAAAACCGCTTATGTTTCTCTTCAAGAAAGCAACGCAATTGGTATCCTAGACTTAGAAGAAATGACCATTGAAGTGCGCGCACTTGGCTTTAAAGACTGGAGTAGTTTCGAGTTAGATTTTACCAATGAGGACGAACTACCTCACTTTGATAGTGTTGACGGCTTATACGGCATGTATCAACCAGATACGATTACCTCGTACCAATACAATGGCGCCACATTTATTTTGTCAGCCAATGAAGGCGACTCTCGCGACTATGATGCATATTCAGAAGAAGTTCGAGTAGAAGACATAATCGATGAAGACGAGTTGAATATGAGTTTGTCACCAAGCTTGCAAACCGCATACGATTTGAGCGGCGGTGACGACGGCTTAGGGCGGCTAAAAGTCACGACAGCCTTAGGTGATGCTGATGAAAATGGTGAATTTGAAGCCTTGTATGCATACGGAGCCCGCTCATTTTCGATTTGGGATCAAAATATAAACCTAGTTTATGATTCAGGCGATGATTTCGGTAAAATCTCAGCGGCTATTTTAGGTAATGACTTCAACAGCGCCCACACGGAAAATAAAGGTGATAACCGCTCGGATGACAAAGGTGGCGAGCCAGAAGCGATAGCTGTGGGCGAAATTGAAGGTCGTACCTATGCATTTATTGCCCAAGAACGTTCAGGTGACTTGTTTACTTACGATGTTACCAATCCATTCAATGTTGCTTATGTTGCACACTATAACAACCGTGACTTTAGTACTGATTTCGAATTAGATGATGATTTGGATAACCCCTGTGACGAAGCCGAAGGAATGGATTGTAGCGAAGTCGCTATCTCGGGTGACTTAGGCCCAGAAAGCATTAAGTTTGTTGCCCCCAGTGACAGCCCAAATGGAAACGCGCTACTTATTATCGGTAATGAAGTAAGTGGTACAGTCACTATTTACCAAGTCACTGAAAAGTAGCAAAACATAATCGCTACCGAAAACGTTAAAGACGCGCCTTTGCAGTATATGCAAAGGCGCTTTCGTATCATCCTTTCATTGTGCTTTGACTAAGCGCGTGCCTGTGCAGCTGCGATACTCTTTTTGATCAGCGGAGAAATCGTTAAACCTTGTACCACAATAGAAAATATCACCACGATATACGTCACAATAACCATTAAATTATGTAAATTGTGACCATTTGCTAACATAGTATCGTTAGGAATAGACGCCGCCATCGCTAACGCTAAACCGCCTCGCAAGCCACCCCACGTCAAAATGCGCACTGAATTTAAGTCGTAGCGCCTAAATTGTTTAAACACCAAGTACGGGGCACCTACACTGACAAAGCGTGCGAATAACACGGCGGGGATCATACAAAGGCCAATCAATATTTCATCTAAAGACAGACGCATACTGACAATCAACATGCCGATCAGTAAGAACAGCAAAGCATTTAGGAAGGTATCTGTGGCATGCCAGAAGTTCTTAATAAATCGGATACTAGAAATTCGCGCTAAAGGCGCACCTTTTGAGCGTGTTACGTTGCCAATAAATATGCCGCACATCACCATCGCCAGTGCGCCTGACACATGCAATGCAATCGCAAGGGCATAACCGGCAGACGGTATAGCTAATGTCACCAATAAACGTACATTAAAGTCCGGACTTTTAACGATAAGAAAATGTGCAACCACGGCTAGTACTAATCCGAATACGATCCCACCCACGGCTTCCGATAAAAACAGCTCTGCAACACTGCTAACTGTCGGTTCAACACCGCTAAATGCGACAGCAAACAAAGTAGAGAATATAACCAAGCCTACCCCGTCATTGAACAAAGACTCTCCTTCGACTTGAATCGAAATATTTTTAGGTGCCTGCATTTGCTTAATGATCGCGAGCACTGCGATGGGGTCTGTAGGGCTGATAAGCGCACCAAACAACAAGCAGTAAATAAAGGGCACATCCCATCCAAATTGTCCCAAAATAAATGAGCTTAAGTAGCCCACTATCACGGTCGACACTACCGTGGAAAAAAGCACTAAAGTCGTTATTTCCCATCTCTGGCGGCGTAAAGCACGTAAATCTATCTCCATCGCCCCTGCAAAAAGTAAAAATCCCAACATGCCATTAAGCAAAATTTGATTAAAATTCAAATCACTTACCACATTGATCAGTGACTGAGCTGATTCATCTCCCAGTAGTTTAACGGCTAAAATCAGCAACAATGAAATCGCTACAGAGCCAGTGGTAATAGCAATGGTCGTTTGCAGTTTAAGTACAAATTGATTGGTAAACGCGATAAGGACAGCCAGTGCCCCTAAAAAACAAATGAGATTCCAAGCGTCCATGGACGTTCCTATAGATTAATGGGTGATGAAATAATGTTGTCGTGTCGTGGCAGAAGCGCCAAGGAGAAAACCGAAGTACACTGGTCGCATCTGCTCAGATTCAACGTAACAATTAGGTATTAATTTGACGCGGGAATAATACCCCATGCCATTTAATACGCCTGTTAACATTGATGCGCAAAGTGTTATGGAATGTAACGTTGATAACTTGTACTCGCACAGGCATGAGAAAAATATTTAGAAGTAGATGGGTAAAAACATTTACCCCTCATTCAGCGCAGTAAACTTTTAGCCAAATTGAAGCAGGTGAATGAATAGCTTAATTAATGAGCGATAAGTACGCTACAGGTGCGAGCGAAAATGCGTAGTGATTTCACGCTTAGGCGCAGGTTAAACACGAAGGCCTGCCAAAGACCATAGGGCGAATTTGTTAAATTATTTGATAACCTTAACGATTGTTAGTTTTTCTGTGTCAGACGCTGTTTGTAGAGTGCTTCACTTATCTCGCTAACTAAACTTGCTATTTTCCCCCAGACAGTTAGTATTTTGGACGTCTAAACGTCTATGGTAAAATTATGCAACCTCCTTCACCTTCGTCAAACCCTTATTCGACTACCGCTAAACTGGCGCTGTTGCCACTGCTTACCTTCTTGGTACTGTTTTTGGGTGTCGGCTTTTATTATCAGGCGCAAGGCGTGGAGTATGCTTTTTATCAGTTGCCCTCACCTTCCGCTTTGCTGCCTGCGGTGATACTTGCCGTATTGCTGTCAAAGGAAACCCTTACCCAAACCATGGCTCGATATATCGAAGGTGCGGGTCACAGCAATATAATAACCATGTGTTTTATTTACTTATTAGCCGGCGCTTTCTCCGCCGTGGCTAAAGCCACTGGGGGAGTCGACGCAACAGTAAGCTTAGGGCTAAGCATTATTCCTGCCCAATTTATCTTGCCGGGGTTGTTTTTAATCGCGGGGTTTATCGCCACCGCCATGGGCACATCAATGGGCACCCTTGCTGCGCTCGGCCCGGTGGGGTTAGGCGTGGCCCAAGCCACAGGAATTGAACCCGCATTAGTGGCAGGCGTCTTGGTCAGCGGAGCCATATTTGGTGATAACTTATCGATCATTTCTGACACCACCATTGCGGCAACGCGCACTCAAGGCTGTGAAATGCGTGACAAATTTAAGGCTAACTTACACCTAGCATTACCCGCAGCACTCATCGTTATTGTATTGCTAATTACGCTAGGTGAAACAGGTGAAGCGAATATCCCCCAAGGCACCAATGCCTGGCTAGCCCTGCCTTATTTATTAATTTTGGTGTTAGCGGTTTCTGGTGTGAATGTGTTTGCAGTATTGGTGATCGGCATATTAACTAGCGCCATTATAGGTATAAGTATGACTGAATATGAGTTGGCCTCAGTCGGCCAAGATATTTACAGCGGATTTGGTCAGATGCAGGAAATTATGATTTTATCGCTGATGCTCGGCGGATTATCTGAACTCATGCGCCAACAAGGGGGCATAGATTTTTTACTTGCGTCGATCAGCAAGCTGATTCGCACTTTGGCGTTGCCAATTAAAATAGGTAACTCATTGGGTATCGCCGTGCTTATTAGTGCGTTAAACGTGTGCATTGCCAATAACACCGTATCGATTATCGTTGCAGGCAGCACAGCAAAAGCCCTCGCCGAGCAAGGAGGTATTGAGCCTAAGCGCAGTGCCAGCTTGCTTGATATTTTTGCTTGTGTGGTACAGGGGCTAATCCCTTATGGTGGTCAGTTGCTTATTATTGGCGCTACGTTCTCGCTCTCGCCAGTAGATGTTATACCTTACTCGTTTTACTGCTTTATTCTTGCGGGGGTGACCTTATTAAGCTTTGTCTGGCGCGCCAAGAAAGAACGCTAAGCGATAGAAATAGAGCAATGCGCAGATGTTAGTGCATTTATGGTCGTAACATCTGCGGCTTTTTCTCATAAAAATAAAGTAGTTTTCGTTTATTTAACCTGAGTTCTGGATAAGAAGTGTCGCTCCAATGGGTTTTAAGGTCATAATTCAATATTTTACGCATTTATACCCAAGTTTTTTTACTCTAAAACTTACTCGGTGACGAAATTTTTCGTGCATAGCAAGGCGGATTGGCGTACGTAATAACGTGTTATTGCTAGACAATCCAACGCAGCTAGGCACAAAAAGGGCGTTATCGAGAGGCTCGGCTTATCCAGTATTCAGGTTATTTAGCTTGATACAAAGCAAAACTCAGTGCCGGTACCGTTACTGTTATCAGCTCATCGCTAAGGTTAAACCCAGTCGCTTCAACAAGCCCTTCATAATCTTTTGATTGCGCTGGTATTGTCATGCTAGCGACTTCAGTTCCGGCATTAAACACCGCCAAATACTCTTTGCCTTGAGGCAAAGTTCGCGCAAACGCAAACATCATAGAATCCTCATTAAAGTAACGGCTTTTGTACTGGCCCCTGCGCAAAGCGTGATGATCATGTCGTAATTGCGCTAATTCCTTCAACGCCAAATAGATGGGATGAGTACTGTCAAAATTATCGTCTGCAGTGCTCGCGTTACTACCTAGTAATGGATTGTCGTTGTCACTGACCACCAAAGAAGGGAACATATCTTGTCTGGCGTTTACGTCGTTACCGTCACCGGTAAACCCCTGCTCGTCGCCGTAGTACACAACAGGTATGCCGCGAGATAAATACATAAACGCATGAGATAAAATACTGCGATTCAGTTTTTCCGCGTTGCTAGCATTTGGTACCCCTTGTTCAATGAAATAACCTGTGCGGCCCATATCGTGATTACCTAAAAAAGTCATCAGCATATCGGCCTGACTATCTTCATCTGTATATAAATCGTCTTGAGAAAATAAGGCTTTGATAACCAGAGGGCTTTGTTTGCGATAGAAGACATCTGCAGCAGCTTGCTGAAAGCCGAAGTCCAACACCGATGGCAATTTACCTTCGGTAGTAAAGCGGCTTAGTTGTGCTGGGTCTGGGTCATAGACTTCACCGAAAATATGAAAATTAGGTATGCCCTGCTGCTGTGCATAAGTCATTATCGATGGGCTAAAAGTTTGCCAAAATGGCAAACGAACGTGGCGCACTGTATCAATTCTAAAACCGTCAGGTTTAAATTCTTTGATCAAATTTTTGTAGATTTCAATCATGCCCTGCAATACTTTAGGGTTTTCTGTATCTAAATCATCGAGTCCATTGAAATCACCGTTAAGAGAGCTCTCACCCTCGAATGTGGTATCGCCTTGGTTATGGTAATACTGAGGATCATTCAACCAAGCGGGTACTTTTACCGTTTGCTCGTTAAGCGTTACAAAAGGGGTATAATCGTCTCCCTTAGCTTGTTGCTCTATAGACTGATATACGCAGTGGTTATCCCCCTTGAAATCCCCATTAGCATGATGACACTCTTCATACTTCACCACGTCTGCGGTGTGATTAGTAATGATATCGAAAAAGACTTTAATGCCTTTTTTGTGCGCTGCTGCTATTAAGCTTTTAAGGTCATCGTTTGAGCCAAAATGCGGGTCAATTTCTGTGAAATCTACGATCCAATAACCATGATGTGCAACGCCATCACGTTGAACCGCTTTATTGCGCAATATAGGTGTCATCCAAATGGCAGTGATCCCCATACCTTGCAGATATTCAAGTTTCTGCTCGATACCCTTCATATCACCACCGTGAAAGCCTCGGTTTGATGTTGCATCGAAGCCGCCAGCAGATATACCACCGTTTTTATCACCACTATCATTGCTCAGGTCGGCGTTATTAAACCTATCCGGCATCACGAAATAAAAAACGTCGTCGCGCACATCACGCAATAAATAGTTATCGTTTGGTAGTGTGTTATTCGCTGCATCAGCGTCCATGACAGTGCTGGTGCTTTGTGCCGTGTGTTGCTTTTCCTGATTTTGAGCTGTATCACAACCTACAATTACGCCACTAAGAGAAATAAGTAATAATGCTCTAAGCAATATCATGCTGCGGTCTCCTGCATCTTACTCTTTGTAGCTAACCCACATTCTGCGATTGCCGCTATTCCCAAGGCTTCATCTTCCATTTCGCTCAAACCGCTGACACCGATTGCCCCCACACACCGTGCATCCATAAATACCGGCACACCACCCGCGATCCCGGTAAATTTAGCATCGTTCCAATAGCCCATGTCTTTATGGGTTTCTTGCGCCCAACTGGCTAGTTGGCGCGTTGTTTGTCTCTCTCGTGCAGCAGTGTACGCTTTGGTTTGCGCCAAGACCCCAGCTTGCAAGCTTGCATCGTCCATTCGCTTGAAACACAACAGCTCACCGTGACTATCGGTGACACAAATAGCAATGTGTTGATTGTTCGCACGCGCCGCTGTTATGGCTGCTTGTATTATGTTTGTTGCTGTATCTAAATCCATTGAATATCCCGTTGGTTTTTATTCGCTGTTAATTGCTGCTATCCAATGCCATATGATAATGAATAAGCCCAAATCGATTAAGGTAACGCGTAGCCTTTGGCACTTTCATACAAGGCATACCAATGCTCGCGATTGAGTTGGATATTCATTGCTTGGCAAGACGCGGCGATACGAGCGCAATCTGTGGTGCCGATAACCGGTTGCAGCTGCGCTGGGTGACGTAACAACCAAGCCAGTACAATGGCCTCAGGGCTCGTTTGGTATAGTGAGGCGAGCTTCGCTACCAATTGACTGGTACGCTGCACGGCTTCTGGTTGGTCACTAACATCTCGTCCTGAATAAAGGCCTTGGGCTAAGCTGCCCCAGCTTTGTAGTTGGATTTTTTCTTGTCGGCAATACTCCATCGTACCCGCGGTAAAATTGATGTCACGGCCATCTGCGTTACCTGCGTATACACCTTCATCAATCCAGTGTTGCTTGAGTAAACTGGCTTCAATTTGATTGGCCACTAGTGGCTCGTCTAATGCTTTTTGCAAAAAGCTAATTTGGTGATGTTGCATATTCGACACGGCGAAATGGTGTACCTTTCCCTCGCGCTTCAATGCTCTAAACGCACTCGCAATGTCTTCAGGTTGCATCAATGGATCTGGTCGATGGAGCATCAAAACATCTAAATAATCCGTATTTAGCCTTTGTAAACTGCCTTCAACCGAGGCTTTTATCCACTCACTTGATAGGTCATAACGCTTTGGGCCTTTATCATCTGCAAACCGAATACCGCATTTTGATTGAATGTAAATCTGTTTGCGCAACTGTGGACGCTCGCTTAATACCTTACCGAACACTTGCTCAGCTTTGCCGTGCGTATAAATATCCGCATGGTCAAAAAAGTTTATTCCTGATTCTAGTGCGGTATTCACGCAGTCGTTGGCCTGCTCAATGTGCGATTGAGTAATGGGCGCATCACTCCAATCGCCCCCGAGCCCCATACAGCCATATGCAAGTGAACTAACGTTCGGTAAGTAGTTAGCAAGAGGTAGCGAAGAATAAGTCATAACGAGCCTGTTTATAGCAATCTGATAGATGAACACAGTGTAGTGACTTAACCGCAAAGCAAAAGAGCAAGTTACTGAAAACATTGTTTGATATAACGAATAATGCGAGGCTAAAATACGTTATTGTTTTTCAGCCTGAACAAGTGTTATGAGCCGTGAACACAAAAAATTTGAACGCTTAATATTATTCAGTGAAGTGGCAAAGCAGCTCAGCTTCACCCGTGCGGCGCAGGTACTATCAATCTCCCGAGGGTATTTGTCAGAACAAATCCGCAAGCTCGAACAAGATATGGGTAAGCATTTATTCATTCGTTCCACGCGCAATGTGTCACTGACCGAAGAAGGAACCCAGCTACTCGCAGGAATGAACCACATAAAACGCTCATTGCTAGAACTAGAACGCGAAGTTCGCCATGACAATGATACCTTAGAAGGCATATTACGCTTAACGGCGCCGAGCCAGTTCGCCCAGCGCTATCTACTCGACTTATGCAGCGCATTTCAAGCTGATTACCCAGCAATACGCATTAGCCTAGATAGCAGCTACACCACCCACGACTTAAACCATAATGACTTTGATTTAGCCTTTAGGGCAACGCAAACACCGCCGCAAAATATGGTAGCCAAAAAGTTATTCGATTATCGTCACATGTGTTGTGCCAGCCCTGATTACCTAGCCAAAAACGGCACACCAAAACAGCTGTCGGATTTGCGTAACCATACCTGTTTACGTCAAAATATGAAGACCCAGTGGCAATTTAGCGGCCAAAATATACCAGTAGATGGCCCGATTGCTGTGACCGACAACCTCATTTTAAAAAAACATGCGCTTGCAGGAAATGGCATCATTCTCGTGCCAGAATATTTGGTAGATGAAGAAATTCAGCAAGGGTTACTTGTCCCCTTGTTGACTGACTACTTACAAAACGATTTTGCTATTCACCTTATTCACCCTCAGCTGATCCAGCAATCAGCTAGGCTGAAAGCGTTTATCGCTTTTACTAGAGACTACTTTGATGCAACTTCAAAGTGCGAAGCTGGCGAATGCTAACGCTGAGCATTGCGCGTTATAAGCGCTAGTAACTTTGGCGCCGCTAAACGTAAAACACCCCATTACCGATACAAGGTGAATGGGGTGCCGTATTCGCCTATGGCGTATTTTCCTGAATTACAAGGTTGCTGCTAAGCGTGTTCCTTGATCGATTGCCCGCTTCGCATCAAGTTCAGCCGCTACGTCAGCACCACCTATTAAGTGATGTGGCTTAGTTAAACCGTCAACCAATTCACGCAGGGGTTCTTGCCCTGCGCAAATAATGACATTGTCTACATCCAGAACTTGCACTTCGTCATTGACCTTAATATGAATACCTTGATCGTCAATTTTTAGGTACTCACAACCGGCAATCATGCTAACCCCTTTACTCAACAAGCCAGCTCGGTGTGCCCAGCCTGTGGTTTTACCTAAACCTGCCCCAACTTTGGTTGTTTTACGTTGTAACAAGAAAATCTCCCGTGGCGAAGGCGCAGGTTGGGGTTTAACCCCTTCAATGCCGCCACGAGAAGAAAAGGTCATATCGATGCCCCACTCTTTCATAAAGGCAGGAATATTCAAACTGGTTGATTCACCAGAGTGTGATAAAAACTCTGATACATCAAAGCCAATACCGCCAGCACCAATAACAGCAACTTTTTTTCCTACTGGTTTGTGCTCTTTAATGACTTCTATGTAGGTCATGACCTTAGCGTGGTCGATACCCTCAATCGGTGGCGTACGTGGTTCAATCCCTGTGGCCACAATCACTTCATCAAAATCACTGTCATTTAAGTCGCTGGCTGTCACACGCGTATTAAGCTTTACGGTTACATTATGGAGTTCTAGTTGACGTTTGAAGTAACGGATTGTCTCGTAAAACTCTTCTTTACCTGGTACTTGCTTGGCAATATTAAACTGTCCACCAAGTTCGTCCGCAGAATCAAATAAGGTCACCTTGTGCCCACGCTCAGCGGCCGTTTTCGCCGCTGCAAGACCAGCAGGGCCACCACCGATAACGGCAATAGTTTTAGCTGATTGGGTAGGCAGAATGCTCAGCTCAGTTTCATGACAGGCTCTCGGGTTAACCAAACAGCTGGTCATTTTACCCTCGAATACGTGATCTAAGCAGGCTTGGTTACATCCAATACAGGTATTGATCTCATCAGAACGGTTTTCTACAGCCTTGATCACAAAATCAGGGTCGGCCAAGAAGGGGCGAGCCATGGACACCATATCCGCATCACCACGGGCAAGCACTTGCTCTGCCACTTCTGGGGTGTTAATTCGATTCGATGTGATAACTGGAATCGACAACGACTCACGGAACTTTGCTGTCACCCAAGTAAAGGCAGCTCTCGGCACTTTAGTCGCTATGGTCGGAATACGTGCTTCATGCCAACCAATGCCGGTATTGATAATGGTAGCTCCGGCTTTTTCAATCAGTTTACCTAGCTCAACCACTTCCTCATAAGTAGAACCGCCTTCTACCAAATCCAGCATAGACAAACGATAAATAATAATGAATTTATCCCCCACGGCTTCACGCACTCGGCGTACAACTTCTAAAGGCAACTTAATACGATTTTCGTAGCTTCCCCCCCATTGGTCGTCACGCTGGTTGGTGCGCGCCGCGATAAACTGATTTAAGAAATAGCCTTCTGAGCCCATGATCTCCACTCCATCGTAACCCGCTTTTTGCGCTTGCGTAGAAGTGAAAATGAAATCTTCAATTTGTTTCTCAATACCATCGTCATCCAAGGCTTTGGGTTTAAAGGGATTGATGGGGGCTTGTACCGCAGAGGGCGCCACTAAATTAGGGTTATAGGCGTAACGGCCGGTGTGCAAAATTTGCATACAGATTTTGCCACCTTCATTGTGCACCGCATCAGTGATCATCTTATGTTGCGCCACTTCTTTATCGTTGCTCAGGCGCTTGGTGTGCTGATGTGTAGCACCTTCATCATTCGGGCCAATGCCCCCTGTTACGATAAGGCCAACCCCGCCTCTTGCCCGTTCAGCAAAAAATTTCGCCATACGCTCGTGACCATTGGGTGCTTCTTCAAGCCCAGTATGCATTGAGCCCATCAGTACACGGTTTTTCAATTTGGTAAAGCCTAAATCCAAAGGTTTAAGCAAATTTGGATAAACACTAGCGCCTGCTGTATTTACTGTAGATGTTGTCATTTTTTGGTCCTATTAATTCTGTCCAGCGTTTACTTACGCTGCATACCGCTAATATTTTTATGTAACTCTTGGTATACGGGTTTACGCCGCTCTTTGGCAGCCCCCATCGCCTCTTGAATGTCAGGCATTTGAAACATACCCGTTTGCCACGTAGCCATATAGTTAAGAGCATCAGCGACTGTGTGGTCACGGGTGTAGTTGATCATTTCTTTGCACCCTGCCACGGCCAGCGGTGAATGACCTGCAATTTGCGCTGCAATTTTCATTACCTCAGCAAGCATGCTTTCTTGATCTGCAAACACTTGGTTCACTAAACCTGATTCTTTCGCTTCTTGCGCGCCCATATTGCGCCCGGTATATGCAAGCTCGCGCACCAGCCCTTGAGGAATAAGATGTGGCAATCGCTGTAGCGTACCTACATCAGCAGTCATGCCGATTTCAGTTTCTTTGATGGTGAAAAAAGTATCTTGGGTGCAATAGCGACTGTCTGCTGCGCAAACCATGTCTACAGCACCACCAATCACCCCGCCCTGCATGGCGACCAACACAGGCATACGCACCGATTCAAGCGCATTAAAACTGTCTTGTAACTCAAGGACCATGCGGCGCATGCGTTCAGCGCGACGGCCAGGCTCACCGACAAAATCTTGGCCCATTTGAGTAAAAACAGACAAATCCATGCCAGCACTAAAATGTTTACCTTGTGACGAAATAACGATAACGCGAGCCGCTGATTGCTCATCAATTTTGCGCACGGTGGCTGGTAGTTCATGCCAAAAGATAGGGATCATGCTATTTAACGCTTCAGGGCGTGATAGCTGGATATGAGCAATATGCTGGTCAATGCTAACACTCAATGTTTCCAGCTTTGAAAAATCTAAATCAGACACGTTATTCTCCATTTTACGGATTTTAGGTTGCTAATTAGCGTGTTTTTTCGTGAAAAACGATTTCACGCCTATCAGCCAGTTAAACTAGACAACGTCAAGATAAAGTCTTATTTTGACGCTGTCAAGATATGTGGTAAATTCTCAACTATGCAAAATACATCATCTAAAAAAGCGGCTTCTAGCAAAGGCAGCTACCATCACGGCGATCTTCGCACTAGCCTGCTTGAGGTGGCAAAAGCCATGCTCAGCGAGAGTGGCATTGAAGGCCTGTCGTTGCGAAAATTGGCCGACCGTGTAGGCGTGTCTCGTACGGCGCCCTATCACCATTTCAAAGATAAAAATGAGTTGCTGTGTGCCATAGCCCAAGAAGGCTTTGACCATTGGCACAGCAACGCAGAGCGAATATTGGCACAAACCGGCATTAGTGCTCGGGATAAATATCATCAGTTTTTTCAAAGCTACATTGGCTATGCAGCTGAAAACCCCGAAATGTACGACTTGATGTTTGGCCGCACCATTTGGAAACAAAATAGTGCAACCACGGCCCTGCGTGATATCGCTTACCCGAGTTTTCAACGGCAAGTGGAAATGACCAAAAAGTGGCAAGAGCAGGGCCTGATGTCAGCCGATGAAGACACCCTAAGATTAGCCCAAGTCACTTGGGGCACTATGCACGGGATCGCGCGCTTACTCATCGACGGAATATACGCCGATCGCAGCCATATCGAAGAAATGTGCACCTGTGCGGTCAACTTATTTATCCGAGAGCCAGCTTAAACATAAGCCGCTCGTAAGCGTTGTTTGAATATTTTACCGCTGTCTTCTCTGGGCAACTGGTTATGTACATCCAGTTTTTTGGGCCATTTGAAACGCCCGATTTTTCCATCTAAAAAGGCATGAACCTGTTTAATATCGAGCGAGCTATCAGGCCTGCATTGCACAGCTAAAACAATCATTTCACCGAATTCAGCATGGGCAACGCCAAAAACCGCGCAATCCTCGATTTGCGGCATATGAATGAGTATCGCTTCAATTTCTGCTGGAAAGATATTCGCCCCACCAGAGATGATCATGTCTTTTTTACGATCATTGATGTACAAGTAATCTTCGTCATCTAGATACCCCATGTCACCGAGTGTTGTGTAATTTTGATAGTGCAATCCATCGAGCGTTCCTTGGGTGTTGGTGTATTTAAACGGCCCAAACATGGGTAGATGCACATAGATTGAGCCCGTTTCGCCAGGGGGCAAAGGTTGCATTTCGTCATCTAAAATAATGATTGAACCACCAGGGATCGCCTTACCGACCGAGCCCGGTTTGTTGGCTGCTTCTGCCGAGGAGATCAAGGTCATAAACCCTAACTCACTGGCCCCATAGGATTCGTAAAAAATCGGCCCAAACCAATCGATCATGCCTTTTTTCACTTCTACCGGCCAAGCCGACCCCGTCGAGAGTGCGTAGCGTAGACTTGAGACATCGTATTGTTCGCGCACGCTTTTCGGTAGTTTTAGTAAGCGCACCATCATGGTCGGTACTATATATGTGTGGGTAATTTGGTATTTCTGCACATCGGCCAAAAACTGCTCTGGTTCAAATTTAGGTTCGAGGAATACCTCAATATTACCCGCCGCTAAGCAACACAAAGTCAGAGCATGTGGCGCACTGTGGTATAACGGTGCGGCATTATAGAATCTATCACCTTTATCGAGTTGCATCAGAGCCTTAGCAAGACCAGCAAACACAATGTAAGGGTCAGGCCTTTGTTCATCGTAATCTCGTTTTATCCCTTTTGGCTGCCCGGTGCTGCCTGAAGTATACGAAAACATCCCTCGAAAACGCTGGGGCTTAGATTGTATCGGGGGAGTACTTGATAACAGCGTGGCTAGGTTTTCATGTGCAAAGTGTGCTGGTGTAACACTCTCTTCAGTTTTATTTGTAGCCTTGATATACGGATAGCGAGACGACACTACCTGCGGTGTTTTCACACTCACAATAGCTAGCTCACGTGGCATTGGCTGGGTAAATTCAGCAAGTAAATCTGCATGACCGATAAGCACCTTCGCACCACTATCAGTCAATATTGGCATCAGCTCGGCTTGGGTACCATGCCAGTTTAGCGTGACATAATATGCCCCTACATAGCGACAGGCCTCAACGATTTCGTACAAGGTAGTATCGTTGCGCAGCAAAATAGCAATAACATCGCCGGTAGTGACGCCTTTATCACTGAGTAAACGCGCTATTTTCTTCGCCCGCGTGGTCATATCACTACGATCCACTTGAGTACCGCTTAAATAGAAATGCCCTGCCATATATGCCTCCTGCTTACGCTTTTTATTAACGTTTATTTAACAACCATGCGACTGGTTCGAGAATACCTCAAGCCTGTACACAAGGCGTATCAGATTTATAAATGGCGTTCTATTTCGAGAATGAATATCGTGGCCGTCGGGTAAGTTAAGAGGTTGGTAAATGTTAAAGGCTTCTGGTTCGCCCCTATCGCTAACGTAAGGTGCATAGAAGAGCAAGTTGATTGCAGCTTAAAGGGTAATCGGCAGTTATGCGTTAAATGACAGAATCCTAATCTTTATCCATAGTGCCCATGGCACTGAGGATCACATCAGATAAAACGGCAAGATCTATTTGGTCCTTGTCGGTAAAGTTAATACATCCCTTTCCCGTTTTTTGTTTTGGATAGCGTTTTTTGTAGGGTGCGATATGCGCGAACTGACATGTATACACAGATACATAATGTTTTTGATTCGCCACTGAAATCCATCCATTTACAGTCGTAAAGGTTGGCATCTTATAGCGCATAGAGACGACAGCTTGAGGAGATAACCGTTGTATTAATTCAACCAACTGCGTCAAACGAACACGCCGCTCTGGTGGCGCGTTATCAATATAGTCAGCTATGTCACTTCGCACCTCTGGCATGTTCATTCTCCCAATTAAAGATTTCCTGTATTGTTAGAAACGTTTATTTTAGCGAGCAAAATGCTAGAGCTAAGCGTGTGCTTATGTAAACAAACGCATAAACCACCCTTTCTCTAATTCTGCGCGGCATCCTTTAAGTTGAGTCGCATAACGTAATGAGCGGGCTTTTACTGTTTTCGCCACTTTTTGTAACCAAGGTTTCTTGCGATAACTCTTTCGCTTATAACCACCCCATCCCTCATGATAATTCAAATATTGCAACTCGGCGTTCCACTTTGAAACACCATTTATTTTATGAGTTTTACTAATGAACCACCCCATGAAGTCCATGGCATCGTCAAAATCTTCTCGACTCGCCCAGCCATTTCCTGTTTCACGTTTGTAGTCCGCCCAAGTTGGTGTTTTGGCTTGAGAATAACCGTATGCACTACTCACTCGTCCCCAGGGGATCAAACCGAAAAACACATAGTCTTTTGGTGGTAATGCGTCTGCACGAAACGAGCTTTCTTGATACATCATCGCCATAGGTACATGGATAGGAACACCCCATTTATCGGTCATGTCTTCCCCCGCATCAAACCAATCACGCTTTTCCAGAAATATTTCACAAATATTGCTTATATTTTTTGGCGGTGTAGTCGTGCAACTACAAAGCCACAAGAGTGAGACACACAGGATGGAATTGCGAAGCCAAGTTGTATTAATTAACAAATCGCGAGACATACGTCACTCTCGTCAGAAATTAAAATAAATGTTATTACGATTTTCTGCGCACAACACGGGAGAGCAATCTTAACCCGATCGGCACTGTGAAGGTAAGCCCGTAAACAAAATTGCCCTAATATGACTAAACACGCATCGACCAATACCTTCGATATTGCGTTCCCATTGAACTAAACGCGAGCGTTCTAGTCTTAATTTGTGTGTGTTTTAGTTTATGTGTGTTCCTAATTAGGATTATTTAGCCCAGCATTTTGTTGGGCTTTTTTTTGTTCAAATTTTATTGAGATGAATTTTCGCTATATTTTCAGTCTCAAATATTTTATCTCTCTAGCGCAAGAGGCTGTGTGCTAACCAAAGAGCGACGCGCCTCTATATCCGCTCGCCATGTTCACAAAAAAGATTAAAGCAGATCCTGATCTCCTCTGCAGACGGCGATTTTAGTACTACTGACCAAATATTTTTATTTTTTGCACTTTTATCGGAACTAAATAGAGAATGCACCGGTCATATTCAGTGTGTGTTTTAGTTTATGTGTGTTTCCTAATTAAACTACTTTGCCCAGCTTCTTAGCTGGGCTTTTTTTTACCCTGAAAACGTACCAAACCCTCCGGCTACTTTCGTGCAAATAAGTTAATAATATTTTTTCTCTTTTCGTGAACTAAATAAGATTACAGCGGGTCATAATTAGCGTGTGTTTTAGTTTATGTGTGTTTCCTAATTAAACTACTTAGCCCAGCTCTTTAGCTGGGCTTTTTTTTACCCTAAAAACGTACCAAACCCTCCGGCTACTTTCGTGCAGATAAGTTAATAATATTTTTTCCTTTTCGTGAACTAAACAAGATTGCAGCGGGTCATAATTAGCGTGTGTTTTAGTTTATGTGTGTTCCCGATTAAACTATTTAGCTCAGCTCTTTAGCTGGGCTTTTTTTTACCCTAAAAACGCACCAACCCCTCCGGCTACTTTCGTGCAGATAAGTTAATAATATTTTTTCCTTTTTCGTGAACTAAATAAGTTAGAGCGGGTCATAGTTAGCGTGTGTTTTAGTTTATGTGTGTTTCCTGATTAAACTATTTAGCCCAGCTCTTTAGCTGGGCTTTTTTTTACCCTGAAAACGTACCAAACCCTCCGGCTACTTTCGTGCAGACAAGTTAGTAATATTTTTTCTCTTTTCGTGAACTAAATAAGATTACAGCGGGTCATAATTAGCGTGTGTTTTAGTTTATGTGTGTTTCCTGATTAAACTACTTAGCCCAGCTTCTTAGCTGGGCTTTTTTTTACCCTAAAAACATACCAAACTCTCCGGCTACTTTCGTGCAGATAAGTTAATAATATTTTTTCCTTTTTCGTGAACTAAACAAGATTGCAGCGGGTCATAATTAGCGTGTGTTTTAGTTTATGTGTGTTTCCCGATTAAACTAGTTAGCCCAGCTCTTTAGCTGGGCTTTTTTTACCCTGAAAACGTACCAAACCCTCCGGCTACTTTCGTGCAGATAAGTTAATAATATTTTTTCTTTTCGTGAACTAAATAAGATTGCAGCGGGTCATAATTAGCGTGTGTTTTAGTTTATGTGTGTTTCCCGATTAAACTAGTTAGCCCAGCTCTTTAGCTGGGCTTTTTTTTTACTTAATTTTTATCTGGTTTTCACCTGTCTTTTATTCGAGCTTTCCCCTGCACGATTTTCATACCAATCGATTAGTAACACTGGTTATTTCACTTTATTTTGAACTAAATAGCGCAGATGCCGGTCATAATTAGCGTGTGTTTTAGTTTATGTGTGTTTCCTAATTAAACTACTTAGCCCAGCTCTTTAGCTGGGCTTTTTTTTGCTCACTGATTTACCTTTTTCCAATATATCGTGTCCCCTAGCACAGCCTCGTCAATAATTATTAGTATTAAATAAGACTCAAACTGAGCCGCCTGAACAAGCGCTGCGCCCGTTTAAATTCAAGCCGTGAAGAATAAAAGTCCAATTGTTAGCTTTAAACGGACAGGTCCCGGCTGTCGTCCTGATTTATAATTTTTCAGTTTTAGGGAACCAACTGAAGAATGCGCTGGTCATAATTAGCGTGTGTTTTAGTTTATGTGTGTTCCCGATTAAACTAGTTAGCCCAGCTCTTTAGCTGGGCTTTTTTTTGATCTATATAAAGATGACGCAAACAAAAAACCCGGCACTGGCCGGGTTAAAAATGCTGCTTTAGGAGTGATCACTTAAATTGATAAGTGAAGTAGTCACTTAAGAACTGGTCAAATCCTACCGTATCAGACTCTTCTATACGACGCTGCTCTTCCAGCGAACTCATTGCATGCTTGCTCAGCATATCAGCATCGAAGAATTGATAATCAGTGTCATGTAAACGTGCTTTGTAGCGCGATGCTAATTCCACACCTAATGCACCGTTGTCTTTATTGTTGGCTAACAAATTAGCCAACACTTTAGCAGAAGGCGTTTTCTGAGGTTCGAGGATCTTTTGCCATTCGTGCTCCACAGCCAAACTATATTCAGGCACCTCAAGGTTACTGTCTAACACTTTAGCGACCTGCCTCATACCGTCAAACACAGTCGCTGCCCATTGGGTCATCGCTATCGTTTTTTCGTCCTGTGTAAGCATTAGTGATGGGTCGCGGCCGTGATCAACCACAGCACGTAAATTCATCTCTGTTTCTCGATAAGAATCCGTTGTCATGTTTGGGCTAGGCATAACGACACAGTAGACTAAAAAAACATCTAAAAAGAAAAATTGGTTACGTTCAATACCAATATCACTAAATGGATTCACATCCAATGCGCGCACTTCAATATACTCAACCCCCCGGGCTTGTAATGCATCGGTTGGCTTTTCTAAAGGTTTTGTTGGCTGCTTAGGACGAATAGGCGAATAGAGCTCGTTCTCTATCTGCAATACGTTGCTGTTGAGTTGCTGATACAGCCCGTCTTTTTTACCAGCAAATTTTTCGAAAACATCTGACGGAGTACTAATCGCTTTACGTAGAGACTCAATATAGGTGTCGACTTGGTTATAGCAGGTCATCAAACCCGACTGCGCACTGTTTGTATACCCTAGATCACTCATGCGTAAGGAGGTTGCGTAAGGTAAATACAACGACCCCTTACCTATTGTTTTAAAAGGTAATGTGGTGTTTTTACCTTTTACAAAAGAACTACATATTGCCGGTGACGCACCGTATAAATAGGGAATTAACCAACAAAAACGACGGTAATTTCTGATCAATGCAAAATACGCAGCTGACTTGGTTTCTTTATTGTTTTCGCTGCCTTGGGTTTTATTTATCCAAAGATCCCAAAATCGATCAGGCAACGAAAAGTTGAAATGCACCCCAGCAATCGCTTGCATCATACTACCGTAACGGTTCTTTAAACCTTCCCGGTAAAGACTTTTCATTTTGCCGACGTTAGATGAACCAAATTGCGCGATAGGGATTTCATTTTGATCGTCGATATAACACGGCATGCTCATCGGCCACAGACATTCATCACCAATATTGGCTAAAGCGAACTTATGCACATCGCGTAACTGCCCCATAGTTTTATCGGCGTCTTGTTCAGGAGGCGTAATAAATTCCAACAAAGACTCTGAGAAATCAGTGGTGATGTAATCATGGGTTAATGCAGCCCCTAGTCTCTCGTTGTGGGGTGTCTGGGCTAACTTTCCGTTAGGTTGAATACGTAACGCTTCACGCTCAATTCCATGGCAGATCCCTGTCAACGTAGAAGCAAGGTCTTTTTCAGCTAGAAGCGCCACGCGCTCGGCAAAATCTTTTTCTATTGTCTGCAAAATAAGTTCCAGTAATATCAGCAACCCCCAGTAAATGGGGAGTGTAAAAGTTAATTCAAGGAATATAGACCTGTGTTACTTTATTTTTCACTCAATACAGGTATTAATATTCAACGGTCATGTCAATCACTTCCCTTCCAAGTGTTGCTAATTGAGCGCGGATCACCTCTGCATCTCCAACAACCACAATCTGCATTGAATCAGGATCAAGTACATTAGCCGCTAACGTATTTAGTTCCTCTTTACTAATGCGGTGTATAATCTCATTTTGCGTAGCGCGATATGATTTATCTAAATCGTAAGTAAGTAGGTGGCGCAGGAAGCCCGCTTTGCTCGACGGTGTTTCATATTCTAACGCATCTCCTTGGGTGAATGCGTTGCGCATCAGCTCTAACTCAGCCTGAGTCATGCCTTTTTCATGATATTGGCTGATTTCATTCAGCATTTCACGAATACCATCTGCGGTATTATCTTGTTTAAGGTCAGCACTGGCATCGAACCACCCCAATGTTTTCCCACCGATAAAACTCGTTGAAGCACCATAGGTATACCCTTTGTCTTCACGTAAATTTAGATTAATACGACTGCTAAACACGCCACCAAGTGCGAAGTTCATCAGCTTACTTCTAAATTGTTCGCCTGTTGCATCGTAGGGAAGATAAGGTTTGAAGATAGACACCACAGATTGCTGTGCTCCCGGTTTATCAACCAAATAAATGACCGGCTTTTTCATTTCCGGAAACTCAGCATAATCTTTTATTTCATATGATTTAGCTGCCCAATCAGTTAAAAACGACAATGAGCCAGCGATCGTTTTCGGATCAATATCGCCAACCACAACCACATTTGCTTTACTCGGCGAGTAATATGCTCGGTAGTAGGCTTTTACGTCTTCAAGCGTGATGTTGTTTAGTGTCTGTAATGTCCCCGTGTCAGGCAGGCTCACGCGATTGTTATCACCGAATAACAACTCACTGACCGCCCGACTAGCTAACACAGACGGGTTTTTAACTTGTTGTTGCAGCGATTGTGCAGAGCGCTGTTTTAAACGCTCAAAATCACTTTCTAAGAAAGCGGGTGCAAACAGTTTCTTGTTAAATAATGCTAATGTCGCATCAAGGTTACGTGACAAGCTATTGATCCGCACTGTGGTATAACGACCACTTGCTTCAAAGCGAATGCTACTGCCTAAAAGCGCCAATTGATTGGCCATTTCTTCATTGCTAAAACCTTGGGTGGTTTCATTCATCATTTGCGCAGTAAACGACGCAAGCCCTGCCTTTTCAATAGGCTCAAGCAGTGGCCCGCCTTCCATGTTAAAGCTAATGGATACAGTAGGTGTTTCTTCGCTATCTAAGGTCACGAGCGTCAATCCGTTATCAAACGTTTGTTGCTCAAAATCCGGCACACTCACCACAGGTGAAGGTCCTACTGGCGGCACAAGGCTACGATCGAACGTATCTGTAATCTCTGCTTGTTCGATATGTTGCTTGACGGTACTAACGTGCTCTAAATTGCGCTTGGGCGGTGTAAAGTTAGCAGGTTTAGCGGCTAATTGTGTCTGACCTTGGGGAACAATGCTTAATACGACGCTGGGCTTGTTTTTGATATAACGCTTATATACTCGCATCACATCTTCGGCGGTTACCGCATTGTAACGATTTAAATCATATTGAACCATGTCTGGTTCACCATCAAAGGTTTGATTTGAGGCAAGTGTTGAAACCTTACCTGATACGCTTTGTAACCCAAAAATAGTGGAAGTCTCAATACCAACCTTAGTTCGATTTAAATCGTCTTCGTTTACACCTCGTTTTTCAAATTCAGCTAGGGTTTGCTTAAACCGTGTATATAGCTCTGACAAATTAGTACTATTTTGCGGGTTGGCTAGCGCGATCAGCTGAAATTCGCATGCTAACTCTTGGCAGGGATGTGACACCAATGCCTGCACAGCATAACCATCTTTAACCAAATTTTTATAAAAAAGTGAGGTTTTGCCAGACCCTAATATGTTTGACAACACATCTAGAGGCGCTTCATCTTCGTGCCGCACATAAACAGTCGGAAACGTGACCTGTAACAAAGGTAGGTGAACTTCATCTTCTAACGTGACAAATCGTGTGTCATCTAACGTTACTAAGGTTTTGTCAGCGTTTTCAACTTCTGGTCCTGACGGGATAGGCCCAAAATACTTGTTTGCCCACTTAAGAACCTGCTCAGGTTGAATGTCGCCACCTATGGTTAACACTGCATTGTTTGGCCCATACCAACGCTTGAAGAAGGCTTTCAAGTCATCTACGTTGACTCGGTTTAAGTCTTCGATGTAACCAATTGTCGACCATGAATAAGGATGTCCAGCTGGATATAACGCCTCTGAGTTACGCTCACTGCGCAGGCCATAAGGCTGGTTGTCATAACTTTGGCCACGCTCGTTTTTTACTGTTTCACGCTGAATTTCAAATTTTTCTTGAGTCACTGAGCCAAGTAAAAAGCCCATACGATCAGCCTCTAACCACATCATTTTTTCGAGTTGATTGGCCGGTACTGTTTCAAAGTAATTAGTGCGATCAGAGTTGGTAGTCCCATTCATATTCCCGCCAGCCTCAGTGACAAGTTTAATGTGCTCATCATCCGCAACGTTTTTTGAGCCTTGGAACATCATGTGTTCAAAAAAGTGCGCGAACCCTGACTTACCTACTTCCTCACGAGCAGAGCCTACATGATAGGTGACATCAACACGTACTAATGGGTCAGAATGATCTTCATGTAGCACCACTGTTAACCCATTGGCCAAGCGATACTTCTTGTAGGGAATACCAACCTGATTTTTATCAACCCTATGCTCGGAAATGAGAGTTACTCCCTCGGGTAAGTTTGTTGTCGTTGGAGGTGACACAGAACTGGTTGGTTGACATGCGGCTAAAATGCCGGCAAATACCGATAATATAACGATTTTTTTTACCACGAGAAACTTGCCCATTGATTTACACTAGTTTAATAGTCTACCCTTTCATTCATAACAAAGTCACCCAGCTTGTGGGCTGACTCAGGAGCAAGTGACGACCTGATCTAAGGATCCTGTGCATGAATCAAGACCCCATAATTTTCGATGTAGGCTTTGCATTGCGCCAATTTAGCGGCAATGAGAGCTTATTAGTCAAAATGCTTGGCAAGTTCAACGAACAATATCAAGGAGTCGAAGAGACGCTCGTCAGTGATATTCGCTTACAAAATTTAGACGCCGTTCGCCAACAAGTTCACACCATAAAAGGGGTGAGTGGCAATTTAGGCATGATAGCTTTGCATCAAGCTAGCCGTGATTTTGAAGCTAAAATTAAAAGCGAAGCGCCAGAAACACTCAATTGCAACCAATATATATCGGTTCTTAAGCAAACGTTAACGATGACCAATGAGTACGCTAATACAGTGCAAAGCGCAGATGCAGCGACATCGAATGCAGCGCAAGGTGAAGTTAACCCTCAAGGCAAACAAGAATTGCTTAAGGCGCTTAAAAGAAATGAATTCATCACTCCTGACAAACTCGAACAGTACATAAGAGATTGTGCGCTGGACAACGATACCCAATCAGCGTTGCGCAACGCTATTGACGATCTTGATTACCCTGCGGCGATTGCCTTACTTGAGTAATTCCGCTTTCCCTCCTATTTCTGTCGTTTTCGATCATCCTGACTTCATTATTATCGACAAACCATCTGGTGTTAGTGTGCAAAATGAGTCTAGCGCTCAAGGTGTTTTACCCATGGTTTGTGCACAGCACGCATTTGATAAACTGTGGTTAGTCCACCGCTTAGATAAAGTCACGTCAGGTTTACTGATTTTGGCTAAGCATGCACAAGCGGCTAGTCAATTAGGTAAATTATTTGAAGCGAGAGAAATTGAAAAATACTATCTTGCATTAGGCAGTTCTAAACCTAAAAAAAAGCAAGGTACCGTCACTGGAGCCATGAAGAAAATCCGCGACGGGAAATGGGCTTTTAATCAGAATGGCAGCGCTGTTGCGACCTCACAATTTTTTAGTAAAAGCGTATCGGCAGGTATTCGTTTGTATCTACTGAAGCCGCTTACTGGTAAAACCCATCAACTCAGGGTCATGTTGAAAAGTTTAGGTAGCCCTATTTTAGGGGATGAATTATATAAAGGCCAAGCCCAAGACCGTACCTATCTACACGCCTATTGCCTGCGCTTTACCTATCAAGGTGAATTGGTGCAGTTAGTTTGCCCACCAACCAATGGTGTGCTGTTCATGAATGAAGCGTGTCAAACGGCTCAGCAAGAATATGTCGAACCTTGGTTAAAAAGCTGGCCAACGCCTAAAATCTCTCCCGGTTAGTCAAAAAAACAGAGGATACCTATCAGTGAAAGTAGCGATCGTTGGTAATGGTGCTATTGGAAACTTGCTCGTACTCAAATGCATAAAAGTTCACCAGGAAGTGGGGGTTGTTCTGCGCCAGCAGCGCAATTTCACACTTAATGCCACTGACATAGCTGGCCAGTCACATCAAATCGACATCAATTCGATTGCGCTGGCCTCGCTGTGTGATTTTGATATGCTCATACTTCCAGTAAAGGCCTATCAAATAGTCGATGCGCTAAGGCAGGTGAAGCCTTACATAGGCCCCACTCAAACCATCGTATTACTGCACAATGGTATGGGGGTTATCGAAGACGCGAAAATGCTATTACCTAATAACCCATTGATTGCAGCCACCACCAGCCATGCAGCCTATAAGCCTGATAACCATAGACTGATTGAAACCGGTTTAGGCAGCTGCCAGCTAGGCTATGTGCTCAACCCGCCAAACAATGCGCTACATATCAAGCGAGAAAACGAGCAAAAAAGCGAGGTAAAAGCTGACGTCCTACAAACTGTGACATGCGATCAGGTACTCGATACACTTTTAGCCCCATGTTCTTGGCAGCAAAATATAGAACAGGCTCTGTGGGATAAACTTGCTATCAACGCCGTTATTAATCCGCTGACCGCGGTAAATAAAATCAAAAATGGCCAGTTGCTAGAAGCAACATATCAGATAATGATTAAGGATATCTGCGCAGAAACCGCGGCGGTTATGAACGCCCTTAGCTTTGTAGGCAGTAAGGAGCAGCTTTATCAAAAAGTGCTGGATGTTGCCCAGGCCACCAGCGAAAACTATTCCTCTATGTACCAAGATATAGCCCACAATCGCCCTAGTGAAATTGACTATATCAACGGTTATATTTGCCGCGAAGCAGAAAAACTCGCTATCGATGTTCCACTCAACACGGCGCTAGTGAGTCAAATTAAAGCATTAGCTTAGTGACGCTATTCACATTGCGAGTTTGACATAACAGGATATTTTCCAGAGTGTAGATACAAAAAGAGCGCTCAACGGCGCTCTTTTCTTACTCGAAACTTAATCGCTGATTATTCAGCTTTCTCGCTGCTAACTTCCGGCTTCATGTGCGGGAACAGGATGACGTCTTTAATCGTAGGGCTGTCAGTGAATAACATCACTAAACGGTCAATACCGATCCCCTCGCCCGCTGTCGGTGGTAACCCATATTCTAGAGCACGAATATAGTCATCATCAAAGTGCATGGCTTCATCGTCACCTGCGTCTTTTTCAGCCACTTGCTTACGGAAACGTGCTTCTTGATCTTCTGAGTCATTTAACTCAGAGAAACCATTTGCTAGTTCACGACCGCCTACGAAAAACTCAAAACGATCAGTTACAAAGCTGTTGTCGTCATTGCGGCGCGCCAGTGGTGATACTTCCCACGGGTATGCTGTGATAAACGTAGGCTGATCAAGTTGTTCTTCTGCTGTGGCTTCAAAGATTTCACAAAGGTACTTACCTGCACCCCATATTCCATCGACTTCAGGCTCTTTGATGTGCAACTGTTTGGCCATTGCTTTAAGCTCATCAAGGTGCGCTTCAGGATCGTTGATCGCCTCTGCGTTCGCTTCTGGCCAATATTTGATCACCGCTTCACTCATAGTCAAACGTTGGAAAGGTTGGCCGAAGTCGTACGTTTTCTCTTCGACTACGTTACCTTCGCTATCTTTGATGGTGTTTTTAACTATGCTGGTACCTAGTACGTCTTGTGCGACGCTGCGTAGCATTTCTTCCGTTAGGTTCATCAAATCTTGGTAATCAGCATAGGCTTGATAAAACTCAAGCATGGTGAATTCAGGATTGTGACGTGTCGATAACCCTTCGTTACGGAAGTTACGGTTAATTTCAAACACGCGTTCAAAGCCACCTACCACCAAACGCTTAAGGTACAGTTCTGGAGCGATACGTAAATACATGTCGATGTCTAACGCATTATGATGTGTAGTAAACGGCTTCGCCGTTGCACCGCCAGGGATCACTTGTAGCATTGGAGTTTCCACTTCCATGAACTTACGCTCACTTAAGAAGTTGCGAATCCCTGTCACAATTTTGCTGCGGATCATAAACGTATCACGGGTTTGTTGATTAGTAATAAGATCAACATAACGCTGGCGATACTTAGTTTCTTGATCAGCTAGGCCATGGAACTTCTCAGGCAATGGGCGCAATGACTTAGTCAATAATTGGTATTCACTCATGTTGACGTACAAGTCACCCTTTCCTGACTTGTGAAGCTCACCTTTAACACCAATGATGTCACCAATGTCTAAGCTGGTATAACGAGCTTTAATGTCTTTTTGCGTGTCTTTTGACGCATATGCTTGAATACGGCCAGTCATGTCTTGCAACAACAAGAATGGTCCGCGCTTAGCAAGTATACGCCCAGCAATGCTGACCACTTTACCCAGTTCTTCTAGGGCCGCTTTTTCATGCTCGCCAAACTCTGCTTGAAGATCTTGGCTATAAAATTCACGACGGAAGGTATTAGGGAAGCCGTTCGATTTGCAGTTTTCACGGATCTGCGAAAGTTTAGTCCGGCGCTCAGCTATGAGCTTGTTTTCATCTTGTTGCTGTTCAGTCATCGACTTTCCTGATTTCTATTAGCTATATATAAATGTGAATTAACTTACAAACCTGACTTTAAGCTGGCTTGAATGAATTTGTCTAGATCACCGTCTAATACCGCTTGGGTATTACGTGTTTCCACCCCGGTGCGCAAGTCTTTTATGCGCGAGTCATCTAATACGTAAGAGCGAATTTGGCTTCCCCAGCCGATATCAGACTTGCTGTCTTCCATGCTCTGCTTCTCTTCGTTTTGCTTTTGCATCTCGAATTCATAAAGCTTCGCCTTTAGCTGCTTCATAGCTTGGGCTTTATTTTTATGTTGTGAACGGTCATTTTGACACTGCACCACAATGTTCGTTGGTTCGTGGGTAATACGTACCGCTGAATCGGTTCTGTTTACGTGCTGACCGCCGGCGCCAGAAGCCCTGTATGTATCAATACGTAAGTCAGAAGGGTCGATATCAATCTCAATATCATCATCTATTTCTGGGTAGGCAAACACAGAGGCAAATGAAGTATGCCGACGGCTACCTGAGTCAAAAGGAGACTTACGCACTAGACGGTGCACGCCGGTTTCGGTGCGCAACCAACCGAAAGCATATTCACCTTCAAACCGGATCGTGGCGCTTTTTATGCCAGCAACATCACCATCTGAGACTT
The DNA here is from genome assembly GCF_009906955.1 of Paraglaciecola mesophila. GTDB lineage: Bacteria > Pseudomonadota > Gammaproteobacteria > Enterobacterales > Alteromonadaceae > Paraglaciecola > Paraglaciecola mesophila_A. Next base: position 1,533,422 of record NZ_CP047656.1, read on the forward strand.
CAATCAGTTCGGTTTTAAAGCCATGGGCTTCACCCCAACGTAAATACATGCGCAATAACATGCTTGCCCAATCTTGCGCCTCAGTACCGCCAGAACCCGACTGAATATCAATGTAACCATCGTTAGCATCGTTAGGGCCGCTGAACATACGGCGAAACTCAAGTGTTTCTAGCTTAGCCACCAATTCTGCTAAATCTTTTTCCGCTTCATCAAAGGTATCTTGATCGCTTTCTTCAACAGCTAGCTCAAGCAGTTCTTCTACATCAACACAACCTTGTTCCAGAAAAACGATGGTCTCGACCACTTGCTCTAAAGCCACTTTTTCCTTTCCAAGGGCCTGAGCACGCTCTGGCTCATTCCACACATCAGGGCTTTCTAATTCGCGGTTAACTTCTTCGAGGCGCTCGCTCTTTTGATCATAGTCAAAGGTACCCCCGAAGCGATGTACTGCGCTGCTTTACGTCACTGATGGTATTTAATATTGGATTGATTTCGAACATAAACCTTAACATTGTCATAGCAGTTGAATGGCGGCGGATTTTACCGGATTTTCTCTGTTAATGACAGATCTGTACCATCAGTAACAACAAATCATAGCTTACACCTGAAATGTGTTGCCTACTTAACGCAAAACACCCGCTACAAGGCGGGTGTTTTCATCGCTAACAATTTATTACTGACGCCGTTTACATGCGCTCCATGGTGTCAATACCAAGCAGTCTCAAGCCAGATTGCAATGTTTTAGCCGTTAGCGCTGCCAATGTCATCCGGCTATCACGCAAGTCAGGAGCGATCCCCTCTTTTAACATCGGACACGCTTCATAAAAACTCATAAACAAGCTGGCGAGTTCATACAGATATGTACACAGCACATGGGGTGTTCCCTCTGTGATAACTTGATTAATCGCTTCAACGTACTGCAGTTGTTTTACTGCGAGTATTTTTTCTTGCGGAGCATCAAGGGTAATCCCAGCATTTAAGGTATGATGGTCAACCTCAGCCTTACGGAAAATACTCATCACCCGCGTATACGCATACTGTAAATAAGGAGCGGTGTTACCTTCAAAGCTAAGCATGCTGTCCCAACTAAACATGTAATCAGTGGTACGGTTTTTACTTAAATCAGCATATTTCACCGCACCAATACCTATTTTATTGGCTAACACTTTCAGTTCATCAGTAGACAAATCAGTTTCACGTTTGCTCAATAACGCTTCGGCACGCTCAACCGCTTCATCAAGTAATTCAACCAGTTTAACAGTGCCCCCTGTACGGGTTTTAAATGGACGGCCATCACTGCCTAGCATCATACCAAATGGACAATGTTCGTAGGTTTGCTCTGGCTCAATAAAGCCTGCTTTACGGGCAACAATCTCAGTTTGCTTAAAGTGCAGTGCTTGACGCGCATCGGTCAATATCAGGGTGCGGTCTGCATGTAACGTCTTATTGCGATGGCGAATCGCGGCTAAATCTGTGGTGGCGTATAAATACCCGCCACCAGATTTTTGCACTATGTATACTGCGGGTTTACCTTCTTTATCTGCCAATTCAGGTAAAAATACCACTTGTGCCCCATCGCTTTCGACTGCCAAGCCTTTCGCCTGCAGTTCACTAACAACATTGGCCAAATCATGGTTGTATGCACTTTCCCCCATAATATCAGCGCGGGTTAAACTTACATTCAGCTTATCGTAGACCTCTTCGCTGTGGGTAATGGATACGTCAATAAAGTTTTGCCAAAGCGCCAAACAGTGGGCGTCGCCCCCTTGCAATTTCACTACATATTCCCGAGCGCGGTCGGCAAAACCTTCTTCTTCATCAAAACGCACTTTTGCTTCTCGGTAGAAGTCTTCTAAATCAGACAGCGCAGTTTCTGCCACCTGATTAGACTCAAGTTTGTCGTTTAAATGAGCCAACAACATACCAAACTGCGTCCCCCAATCACCCATATGGTTTTGGCGGATCACCTTGTGGCCCATAAATTCGAGAGCCTTTACCACGGCATCACCAATGATGGTGGTACGCAAATGTCCCACGTGCATTTCTTTGGCTAAATTCGGTGATGAGTAATCAACAACAACTGTTTTGCTTGGCTGAGTTTCAATGTTTAAACGCGGATCAGCTGCTGCTTCTGACAACTGCGTTGCTAACCACTCTTTGCTTAGGTAAATGTTAATAAAACCTGGGCCAGCAACTTCGAGTTTTTCTGCGATACCATCAAGCTCAACTGCATTAACGATTTTATCCGCGATATCCCGCGGCTTTTGCTTAAGTACTTTGGCTAACGCCATAGCGCCGTTAAATTGATAATCGCCGAAGCCGACTTTGGTCGCACGGCTAAGAGGCGCAGGAGAGTTTTCAGGAGCCCCGATAGCCACCAAGGCTGCACGAAATTTGTTTAATAAGAGTGTGTGTAAATTCATAATTTAAAGCCAGTAATCGTATTTGTTGAACACATAAGTATGTGCAATTTGACTGGGGCGAGGTGCCCCGAGCCATTAATGTTCACGAGTTTGATGGAATTCAATATCAGGGTAGCGCTCTTGCGCGAGTGACAAATTCACCATAGTCGGGGCGATATAGGTTAGGTTGTCGCCACCATCAAGGGCCAAATTGGCTTCTGCTTTGCGACGAAATTCGTCGACCTTGCGTTCATCTTTGCCGTATATCCAACGTGCGGTGGCCACATTGATATGTTCATACATGGCATCCACATTGTATTCCCCTTTTAACCGCGCAACAACGACATCAAACTGCAACACACCTACAGCGCCTACGATCAGGTCGTTATTTTGCAATGGTCTAAAGACTTGCACAGCCCCTTCTTCTGAGAGCTGAATTAAGCCCTTGAGCAACTGCTTTTGCTTTAGAGGGTCACGTAAACGAATACGTTTAAATAACTCTGGGGCAAAGTTAGGTATCCCAGCAAAACGGAACTTATCGCCTGAAGTGAAGGTATCACCGATTTGAATCGAACCGTGATTGTGCAAGCCGATAATATCACCAGCGTAAGCTTCATTGAGCAACTCACGATCGCCGGCTAAAAACGTCAAGGCGTCAGAAATACGTACATCTTTACCGATACGGCTTTGATGCATTTTCATGCCCTTTTGATATTTACCTGACACGATGCGGCAAAAGGCGATACGGTCTCTGTGCTTAGGATCCATATTGGCCTGAATTTTAAACACGAATCCGCTGAATTTTTCATCTTTTGCTTCAACCTTACCTTGGTCAGTTTCACGTCCTTGAGGTGTAGGGGCCCATTCAACTAGACCGTCAAGCATGTGATCCACGCCAAAGTTACCCATTGCGGTACCAAAGAACACAGGGGTTAGTTCACCGGCAATAAATTCTTCTAAATTGAAATCGTGGGATGCACCTTTCACCAAATCCAACATATCACGCAACTCTTCAGCGTAATCACCAATGGCGGTATCCAGTTCGGGGTTGTCCAAGCCTTTAATGATACGTTTTTCTTGAATAGTATGACCTTGACCTGTGGCATACAAAATCGTTTCATCACGCAGTAAATGGTAAACACCTTTAAACTCTTTCCCCATACCGATGGGCCACGTAATAGGTGCACACTTGATATTGAGTACACTTTCCACCTCATCGAGCAAATCGATGGGATCACGGGTATCACGGTCAAGCTTGTTCATAAAGGTGATAATCGGTGTGTCACGCAAACGAGTAACATCCATCAATTTGATGGTTCGAGCTTCAACCCCTTTTGCAGCATCAATCACCATTAAACATGAATCAACGGCTGTCAGTGTACGGTAAGTATCTTCCGAAAAGTCTTCGTGACCTGGGGTATCGAGTAAATTCACTAAGCAATCGGAATAGGGAAATTGCATGACGGATGTAGTGACCGATATGCCCCGCTCTTTTTCCATTTCCATCCAGTCAGACTTAGCATGTTGCCCAGACTTTTTGCCCTTAACGGTACCTGCACGTTGCAAGGCATTTCCGAACAATAAAACCTTTTCTGTAATGGTGGTTTTACCCGCATCCGGGTGAGAAATGATAGCGAAAGTTCTTCGCTTATTGATTTCATTAAGAAAATCGGCGTTTGCCATGTATCTAAATTCCCGTTTTTGTACAACTATTTGTACAAAAAATAAAGTTAACTCTAAGCCCCGATGTTTCACTCAATAAAGAGCTCAAGCAGATTGCCACGGCCTACAGCCAGCAACACCTCCCATCAAAGCATTGAAAAATTTGAGCGCTATTCTAGCAAAATAACGAAGTACTATAAATCAAACACTCAGTACTTCTTTTAGCTTTTCTAACGCCAGCTTATGTTTTTCATCTGGCATTTTTGCCAGATTAATTTGTTTCCATTTAATGGCCGGAAGCTCACTAACATCATCAAGCTCAAGTAACGCCCAATCCGGCGCACGGCTTTTAAACGACAATAAAAACCCTTTCTCACTATCGGTCAGACCTTGGTGAATAAGCTCAACCAAACTCTCTCTCACGGCCACTAACTCTTCAAGCGGTACGTCCGTTTCGGCCATATTTGCAAATTCACCTGCATAAATGGCCGATATATCTTTAAATTGCGGCCTTAACAATTCGGCCATTGGCCGATTGTGACTTAAGAGATAGATAATTAATGCTTTTCGTATCTCATCCGTCAGGCCTTCATTTTCCAAGAGCCACTTTACATCGAACAAGTCTCTAGGGTGCTGCCTATCTAATGCCGCGCAAATCTTGCCGGCATAGAGATCAGCCAAGGCCACCACGGGCACTTCTGCATAACCAAATTCATCTTCTACGGCTGCGCATACTTCCATCAGTTTTGGCTCGTAAACTGTGCCACGTAGCACGGGTGAGAGTTCCACCTTAATCTGCACACCATTACGGCCAACGATTAGTCTTAGCGCGTCGCGTTTTGACTTGTATGCTTCGGTTAGCTCTACATCTTTAAACGCGGCTTTTAAATCTTCGCTAATCGCATCCAATGCGTCGCAGATTTCCTGCAAAGCTTCATCGCGGCCTTTCATGGGCAGATAAACCAAATCAATATCAACCGACAAGCGCGGAAACTCTCGCACAAAGAGATTGATTGCTGTACCGCCTTTAAGCGCGAAGCATTCCTGCTTAGCGACAAAAGGAAAAACCTGCATCAATAACTGCACTTGTTTGTAATAAATACTGTTTCTATCCATCCCTAGCTTTCGCTTTCCTTCGCCATATGTGACGGCACAGTGATTAAATAATCCGTATCCAACTTACCGCCTTTAGCCACAACACGCTTACCTGAGCCTAGATCGTAATCATCGACATTCAGCTTATTAAACCAAGGATAAGCTTGGCGCTTTGCCAGCCAGAAAAACAAGCGTTTTACCTTCACGCTTTTACAGGCTTTTAAAAGCGCATCGAGCTTTCTAGGCGATAAATTCACTAAGCCTTGCATCAATTCATCTGCATGTTCAAAGCTAACGGCATCGGGTAAATCAACCAGTAACTCCAATAGCGCCTTTTCAGGACATGAAAAATACACAGGGGGCAGAGCCGCCTCCCATTCATGCTGCCTGATAAACGTTTTGTCTTGTAACAACCATTCAGGCCATAAGGTATTGGTACTATGCCCCTCACATTCAACGGGCAACGACAAACGCCCCAACCATGATGGCAACTTGCCTTGTGCATACAAATGAATGTGCGGCGTACTGCCTAACGACAAATACTGCGACAATCCCGACAATGACAATGCCGACAACCCGCCAACGATGACCGAAGGCAAATCATCCAAGCTGTTCACACCCATACGCTGCATAGAGGCAACTACCCCTTCCCAGCTCAGTGAGCGGGAATACTGGCTATATACGCCAGTAGCCAGTAATAACAAGGTTTCTGTTTTTACTGCATTATCAATGGCATGTGCACTTAAGCCTTGTTCAGCCAGCCACTTTTTAGTCGCCAGCATGCCATAGGGTAGAAGCGCTTTAAGTGACTGTTTATAAGCCCCTTTTGCTACATCATCATGTGAAGTAGTGCTGTTAACCAAGCGTAAAACCCTTTTTAGTTTACCATTATCTTTATTTACGGCGGTAAACGCCGTAAAAAACAATATGTATAAACTAACATATTCAATCATGGTTTACCACTATTAAGTTTCACGGCGGTAAACGCCGCGAAATGCATAAATCATAAACCGAAACAGTTTAAAACAAAGACGGTATCGGTATTGCTAATACCGATAGCCAGCATTATTGAAACTTTTGGGGCTCAGCTTGACGACAGCGGAGACAAGACGAGCGAAGTATGAGCGATATAGGCTGCTAAGCCATTGAGTCACCAAAGTGCGCTGCAAAAAGTAAGCTCCCACCCCTTCAACAAGAAAGGGCAGAAGCTTGCCTGTTTAATGGTTCCAAAAAATATGCACTTCCTGATAACTTGTTTCGATGATGAATACATCGCCGCCAAGCTCCATTTCACGCCCCATCTTTTCATAGTCGAATAAAAGGCTAAATGCTCAAAAATTTGTATGGCTTCTTCGGTCAGCTCCTCGGCTTAATCAGCCAGTGAGGCACAACAACCAAAATAATCTTTTTTCAATCGCTTTTTGCGCATCACCGATGCTACCGCCAAAATGAGATAATAAATCGTCTGCAATTTCGCCATGTTCATCAATAAAACAAGCGACACCTTTCAACCAGCTATTTCTGAATACACCTCGCACCATTTAGGCCTTTATTCCCTATCTAGCTCTTCAGCTTGCTCAGCCAATTGCTTTTTGCGCTTTACGAAAACGATAAATGCTACGCATGTTAATTCTTTATCAATCACTAAAAAATTTGCAACTTACCATTGACTTTAAATACCAATCAGTACAAAATCCACTCAATCAATAAGTAGTGAACGCTACAGAATGTAATTGTTCAACCCGATGGCCTAATCCGTTCAACAGAATTTGCAGGAAAGAAAGATGATTAAAGAAACAGCAATTAAGAAAGGTAACAACATGAAAACATTAGTAATTACAGGTAGTAGCAGTGGTTTTGGTAAAATGTCCGCAAAGCAGTTTGCTGATAAAGGACACAAAGTTTACGCAGCGATGCGCAATGCAGACAGCAAGAACCTAGAAGTAAAAAATGAACTACAGTCTTACTCAGAAAATATCGTTGTGGTTGATATGGATGTGTCTAGTGAAGACTCAGTCAATGCAGCAATTGCACAAATCATGCAAAAAGAACAGGCGATTGATGTGCTTATTAACAACGCTGGCATTATGCACATGGGCGTAACCGAAGCATTTAGTGTTGAGCAGGCACAGCAATTGATGGACACCAACTTCTACGGCGTTATCCGCACTGTACAAGCGGTAGCACCACATATGCGTAAAGCAGGTAAAGGCCTCATCATCAATACCACGTCTGTTATTGGCCGTGTATCATGGCCGTTTACGGGCACCTACAGCGCGAGTAAAGCGGCAGTAGAAGCGTACTCTCAGAGCCTGAAATTTGAATTAGCGCCAAGTGGTGTTGAGGTTATTTTGGTTGAGCCAGGCCCATCAGCAACTAATTTAGCTGGCTCATTTAAACCAGAAGCTCATGCGCAAGTGGTTGCAGAAAACCCACAGCTAAAAACGATCATCGACAACATGATTGGCTCTTTCGACCAGGTATTGCAAGACCCAAAAACCGATCCGCAACATGTGGTTGATGCATATTTAACACTGGTGGATATGGCACACGGCACTCGCCCAACGCGTACTGCAATTGGCCTAGTGAACAACGTGGATAAAATCAATGATTTCTTCCAGCCACTTCAAGATCAAGTGATCACCGATTTCCAACTGGATTTCATGATAGAAACAAAAGTTAACGGTTAACACCCAACACTATATCAACGTATATAAACAGGAATAAGCTTATGTCATTCAATATTTTAAACAAAGTCGTCTTCATCACTGGTGCTAACCGAGGTATTGGTAAAAGTATTACTGAGCACTTTATTGACCAAGGCGCGAAGAAAGTGTACTTAGCGGTTCGAAACCCAAATTCAACCAAGGCTTTAGAAGAGCAATATGGTGAAAAAGTAGAGACAATTCAAGTCGATATTACCGATGAAGCGTCTATTCTAGCAGCCGCTAACAAAGCAACGGATGTTGATGTTGTCATTAATAACGCTGGAATTATTTCGACAGTACCACCCCTAGCAGATAATGCGCTTGATACCTTGAAAGAAGAGATAGAAGTGAATGTCTACGGGCTAATGCGTGTTGCTAAAGCATTTGAAGCAACATTGATTGCAAAGCAAGGTGCGCTGGTGCAATTAAATTCGGTTGCTTCACTCAAAAACTATTTGGATATGTCAACATACTGCACATCAAAAGCCGCATCTTACTCTGTGACGCAAGGTTTGCGTGATCATTTTAAGCCACATAATGTGAGTGTGCTGAGTGTTCACCCTGGCGTAGTTGCAACAGATATGGCGGATATTACTGGTTTTAATGATATAGCATCTTCACCACAAGTTGTGCCTGTTGGTATTCTTGCTGCGTTGGACTCGGGGGAATTTCACGTATTTCCGGATGCCGTTGCAAAACAGATAGAAGTAGGATTTCAATCTTACGCTGATAACGTCATCATGAAAGACTTTGCGGGATAACGACAAAAAAGCGCAACGTGATGAAAATAAGCAACCAGACATAAATACATTTTGGATCTATGTCTGGTTTGAGCATAAATCTGCATACATTAGATAAAATCTAAAACAGACTTACGAGAAAAGTATGGCACTCACATTAGAGCAAAGAATTCAAAAGCGAGAAAACTTGGAAGAGATTCGAACGCTTTAATCTAACTATGGTCAAGCTGTTGATAAAGGTGGGAACGGCAAAGAAATAAACAGTGATAAAGTGCCAGAACTGCTTTTTAAAGATGCAATTTGGACAAATCCCAAAATGAGTATGCATCTATCAGGGGATCAGCAAGTCATGGAGTTCTTTGTAGCTATAAATGCGTTCGTTCTTTATGCACAGTTTCACTAATCCACGTATTGAGGTTGACGGAGACAGTGCGAAAGCAAAATGGGACCTCTTCTCGCCAATGAAACCTATTGGTCATCTTGTGTGTATGCTTGCAGAGTATGATATGGAATATGTACGTACAACTGAGGGCTTGCGAATCCAGTCACTTCGATTAAATGTGGCTGAGTTTCTCGGCCAATCGTATTTTGGTACTTGCTGTCACTACTGAATGACCTTGGTATTCTCGGAGGTCATTTTTTGTCGGCGCTTTTTGGTGTCATTTTAACTAACCATAATAGTGTTACTGAGCGCAGCTCGTCTGAATCGTATTGAGTGCATAGTCCATAATCGATTCTGCAACCTGTCGTGACTCTCCCGCTCGAACCTGAGTAGAAAGGCCGTAAAGAACCGATAGCAGATATTTTGCCTGCAGTTCTGCGCTCGTAGACTCTGTTACTACCCCCTCAGACTCTATCAAAGCAGTGATCAGCTGTAGTGTTTTTGATCCGAATTGTTTGATGTCTGCGGTCGCATCCTTAGGAAAAGCAACGCTGTCAGATTCATTTACGCTTTTTACTAACAAGCATCCTAACGGGGTATCAACATCTGAAAACTCTTGAATCAACTCATAAAAACATGCTCGTAGCCTTTCTATGAAAGGGGCGTCAGAGGGTTCAATAAGATGGCGATAACACGGCTCACTGTATTGTGCGATATAATGCGCGATCACTTCTTTAAATAGCTGCTCTTTATTGCCAAAAGCGGCATATAAGCTAGGCGTATTAATCCCAAGCTCTGAGGTTAGATGCGAGACAGATGTCGCTGCAAAGCCGTTGTTCCAAAATAAACGCATCGCCTTATCAAGTGCAATATCTCTATCAAACGATCTTTTTCTTCCGGCCATTACCGATGGTACTCCTACCTATAAATATCTTTATTGATGCATATTTTGTAGTACTCACTAAAAAATGTCAATTTCGTTGTTGACTTTATCTAGCGATCGATACAGAATTCACTTATCCAATCTGTATCGATCACTAATAAATCTTTATGACCGTACAGACGACTTTATAAATACGAATTAATTAAATAGGAAAAATAATGGCGATTAAAGCACTAAGAACCTCAGTACGTTGACGATCTGCAAGGATATGACTCGCTACGCATGGCGTATATTGACGAGGGTACCAAGTCGGCTGAGTACACATTTCTTTGTCTGCACGGCGAGCCTTCATGGAGTTACTTATATCGAAAAATGATCCCTGTATTTACTGAAGCCGGACACCGTGTCATTGCACCAGATCTATTTGGATTTGGCCGTTCAGACAAGCCTGTTGAAGAATCAGTTTACAATTTTGAGTTCCACAGAAACAGCCTGATTAAATTAATTGAGCATTTGGATCTCAAGAATGTGGTGCTGGTTTGCCAAGACTGGGGTGGCTTTCTAGGGCTAACCCTACCGATGGATATGCAAGACAGGTTCAAAAAACTCATTGTTATGAATACGGGACTAGGAACTGGTGAGCCGCTAACAGAAGCCGCAAAACAGTGGATTGGTTTTTGCTCCAGTGTGCCGGAAGTCCCGGTAGGTGGTTTGCTTGCTGTTGACGCAGGCGCTGCCCTAACGCCTCTGGATGTTGTAGCTTATGACGCACCGTTCCCTGATAACAGCTATAAAGCAGGCGTAAGGAAATTTCCTAAAATGATCCCAACCGACGAAAACGATGATGCCGTCAGATACGGTCTTCGCGCTATCGAGTACTGGTCGAACACTTGGGAGGGTGATAGCTTCATGGCAATCGGAATGAAAGATGCGGTACTAGGCGAGCCTGCAATGATGGCACTGAAAAGTGTAATTAACGGCTGCCCAGAGCCGATGAAAATAGCCGAAGCTGGCCACTTTGTTCAGGAGTATGGCGTTGAAGTGGCAGAACAAGCTCTCGCTCATTTTGGGCTAGATCTACAGTAAAATTTACGCCCTACTGGGAAAGCGCAATATGAAACTTAAAATAGTGAATATTGCGCGCCACAAACCACAACTTTGGATTTAAGTATTCAGTAAAACTCACAACAAAACGTCAAATAACCTCTTGATAAATCAAAGTGATCGCTACGCTTTATCGTTCTACTGGTATTAAGGTATAGAAATGTTTAAGAAATTCGTTCAAATTACAGCACTGTTTAATTTCCCCATCGCAATTGGGATCATGATTCCTGAGCTTCTTTCTCCGCAGGCTAGCTCATTCATTATTACGCTTGTACTTGCATCTTTCTTGATTTGTATTGGTGCAGCGCTTCTTTGGGCTGTTTCGGATTTACCCCGACGTGCTCCAATTATTGTCTGGAACGGGCTTGTACGACTTTTCGGTTTTGTTGTTGTCACGTACGCAGCATCGTCAGGTATGGCACCGACATTGTTTATCCCAATAGCGGTTATGGACTTAATTACTGCCGCCATCTATGTATTAGGAAGTGCCAAAACAACAGGCATCCCCGTATCTTCTCTAATTATTGGCAAGTCTAATCCTTATCAGTAACCCAACGAATATGTCTGTAACCATATGAGTGGATTGGTTACCTTTAACAGACAAAAATTTATATTTATGTCACCACTCGTGTTACCTAAATTTTCGTTTTTTGATCAGGGCTCAACGTTAACACTACCCCAGTCGTAAATAGCGAACGGTGTCGTAGATGCTTTTATTCGCGTTTAAGAGATGCATCTAATGGTACCGTCTAAAACAAAGGTTAAGGAACGCACTGTTGAAGGTATCCTAAAAAACTGAGCGAGACCGGCGAACCCGTATGATTTGATATGAATTAGCGACACGATTCTATATCGTAGAGGTTCGTACTTTAACGATTGTCCCCCATCTTCGCCACACGAACGTAAGACACACAAACGTGAAAAGCTTATCTAGTTCGCCGAGCGTGTATGGGATATTGATAATGGTTGTGGCGATGAGGAAATTGCTAAGGCAATAGATAATGGTTTATCGCTTTGCATTATTAGTAAACTAATCTCAAACCACTTAACGTGGTTGCAGATAATATTAGCCTCATGAGTGGAAGATATCACCTGTACAGCAGCTTTAGAGCAAATGGAAATAGACTAGACTCACTAAACCGAAAACGATCTAAGAGCCTTAACGGCCTTGTATGCATTGGTAGAAGCTATCAATCTCAAATCCGACATGTTAATCGTCATTGCGCGCTATTTTCACTGATATAAGGCTCATAAACAATCGATGCTTCACCTAAGGCTCTTGATCTCTGTTCACATCAGATTATACAAACAAAAAAAGAGGCCAAGCTGGCCCCTTGAACGCTAGCATGATTGGCTAGCAACGCTATCAACACGCAGAAGTCACGTATTAATCGAAAAGTGTGTGCTTATGCACAAAACACCTTCATTCGATAAATTAGATATCGATAACTACTTTACCTAGTCCTTGACCACTGGCTAGACGATCATGGGCTTTGCCCACTTCTTCTAGACTAAAAGACAGGTCATCCAACACTGGGCGTAAGTGCCCTGCTTCAATTATGTCGGTTAGGGTTGCCAAAATTTGACCATGCACTTCTCGCTTATGATCATGCAACATAGGGATAAGCATGAAAACAACATGCAGAGAAAGTCCTTTGAAATGTGCGTTGGTTAAATCTAACTCTAGCAAAGATACCGTCGTCGCGATCTGCGCATTTAAAGCAGCGGCCTCAAACGAATTCAGTAGATTTGCGCCCCCAACTGAATCAAAAACAACATCAAACCCTTTACCCTGTGTGTGCTTTTGCACGTAATCTGCAACGGTTTCTGTTTTGTAATTAATGCCTGTTGCGCCTAATTCTTCAATAAGGTTCAATTGGTTTTCACCACCGCCAGTTGAAAAGACATTCGCACCGAAGTAACGAGCTAATTGCACTGCAATATGACCAACGCCGCCAGAGCCACCGTGCACTAACACATTTTGACCTTCTTTAACTTGGGCTCTTTGGAGACCTTCGTAAGCGGTTATTGCCACTAATGGTAAGGCAGCCGCTTCGCGCATAGAAAGATTTTTAGGTTTATGCGCGATGAGTTTACTGTCTGCTAGCATGTATTCAGCGAGCGTACCCTGTAGGTCAGCTAGACCACCAGCACAACCATAAACTTCATCGCCAGGTGCGTAATCAGTCACCCCTTGACCGACCGCTTCGATGGTGCCAGCGAAATCCATACCGAGAACAGCAGGTGCAGATGGTGACAATGGTAAGTCAGGCCCCATTTGTCTGATCATCATGTCAACTGTATTCACACTGCTTGCAACAACGCGGACTAGCACATGACCAGGCTTAAGCTCTGGCTTAGCTAGTACGGTAGGTTTAAAAACACTTGAATCACCAAATTCATTAACAATCATCGCTTTCATCACATGGGCCTTTTATTGGTTAAGAATGTGCATTGTAACCGCTGCACTTTGTGGTGATAATCGGGCAATGTATACAATCAGTTTTTAGATTTAGTTGATAATAGAATGAATATTGAACACCTTAAGCTTTTCGTGCGTATCGCTAGGACCTGCAACATCAGTGCTGCGGGCCAAGAACAAGACTTGTCACCCGCTGTGGCCAGCGCATATATAAGCAAGCTAGAAGAAAATTTAGGCGTACGTCTTGTGCATCGTACGACGCGTAAGGTGTCATTAACCGAAGAAGGTGAAGCGTTTTTACCTCATGCAGAAGAGATACTGACCAATATTGAAACCGCGCGAGCATCTATTGGTGACGGAGAGCACAACCCTAAAGGTGTTTTAAGAGTGACTGCTCCAGCCTCTTTTGGGCGTATGCACATTGTGCCCGCATTAGAAGAATTTTTAGCGCGCTACCCTGAACTGTCGGTAGATTTTCGCTTTAATGACTCCATTGTCGATTTAGTCGAAGGCGGTTTTGATATCGCTATTCGCGATGCCGCGTTGAAAGACTCTAACCTGATTGCACGTAAATTAGCGCCTGATCGTAGAATTGTATGTGCTTCCCCAAAATATATTAAAGAATATGGCGAACCAAAAACGCCACAAGATATTGCTAACCATCAATGTGTTAATTTGATGGGGCTAGATACGTGGGAATTCGAGGCAGAAAAAGGGTCTATCAGTGTAAAAGCCGATGGTAAAATTCGAATCGATAATGGCGAAGCAGTTAGGGATGCTGGTATTGAAGGTGCTGGCCTTGTTATGTCGTCTATCTGGTGTGCTTATCAAGCACTACAATCAGGTCAACTTGTGCAAGTACTAAAAGAATATCCAATGGTATCAAAAACAGCAATTTGGGCGGTCTACCCGAGCAATCGCCAGTTAGCGCCAAAAGTCAGAGCATTTATAGATTTCTTTTTGGATTATTATGGGCAAACTCCTTATTGGGAAAAGGCTATAGAAGATTAAGCAAAACTTTGAGTTCTCAAAATGGCGTGTTTGCTTTTCTATTAGTGAAATAAACCATGATGTGGCTCTAGGATATTTCCCCTTATTTGATTGACAAAGTAGGTCATCGTCCCTATCTCTTTTGTAAGTCTGGCAAACCATAAATAAGTATACCGTTTATCGTTTGCGTCAGGTTTTTCCATCATTTGAAGGAGTTATTATGCTAGGCGAAAATCATTCACTAAATAGCGATTTCCCAGAATTAAAAGACACCATAGCGGCATTGAATAAGAACGACACCACATTTGCAGAAAAAGCCAAAGAATATGAAGAACTGGACAAGGAGATCCGCGTATTAGAGCTTAAAGATGCGCCGATTGATGACGAAGCCATGCACCAATTGAAGCACGACAGAGCGGTATTAAAAGATGTGCTTTATCAACGTTTATTGAGTGAAAGTAAATAACAGATATGGGCATTTAGAGGGTGAAGTACATGGTATTTCACCCCATGTTTTGCTATTTGCAATAGACTTCTTATCCAGACGTAATACGCTGTATAATTTGGTCCATTGTGCTCATGAGTGCCGTGTTCTTTTGTTCATTGAGCGCGTCAGGATGAGGTTGAGCAAATTGGGCAATATCATTGTCGTAATATTGGCCGGAAGCGTCTATAAATTCATCCGATAATGCCGCTCTACTTAAAATATCCGCGCCAACACGTAAATCACTACCAGCCATCCCATAAGCATCTTTGACCATCTTACTACCTAGCAACGATTTAGGGTTGACCGAGACAACCACAGGTCCCTTTTCAGCTAACGACAACCCTAGCTGACGAGACCACATCGTTAGCGCAAGCTTACTTTGCGCATAGGCTTGTGAATCATTTAGCACTTGTTGACCGGCTAACGCCGCCAAACTAACCGGCGCCTGTGCTGCTGAGGATACATTCACCACGCGAGAACTTCTATCAAGTATTGGCAGTAATGCTTTTGTTAGGATATAGGGTGCGAGAGTATTGACCACAAATCTTACATCTAGCTTATCTTCAGTCATGCTGGAGGGCACTTTAAACACGCCCGCATTATTAATCACCGCATCAAGTGAACGGTACTTTGCTTTAATGGTGCTTGCTAGCTTGGTTACATCATCCAAATTCGCCATATCAGCCAAATAGCACGGGGCTTTATTAGTGGTTGCACCAGCACTTAACGTTATTTGTGCATCTTTTAATTTACTACTGTTTCGACCATGTAACAGAACAGTATGACCTGCAGATAGCAACATTTTTGCAGTCTCAAAACCTATGCCATCTGTGGCACCTGTCACTAAAATTGTTTTACTCATAACTGTCTCTCCAAGAGGTTAAAAAATTTTTAGCGATCACTCGCAATGCATTTGCTTTCTTTCGTTTTGTGTTAAACATCAGCGCTGCATTTAGCAAACCTTATTAAATTAACACTCCAGTATCTCCTTGATAATGAGCAATCCAGGGGAATCAGTATTTAGAATTAGTTAATAATGACCAAAGAAGCAGGACAAACAAGGCCGTAATTGGCACAGAATTTAGAACCCCATAGGATTGGAGTATAAAGGAGATTCCTAGTCATAATTATTCAAGGTGTAAGGCGTAAATCCTATGCCTAGCGCACGACACAATCACCCACCGTGCTGTAACGTCTGGCATCTAACATCCGGAAACCTATAGAGAAATTACTCATAGAATAATTCTTTTTCTTTGTTAAAAGCGATTTACAATCTGTCAACATTGCCTTATATTCGAGTCAATAGGGTAACTTTTTCGCCCGCACATCCACTAAAATATACGATTAGCTCATATTTAGGAAGCCAACTCATTATGTCTCGTAGAAAAAAGTTCAGCGGTGTACAACTTAAATCGCTTCGCAAAGAAGCTGGATACACCCAAGGCGAACTGGCAATACGGGTTGGTATCAGCCGAGAAACAGTTTCTGCTATAGAAAATGAAAAACCCGAAACGATGAACAGTATTGGGGTTGAGGTAATCAG
Organism: Paraglaciecola mesophila; assembly: GCF_009906955.1. Classification (GTDB taxonomy): domain Bacteria; phylum Pseudomonadota; class Gammaproteobacteria; order Enterobacterales; family Alteromonadaceae; genus Paraglaciecola; species Paraglaciecola mesophila_A. The sequence continues at coordinate 1,549,840 of NZ_CP047656.1, forward strand.
TAAGTGGTGGGCGGTTTGCCGCCAAAAAGCGTCAGAACAAACCCGTGAATCTTTCTTTTCAACAGTCATGGATTATTTCGGCTTCAATCACAGCTAATGCTAGTTCGCGCGTACCTACCCAAGATAATGACAGCCCTCTTTGGAGGGCTTTTTATCGCCGCGGGAATTTTAACCTTTCAAAATCCAGCGGCATTCGATATTTTATTCATAGCTATTTTGATATTTACTGCGAGCATTTGTAAAAACGACACTGATGTACTTGGTGTTATAACGATTATTTTATTGCTACGCGCACTTGATGAGACAGTTTGGTTTTTTATAAATGGTAACGTTGAAACTAAATTTTTACTGTATTCATTCGGCCTAGGGATCTCCTATTATTTGAGACATGACTGGGCTGCTAAATTATTATTGGTTGTTACGCTGATAATTTCAGCTATAGAAATTTACTGGTTTATTACCGAGTACCCACCGCCAGAAATTTACTGGAATGTAGCGCTAATAATTGTCACTCTAATTGCTAGGAATCTTATATTTTCTAGAGTAAGCATCACTGAAAGTTGGTTTAATTTAAGTTCTAAATCAATAAATTTAGATTGGACAATATTTAGGTTATACGGGTTGTCTCTTATTGTACAAGTATTAGTTGTCTTGGAGTATTTAATAAGACACCTAACTAACTCCCCCCAAGTAGTTTTTTTCTATTATGCGAACCCTTACATAATGCAGGTAATTTCAATGTTAGCGATATGGGTAACATTCCAAGAAAGTTATAAGCTCCTCCTGCCAAGATTATTAAAAGCCTAAAACTCCACATCTGCTGATAAAAACGACATAATCTAATTTGCGAATATTCGCTTTAAATATGATAAGTCGAGGAAGTACAGATGAAGAAAATAATTTTGGCCGTTGGTTTTTCACTTTTTTCAGTTGCTGCAAATAGCTCTAATGATAATAGAAAAGAATATATTAATTATATTTGTAATTCACAACTTACAGTTAATATCGCTCACAATTTTTCGGCTATAAATAATGACTCAGCTAGTAAGTCACTCACATCAGCTATGGTCAGCGGAAAAATGAAACCACCTGTTCTCGCTATGGTTAGCGGGAAAATGAAACCACCTGTACTCGCTATGGTTAGCGGGAAAATGAAACCACATGTAATCGCTATGGTTAGCGGGAAAATGAAGCCACCTGTACTCGCTATGGTTAGCGGGAAAATGAAGCCACCTGTACTCGCTATGGTTAGCGGGAAAATGAAACCACCTGTACTCGCTATAGTTAGTGGGAAATTGAAACCACCTGTTCTGGCTATGGTTAGCGGGAAAATGAAACCACCTGTTCTGGCTATGGTTAGTGGTAAAATGAAACCACCAGTACTGGCTATGGTTAGCGGTAAAATGAAACCACCTGTTCTGGCTATGGTTAGCGGGAAAATGAAGCCACCTGTCCTCGCTATGGTTAGCGGGAAAATGAAACCACCTGTTCTGGCTATGGTTAGTGGTAAAATGAAACCACCTGTACTCGCTATGGTTAGCGGGAAAATGAAACCACCAGTACTGGCTATGGTTAGCGGTAAAATGAAACCACCTGTTCTGGCTATGGTTAGCGGTAAAATGAAACCACCTGTACTCGCCTAATTGCAAAAGACAAAAGTACAATAAAACACCAGATACCAGTTAAAAATAAGATTAGCCTCACTGGATGAGGCTGACTTTACAGTGTAATCACCACCAATATCGAGCCTTAAATAGGTAATTATCCCACCCAAACTAACCGCAAAAAATGTGAAATTAATTCACCTTGTGGAATCCATTCCACATTTGTTCGCATACACTGCGCCTGACAATAGAAAAACAGAGTTTTTTTATATGCTGTTTTAGCTCTGTTGTAGTTTCAATAATATTATGAGGAATAAAAGCATGTATATCACAGGTGCAGATCTTAGAAAAATGAGACAAGACGCTGGTTTAACTACGGTTAAAATGGCAAAACTTGCTAATGTTAAAACACGTAAAACCTATGAAAACTGGGAAAAAGAAATTGGCAGCCCTAGCATGAACCAATTCATTGCTATGTGTGTTGGTTGTAATTACAACTCTTCGAAGTTTGTAAAGTTAGCGATTGAACGTCAAGATCCTACTCAACAACTAAATATTTCTTCCGCTCGTAGATAATGAATTCGATGTGAAGCCCGCAAGGGCTTCATCGATTTTTTTGGTTATTCTGTAGCACCTAACGCTAACCTCATCATCAAAGCGTCTTCCTGCCCTTCCTGCGTTTTATAATACCCTTTACGACGTTCTATTTGTTCAAATCCAAATGCTTCATACAGCCCAATGGCAGCAAAATTAGAAGCTCGCACTTCTAGCCAAACGTAATGTATATTGCTTGCTTTACATTGTGCTAAAAAATGTGACATGAGCACTCTACTCAAACCACGTCCCCGATAAGATGCATCAACCCCTATATCCATTAATGTCGCTTCATCCAATACAAATAGTGCCACGTACAAGCCAACTACAGTATTATCTTGCTGCAACGCATACGCTTGGTAGTTATCGGTAAAACAATCTGCGAATACAGATTCTGACCAAGGGTGCGAGTGTCCATTACAATGAATGGAATAAGCCTGATAGTAATTTTGAGCGTTAAGCTTTAGCACGTTAAGTATCATTGAGCGAAAAGCGAGATAAAAATGTCCATAATTGCTTTTTATTGGCTACCGACAGGCCTTTATTCAATGGAGGGGTTGTGAGTAAGCGCCCTTTTAATGCGACTTTTTCATCAATATCCCAGGCGAGAAGATAATCTGAATACTCTGCGCTATTGACCTTAGAGATCAACTCGGGTCCCTCAGTCGGCAGCTCAATACTGAGTAAAACATCTTTCACGAGTGAACTAGGCACGCTTGCAAGGTTAAATCCTAATACAACGCTATTGGGCACCGACTTTCTTACAGGCGCTTCGTCAGGCTGAGTTTTAAAACGTTTTATCGCGTCAGGTATTGGGCTAGTTTTTTTATTTGCAACCTTATTAGGTGCCTGAATGTTCGAGGCTACATTTTGTGTAGGGGTCTCAGTATTAAGACTCTCTGGACTTTGGGCTTGCCAAGTAGCAATGCCTAATTCGCCAAGAACAGCGCGTTGATACGAGCTAAGTGTATTGTGAGTTTTTGTATTCATTGGTGTAGATTATCACGATATCTAAATAGAGGAAGTATTCAAGTTTCAAATTTATCCCTGAAAATAACTGAAAAACACCCTGAAGAATATTCGGTAATAAGCGGAACGCGGTTCCCGGAACGCGGTTCTCGGAACGTGTTTACCGAAAAAGCATCACAACTTTATCTAAAAAGTTGTCAAACCCCATGGGGCTTCTCACCCTCCAATCGGGTAAAAAAGTTATTTTAAATTCAAGGGTGATTTGACTGAAGAGTGAAGCTGAAAAATTGGCAGGGGTGGAGGGATGTACTCACATACTTCCCTGTACCTGACCGTAAACGGCGCTGAGCGGTACAAATTGTTCCAGACAATTTGTCAAACCCCATGGGGCTTCTTACCCTCCAATCGGATAAAAAAGTTATTTTAAATTCAAGGGTGATTTGACTGAAGCTGAAAAATTGGCAGGGGTGGAGGGATTCGAACCCCCAGCCATCGGTTTTGGAGACCGCTGTTCTACCAATTGGAACTACACCCCTGCTGAGCTGCTGAATTATACGGAACAAGGATAAAAGGTAAAGTGCTTTTATTGGTAAAACTCACGGTTTGAGTTCAACCGCTTAAATTATCGCCAGTAGAATTTTGTGAAGTCGCCAGTTGATTCGCCACAGCGTACCAAAGTCGACTCGTTAAACTAACCAAAGGCAGCATAAGCGTGGTTTTTTCTATCACCAATGAGAGGGGTAATTTAGCATATTGCGCATAACTTGCTAGCAAACACGCCTGCTGTTGAGGTACAAGCTTGTTCACATCGATACAGGCAGCAAGGTCAAAATAACGATTTGATAATGCGCAATATTCCCAATCGAATATGAGCCGTGGCGTATTCGTTGTGACATGCTCGAGTGATAAATCATTATGACAAAAGACTAATTCTTCTTCTAAGACTGCATACCAGCTGTTCGCCAGTGTTTTCGCTTCTTCACGCTCATCCCCATATTGCTCCCGAGGCAATTGAGCTAAATACCCTGTCCATTGTGCTGGTAAATCAAGTGCCTGACCAGCGATACACAGACCATGAATACGGTGCAAGGTATTGGCTAATGTGTGGGCTTTAGATTCGTTACTTATATTGCTATCTACCAGAGTTTTACAATCCACCCAGCCGTCGAGTTGAAAGCCCGCAGTTGTAGATAAATAAACAGGCTCGCAGGCCATGCCCTTTTGCCAAATCTTTTTCTGAACATCAAATAGATGTTGTCGAGCAAGTTGATTGACTTGATCAGATTCGAAGGTTTTCATGAAAAATCGATTCGAAGGTGTTGTTAAACAATAACTTGAATTGACCGCCCCTCCCTTTTTCACTTGTCTCAAGCTGAACCCGTTTCGACAATAATTAAGGGAGGCAAGTTCAGCTAACTGCCCGGAGTTAAGCTGATACCGATGGGGCATAGCGCTTACCTATAAATTGTCGTCGCCAATTGATATACCCATAGACTGCAAACAGCACATAAAAAATAAATAGTACGCCAGTCATATACATCTCTTTGGCAAAATAGAGGTAACAAGCGAAACTATTGATTACTACCCAATACAGCCAATTCTCCAGAACCTTGTGCGCTACCATCACAGTAGTATAAACGCTAAATACAGTGATAAATGCATCTAAGTTAAGATACTCAGAATCTAGCCACATGCTGGCAAAACTCGTAAATCCAAATGCAACAAGGGACAATAAAGCTATGCGCAGTAAGTGCTTTCGAACAGACCAGCTTTGAATCGCTAACGCATCGCTCTCACATCGCTTCCATTGCTGCCAACCATATACCGCCATTAATAAGTAATAGGCATTCAAGAGAGTATGAAATAGCAACGAAACTTCCCAAAACAGCCACGTGTATATGCCTGTGCTGACTAATGCACAAGGCCAGCACCAAATATTCTCTCTAGCAGCTAGCCACACGTAAGCAACGGCGAGTATCACCGCCGTTGCTTCTAGCCAAGGCAGTGCAACAAACTGCTGTGCAATATTATCGAACAGCTCAACTAAGCTTGGCATTACACATCGCTACTCATTTTCTCACCATTTAAAAACTTACAAACAAATATTGCTTGCCCTACTTCTTGATGACTTCGCTGCATTTCCTTGGCTAATACTTGCATGGTCGCTAAATAGTCACCGCTTACTAAGGTACTCGTCGCACTAGTTACAACCTTCAAGTGGCCATATTCGTTTAAACGATCAATAAAGGTTTGTATTGGCTCAAGGTATTGTTCGTTCAGTGGGTACATTGAAATTTCTGCAACTAATTTCATTATCAAATCCTTATATTAAAAGCTGTACTGGGCGCTAATGCCGATTTGGCGGCCGTCACCTAGTTGATAGTATGGTTCCGGCGTAGCGTAACCTTCTCGTGGGTCATTGTTAAATCCACCGAAACCACGCACGTAGTACGTCCGATCAAACACATTTTTTACCCATACAGAACATGACCAATCTTGCACATCAAAGCGTACTGCGGTATTCACCAATACATAAGAAGGGGATTTTTCATCATGACCATCTGAAAAGCGGTACTCGTCTTTCCCATCTGCATCTATTGACCAGCTGATTTGCTCAGATAACTGCACATTCGCACCAATATTGAAGGTATAATTCGGTGCTTGTGCTTGGTCTTGCTTATCGACAACAGATCCATCGGCTAAGGTATAATCTTCAAAAGTAGCGTCCAACCAACCAAAATTAGCATGTAAATAAATACTGTCATTTGCCTGCCAACCGGTTTCTAATTCATAGCCCCAGTTAGTACCTGTATCTGCGTTACCTATTATATCGATGAATGTGGCACTGCCATCTACACGCGTTTGCACGTCATAATCATTGACTTGGGTATCTTCTCTGTCCATATAAAAAACGGCCATACGGATAAACGCGTCGTAGTTAATAAAATTACCTTTTACCCCAACTTCATAATTCCAGTTGTACTCTGGCTGATATATGCGTCTTTGTTCACTGACTCGCTCATCAGGATTAAAGCCAGCAGCCTTGTACCCTCTTGATACGCTGGCATAAACTGAGGCGCTATCGATACTGTAATCGAGTACGGCTTTGCCACCGACCAAGGTTTTATCATTGCTTTGACTGAAGCCGCTAATATCACGGTAGTCAATTTCAAAACGGTCAGCTCGAAGGCCTAAACGAAGACTTAGTGAATCTGTTAATTGCGTATCCACTTGAGAATATACGGCAACGTTATCTTGTTGGTACTGACTTGTGAAATCACCATCCGCGTAGGTATATTGACGTAGCAGGCTTTCATCCATAGATTTTGAATACAAACCAAATAACCATTGGGTAGAACCATTGAATAATGTTGACTTATCGTTCGATAACAAACGTATGTCGATGTTATCTGTGTCACGCTCTCTAAAGTAGCTATCTACAGAAGAATATTCATCAGGGTGAAATCCTACATAGGTCCAATCTTCATCATAGCTGTACCCCATATCTGATTCCGATTGGCTCAGAATAATAAATACATCAGTCAATTCGGTATTTATTTCAGTTTTAAGTCCCAGTGCATGGGTTTCTTGACGATCGAAGCCAGGCTCATCAGCTCGCGACTCTCGAGTATTTTCAAGAGAAAACGCATCATAGCCATTGTCGATATCGAAATATTGATAGTTGAGGTCAAATGTCAGCCAATCTGTTGGTAGATATTTCAATTTTACTCTTGAGGTAAATTCGTCAAGATTGTCAGTATCATCGCGATTTAAAAATGTGTTTTCAACAAAGCCATCGCTTTTGAACTGTTGTACTGCGACTCGGTAAAACAAATTATCGGTAATGGCATTACCGTAGGCGCCGCCTAGACTCCAAGTATTTTGTTCCGCTAGAGAGAACGATAACTTTCCGCCTTGCTCAGGCCCTGCATCTACCGTTTTGACCTTTATCACACCCGCCATCGCACTTGCGCCGAATTCGGTTGCTTGTGGGCCTCTTAAAATCTCTACTTGCTCAACATCAAACAAGGTGCCCACGCCAGCAATGCCCGAGAAATCAAAATCATCCACTAAAAATCCAACTGACGGATTACTTGGCTCTGAAAACTGACTGCGCTCACCTATGCCACGAATTTGAATAAAACGTCCGCGTGATGCTCCACTGGCAAAATTAATGTTGGCACCCACGTTCAAAATTTCTTCTAAGTGTTGTGCTTGGCGAGCTTCAATTTGTGAATCGCTCAGTATGGTTGCACTGGCAGGGATGAACATTAACTCTTGCTGACGAAAGTCAGAACTGACAGTAATACGCTCTATGTCTTTTGACTCTTCAGCGTGACTAGCGAAACTGGATGCGATAGATAAAGCAAGTAAGGTAGAACAAAACTTCATTGGGATCTCTTCAGTAAAAGTTGAAAAGATCCGGCTTTGCGGCAGATAAATGGGAGATGTTTACATATGAAGATGTGAACGAAATAACCATTCCTACGCCGGTATTATCCGGATCAGGTGTTAGGGTCATATCTTAATGCAGATAAATCTCAGCCTTTCGGCACCCCTTGGTCGTTAACAAAGAATCAATCACTTTAGCTAACGGCGACAGTGTAGCAATACTGTCACCCAGCGCAAGCGCTGTTTAGCAGTGTATTAAAAGCATCAGGTTAGTTTGTTACTCGCTAGGGTAAGCTTGACCAATTTACTGCTGCTGAAAATAGAAGATTCTTGGGTAAACCATATTTGCCCTGAAGGGTGTGCGCACACACCTTCTACTTGGCCGTACCCAGCAAGTGATATCGTATCAATTAGTGCAAAATTGTCGTCAAGCAACACCATGAAAGGATCCCCAAACCCTACGCGCTTCGAAGGATAACCAACCAAAACATAACGATGATTCGCCTTGTCGTAGTCCGCACCGGTGATCACTCCTGGAATGCCTTCTATTGTGATATTGGCGCTGAGTTTCTGCTTGCTTTCATTTTTATCGAGCAAATACACGTTAAGGAGATCGGTACGCCAGCTTTTTGAAAATAAAACTAAATGCTCATCGACGGCCACCAAGGCTTCCGCGTCAAAGTCATGATTTAGCGATTCATTTTCTTTAGGGCGATTTCCTTCATAAGACACACTAAGTGTTTGCGTTTTCTTGGTATCGCTCTCACTGCGAGGGAATTTATAAATAACCACATTTTTACGCGTGCCTCGGTTATTACCGATGTCCCCTACGTAGAAAAAAGCATCATCTGCTGTTAGTGCTTCCCAATCTCTGTTTTTCACGTTTTTTGGTGTGCGCTCAGATACAATCTCCGCCTTTTCATTCAGTTGAAAAATAATCGGCGCATTTCCAGAATCATTTAAGCTGTAAACACGGTCGAGAGACTCGCAATATAAGGCAGAACTTTCCTCTAACACTCCTGGTAAAGAAAGTGTCTCGACGACTGAAAACTTTGATTGGCCAGCAACCGCACAACTGTTAATAGATATAAAGCTTAACGCCAGTGCAAGCCAAGATTTTCCTGTGATTGACTCAAAGGCAGTGTTTCTTTTAAACGCCGTGCTCCGCATTAAATTAACCCTTTCATTTCCAGTTTTGCTCGCGCTTGCAGTTCCTCAAATGTTTTGCCGTGAGCGACAGGTAAACGTGTTTCCCGATCAACTCGTACAAAAACGATATCGTCTGCGAGACATATCGTTTTTTTGGTCTCTTTGTTTCTTACTAAGCACGTCACAGTAATAGAAGTACGACCAACCTGCTTGGTTTCTAAACCAAACTCAACAACATCTCCCTGTAAAGCAGGAGATTCAAAACTAATTTCCCCAATATGTTTCGTCACTAACTGGTTAGTTTCCAATTGGCAAATTGCGTAGATCGCAGACTCTTCATCGATCCACTCTAACGCTCTCCCTCCAAATAACGAGTTGGCATAATTAAGGTCATTGGGCATCACTAATCGTCTTGATAAAAAGCGCATTCGTATTCCTTGGTAACTTTGCTTAAACTGGCGGTAATTTCCGGCACATTGTACAGATAATATCAGCGTGGATTTACACTTTAAAATAGAAGAATGGGCAAAACAGCGAAAAAGCGCGATTTTTCATCGCCAATTAGCGGTGATCAGTGGACCAAAAGAATGGGCTGAAAATCAAGCGCAAAGTTTAGCCAGCATGATTACCCTTTCTGATAAAGAAACCTTGTGGGTAGGGGATAAGCCAGATAAAGAGCCCCCTGTTAGCCCTAAAGCTTATAGACAATATTTAGGCACTGAGTACGCTACGGTTATTTTTAATTGCTTTTCAGGTATAAGTGCAAACGCGCTCATGGCCTTTAGCGGCACGATTCAGGCTAATGGCTTAATGATAATATTATGTCCTGAATTCAACCGATGGCCGCTCTTTACTGATCCCCTTTCTAACTCGCGCTATTCCTACGGTTTCACTCAAGTCTTAGAGCCGAGTCGATTTATCAAACGTCTGATTTCAATGATTGAGGAAGATGACGATACAGTGATTATCACTCCTACTTCGTTTTCAGGATGTAATAAGGAGGTATCGACTGCTGAAATAAATCGAAAACTCAATAGCACAACTCCAGAACAAGAGCATCTGATTAGCAGCATTTTGCGTTTCAGGACTGGACATAGAAAGCGACCTTTAGTCATAACCGCAGATAGAGGTAGAGGAAAATCATCTGCCCTTGGTCTTGCAGCGCGAACGTTAATTTCAAAACACGCTAGTCATATAATCATAACGGCGCCAAACAAACGTAATGTCGAGCAAGTTTTTGCATTTGCTAATATCGAACAAAACGCTAATAACCAGCATCCGCTAGTATTTGTCGCTCCGGATGCGCTAATTGAAGATGATTACCAAGCGGATCTGTTATTTATCGACGAAGCGGCTGCGATCCCATCTTCTATACTAAAAGCACTCTTAAATAAGTATTCCAGAGTGGTTTTAAGTTCAACGGTGCACGGATACGAAGGAGCGGGCCGCGGCTTTGAATTACGCTTTAAGCCTTATTTAGAAAATGAGTATAAAGGTTGGAAGAACCTAATGCTCAAAACACCGATACGTTGGTATAAGGATGATTGTTTAGAACACTTCTGGTTTCGCGTTTTTATCATGGAAGATTCAACTTCAGGCGCCTGTTCGGATCCGTTAATTGAGTGCAGTAATCTAACTCCAGAAATGAGCGGTAATAAAAGCCTTGCAAAGCACTCAGTTGACTATGCGTTCATAGAAGCCACAAAAGATCTTTTAGCGAGCGCTCCACATATTCTAAAACAAGTATTCTCATTACTCATTAACGCCCATTATCAAACCAGCCCCGATGACCTACTAAGATTACTTGACGCCTTTGAACAACGTATATTTGCCTGTACTCTAGGCGACGAAGTAATTGGCGTCGCATTGATTTGTTCAGAAGGCGGAAGTGCACTTAGTGAAGTATCTCAAGGGATCATAAATGGAAGTAGAAGAGTAAATGGTCATTTGGTCGCGCAAAATTTGGCTTTACATTGTGCCGATGACGCCTTTGTAAAAATAGAACAATGGCGCATTGTACGAATAGCCGTTTCTAATGCTTATAGACGCAAGCATTTGGCAAGCGCATTATTAACTTATATTGAAGCTTCCGCGAAAGAGCTAGGGATCACGCTACTTACAAGTTCGTTTGGCGCAACACCAACACTACTTAACTTTTGGACGCATAACCAATACCTCCCACTTAAGCTCGGGTTTAAGCGTGATGCCTCAAGTGATGAAGTGAGTTTAATCGTTGGTAAGCCATTAACTGATTTGACTGCGACCTTGCTAAAAACCGCACAGATACAATTTAGTGAGGAGCTTGTCTACCACGCAGCACGTTATCATCAAAGTATGGATACGAGGCTACTAACACATCTATTAACTCACTGTCAGCCAAAAGAGCTAGGTTCACATACTAACCAGCGGGTTCAACAATATCTGATATCTAATACGCCTTACATGTCGTTCTCTCAAGCGTTAGCTACATACGTATTGCATAAGCTGACATGTATTGAATGCCCCAGCCAGATCCCACAGGAATCATATATTTTAGTTGCCTCACTTATACAATTTAAAACAACGAAAGCCTTAGTCAATGAATTTAAATTAAGCGGTAAAAAAGAGTTAAGTACTAACATAAAGAATGCTGTCGCGAAAATGTAGTAGCGTTTAGCGTCACGCTTTTTCTTTTATTAAAATACAGCGTACATGATACTGCGAAATAAAGGTGAAGTCGGAGGCTTTTGCGAAGCCTAGCTTTGCGCGACAGCGCATATACGAAAAAGCCCTGACCATTTTTTGTTCAGGGCGTTTTCGTGCAATGGGAGTCTGGCGGTGTCTTCCGACAACCGTATTGTCTCGCAGCGCGGCTGTCGCATGGGGGTGAAGACGGAGGCTTTTGCGAAGCGCAGCTTTGCCCGACTGAACGACATTCATGGGTGAAAACGGCTATCTGGAGCACCGCTCCAGCCGTTTGAACGACCGACATGGATGTCGGGCTGGACTGAGCTACAGGGAAGTATGTCACCTAGCCGTCTACTACGTTAATAAGCTTTAAAATGCGATTTCGACTACAGTTGATTTTTTCTATAGCACAAAAACGAAAAAAGCCACCCGATTAAGGTGGCTTCATTCTAAATGGGAGTCTGGTGTCGTCTTCCGGCAACCGTATTGTCTCGCAACGCGGTTGGCGCATAGGATGCCGCGCAGCGCGGCTGTCGCATGGGGGTGAAGACGGAGGCTTTTGCGAAGCGCAGCTTTGCCCGTCTGAACGACATTCATGGATGAATGGCTGGCGCGCAACACCAGGGATGGGTTGTTCTTCAGGTTTCACACAAAGAACTAGAGTCGAATGCCCTTGATGGATTTGGTTTCTTCATGTGGGGGTAGCGTTGCGCGACAGCGCTTAGGAAAAGGGCTATCCGTTGATGCCGTATCAACCTTGCAATACTTTATCCTGCACATGCAAAAAAGGGCCATCCTTACGGATAGCCCTTTTTCTAAATGGGAGTCTGGCGGTGTGCTACTCTCGCATGGGGAAACCCCATACTACCATCGCCGCTAATGCGTTTCACTTCTGAGTTCGAGATGGGATCAGGTGGGGCCGCATCGCTATGGCCGCCAGACATAAACTGTTATTTATCAAGCCTTAGCTCAATAAATTCAATATGTAAAAGCTGATGCCGTTCCTTTTCAGGTCTGGCTGTAATCATCGCTAAATCTCTTTAGTCTTACTCTTGATTTCAATACTTGTCATACATACAACGTTCAAACATTTTATCTATCCCTAACTTTAGCGAGTAGGTAAATGGTTAGGAAGGTTTCCTTCCGTTTAAGCCATTTAACACGACTCGTTCGTTAGAACGATATAAAAGTCACTTGGGCGTTGTATGGTTAAGCCTCACGGGCAATTAGTACAGGTTAGCTTAACGCCTTGCAACGCTTCCACATCCTACCTATCAACGTCGTAGTCTTCAACAACCCTTTAGGACAGTTAAACTGCCAGGGATGACTCATCTTGGGGCTCGCTTCCCGCTTAGATGCTTTCAGCGGTTATCGATTCCGAACGTAGCTACCGGGCAATGCTCTTGGCAAAACAACCCGAACACCAGCGGTTCGTCCACTCCGGTCCTCTCGTACTAGGAGCAGCTCCCCTCAATCATCCAACGCCCACACCAGATAGGGACCGAACTGTCTCACGACGTTCTAAACCCAGCTCGCGTACCACTTTAAATGGCGAACAGCCATACCCTTGGGACCGACTTCAGCCCCAGGATGTGATGAGCCGACATCGAGGTGCCAAACACCGCCGTCGATATGAACTCTTGGGCGGTATCAGCCTGTTATCCCCGGAGTACCTTTTATCCGTTGAGCGATGGCCCTTCCATACAGAACCACCGGATCACTATGACCTACTTTCGTACCTGCTCGACGTGTCTGTCTCGCAGTTAAGCTGGCTTATGCCATTGCACTAACCTCCTGATGTCCGACCAGGATTAGCCAACCTTCGTGCTCCTCCGTTACTCTTTGGGAGGAGACCGCCCCAGTCAAACTACCCACCAGGCACTGTCCGCATTCCCGATTAGGGAACAACGTTAGAACATCAAACGTACAAGGGTGGTATTTCAAGGATGACTCCACGCAAACTGGCGTTCACGCTTCAAAGTCTCCCACCTATCCTACACATGTAGGGTCAATGTTCAGTGCCAAGCTATAGTAAAGGTTCACGGGGTCTTTCCGTCTAGGTGCGGGTACACAGCATCTTCACTGCGATTTCAATTTCACTGAGTCTCGGGTGGAGACAGCGTGGCCATGGTTACACCATTCGTGCAGGTCGGAACTTACCCGACAAGGAATTTCGCTACCTTAGGACCGTTATAGTTACGGCCGCCGTTTACCGGGGCTTCGATCAAGAGCTTCGCTTGCGCTAACCCCATCAATTAACCTTCCGGCACCGGGCAGGTGTCACACCGTATACGTCATCTTTCGATTTAGCACAGTGCTGTGTTTTTAATAAACAGTCCCAGCCACCTTTTCACTGCGGCCCCCATTCGCTCAGAGAGCAAGTCTCATCACAAACAGGGGCGTACCTTCTCCCGAAGTTACGGTACGATTTTGCCGAGTTCCTTCACCCGAGTTCTCTCAAGCGCCTTAGTATTCTCTACCTGACCACCTGTGTCGGTTTGGGGTACGGTTCGATATATCATAAGTTTAGAGGCTTTTCCTGGAAGCAGGGTATTTGCAACTTCAACTCCGTAGAGTCTCGTCTCGTGTCTCAGGCATGTAGAAGTCCGGATTTACCTAAACTTCAACCCTACACACTTTCACATAGACAACCAACGCTATGCTTGCATAACCTTCTCCGTCCCCCCATCACTGATATACCAAGTACGGAAATATTAATCCGTTTCCCATCGACTACGCATTTCTGCCTCGCCTTAGGGGCCGACTTACCCTGCCCTGATTAGCATGGGACAGGAAACCTTGGTCTTCCGGCGTGCGGGTTTTTCACCCGCATTATCGTTACTCATGTCAGCATTCGCACTTGTGATATGTCCAGCAAACCTCTCAGTTCACCTTCAGCCACTTACACAACGCTCCCCTACCACGCAAAGTAAACTTTGCGTCCGCAGCTTCGGTATATTGCTTAGCCCCGTTACATCTTCCGCGCAGGCCGACTCGACTAGTGAGCTATTACGCTTTCTTTAAAGGGTGGCTGCTTCTAAGCCAACCTCCTAGCTGTCTTAGCCTTCCCACATCGTTTCCCACTTAGCAATAATTTTGGGACCTTAGCTGGCGGTCTGGGTTGTTTCCCTCTTCACGACGGACGTTAGCACCCGCCGTGTGTCTCCCGGATAGTACTCACTGGTATTCGGAGTTTGCAAAGGGTTGGTAAGTCGGGATGACCCCCTAGCCTTAACAGTGCTCTACCCCCAGTGGTATTCGTCCGAGGCGCTACCTAAATAGCTTTCGGGGAGAACCAGCTATCTCCCGGTTTGATTGGCCTTTCACCCCCAGCCACAAGTCATCCGCTAACTTTTCAACGTTAGTCGGTTCGGTCCTCCAGTTGATGTTACTCAACCTTCAACCTGCCCATGGCTAGATCACCGGGTTTCGGGTCTATACCTTGCAACTAAAACGCGCAGTTAACACTCGCTTTCGCTACGGCTCCCCTATTCGGTTAACCTTGCTACAAAATATAAGTCGCTGACCCATTATACAAAAGGTACGCAGTCACAGAACAAGTCTGCTCCCACTGCTTGTACGTATACGGTTTCAGGTTCTATTTCACTCCCCTCACAGGGGTTCTTTTCGCCTTTCCCTCACGGTACTAGTTCACTATCGGTCAGTTAGGAGTATTTAGCCTTGGAGGATGGTCCCCCCATATTCAGTCAAGATAACACGTGTCCCGACCTACTCGATTTCACTTAAAATTCGCGTTCGTGTACAGGGCTATCACCTTGTATCGCT